>JBMLPQ010000001.1:0-9716 GCA_049242025.1 Sediminibacterium sp.
TTGGGGAGGAAAGTCCGGACAGTATAGAGCAACCCACCGGTTAAGCGCCGGCTTCCCAATTTATTGGGAAAGAGAGAGTGCCACAGAAAATAACTACCATGGTTAAACATGGAAAAGATGAAAATGTGAGGTAAGAGCTCACGGTGGTGGGTGGTAACACCTACTGCGGGTAAACCTTGGGTACTGTAATGCCATGTAAAGGATTGTTAGAGGGCGGCTCGTTCTCGTTTCCAATTTATTGGAACGCCATCCAGGGTAGGCAGCAAGATCGCAACAGTAATGTTGTGGCCAGATAAATGATGGAATTGAAACAGAATCCGGCTTACGAGGTTTATGGTTTTTTTTATTTTAATTAGAACATCTATAGATGTCTTATGTGTTTAGAAATAAAATGAAAATACTGTACTTATTGTTCTTGACAATAGGAGTCCAACAGCTTTCTGCACAGTGTGTATTTGTGAATATTAAAGGACCCAAGTGTGCTGGAGAAAATAATATTTCTGCTACTTTTAGTAGGAACCCTTATCAAATTGAATGGGTCCACAATAATGTGGTTGTTCAAAAATCCAAAGTAGTTTTAAAAACTGTTGGAAGTACAATTGTTAGCGGGAATTTAGCAACTCAACCTAAAATTACCGGTACACATGGGATTGCCATAAATAATAATGGAAATCTGTATGTTTCGGATACCATTAATAATCGTGTTGTTGCGTTTAGTAATAATAACCCTAATGGAGTGGTAGTAGCAGGCGGTAATGGGAATGGAAATTTGCCTAGCCAATTGAATAAGCCCGCTGGATTGTTCATAGATAATTTGGGTAACTTATTTGTTACTGATCAGTACAATAATCGAATTTTACGTTTTGCCCCTGGCTCAACAAATGGTTTTTTGGTAGCAGGAGGAAATGGCAAAGGTGGTGCCCCTAATCAATTAAGTGATCCAAGAGATGTATATGTAGATGCGCAGGGGTTTGTTTATATTGCTGATGCAGGAAATCATCGAATTCAAAAATGGGCACAAGGAGGCATTTCTGGTGTTACTGTTGCAGGTGGGTTAGGTGCGGGTTCAGATTCACTAAGGTTGAATAGTCCGCAAGGAGTTGCAGTAGATAAAAATGATCATATTTATGTAGCTGATTCTGCTAATCATCGTGTTCAAAAATTTAGTCCAAACCAACGCTTTGGAACAACTATTATGGGGCAGAAGGGAAAAGGAACTGGCGTTGAAAATTTATTCCAACCAGTAGATGTTTTAGTAGATGCTTTTGGGGATGTGTATGTATTAGAAGCAGGAAATAACAGGGTTCAACAATTATCAATTCAAGATGCAACAATAAAAACGATTTTAGGTAGTTCTGAAAAATTAAATTATCCAACTGGGTTTACTTTTGATGTTTCTGGTAATTTATACATTTTAGATCAACAAAATGCTAGGGTCCAACAATATGTAGTTGATACCGTAGATGCATTTTTTAAACCTTTGCAGGGGGGCATATATTCTGTAAGGGCAACTACTTTTGCTGGCTGTGTTCAAGAATCTAATTTCATAAATATTAATCCAAAGGGTTCAATTAATATTAGTGGAAATACGACATTGTGTTCAGGAGAATCTACTGAAATTAAATTAAAGGGAAGTAGGAATTATAATTGGAGTCCTAATAAATGGGTTACTAAAATTAATGATAGTATTTATTTGATTAAGCCCGACTCTAGCATCACGTATAATATAAGCGCCTCCACGGATAGCGGATGTGTAACCACTCGTTTCTTTACCGTTAATGTAGGACTTAAATCTGTTCCAATTATTACACCTTCTGTTTGTCTTTCTCCGGATGCTTCTAAAATCACTACTACCATTGTAGGGCAAAGAGCAGCTAGTTTAAATTTTTATCGAAGTCCTGATATTAGTGCTGGAAGCTTATTTCCAACATGGAATAAAGTAGGTTCTGTATTTGCAGGTGCTAATGGAATTGGGGTTGAATCCAATCAGTTTGGATTGCCAACCGGTGCTTTTGTTGATCAACAAGGAAATATATATGTTGCCGACGCTGTTAACAATCGAATTCAATTTTGGAAGCAGGGCGATACTTTTGGAAGAACTGTTGCAGGTGGTAAAGGTCAAGGCTCTGGTAATGAACAGTTAAATTATCCAACGAATGTATTTGTAGATGCAAGTAGTAATATATATGTTGTAGATCAAAATAATCATCGAGTACAATTTTTTGCAAGAGGTGATACCGCTGGAAGAACCGTAGCTGGCGGATATGGTATGGGAAATGGTAAATATCAATTGAATTCACCAGCAAGCGTTTTTGTTGATCAATATGGAAGTATCTACATTGCTGATGCAGGTAACCATAGAGTGCAGAAATGGAGCAATTCAGGAAATGAAGTGATCACAGTTGCAGGAAATGGAATGCCTGGGACTGGGGCTTTTAGCTTAAATAATCCCCAAGGACTTTTTGTTGATCAACGAAATAATCTTTTTGTTGCGGATGCTGAAAATCACAGGGTACTCATGTTTGGTCAAAACAATTTAAGTGGATTAGTAGTTGCTGGTAATAAAGGTGCTGGAATTTTAATGAACCAATTGAATTTTCCTACGGGCATTTATGTAGACGCTAATAGTAATTTGTTCATTAGTGATCGGGGTAATAATCGAATTCAAAGGTGGGGTTTTTCAGATACAACTGGAGTAACAGTTGCTGGATCAGTCAATGGAATTTCAGGTTTTGCTTTAGACCAATTTCAATTACCAAATTCAATTGGGTTTGACCATTTGGGTAATATGATTGTTGCGGATACAAGAAATATCAGAGTTTTAAAATATAGTATTTCAGCAGGTACAGACTCTGTTTTCCAAACTAGAATTCCAGGAACATATATTGCAAAATCAACTTCATTTACTGGATGTGTATCTAATTCTGGAAGTGCATTTGTGGTAGTGGCTCCTCAATTAAAAATCAAAACAGACTCATCTTCAATTTGCGAAGGAACTCAAACAAGATTGTTTGTTACAGGATCCAATAATTATAAATGGACGCCTACCACTGTTTTCAACTCTTCTAAAAGCGATACAGTTATTGTTAGACCTTTAACAACAACAAAATATACAGTAGAAGCTTCTTCTGTAAGCGGATGTAAAGCAACAACTGATGTTGTAATTACTGTTTATAAAAAGCCTGTAGTTAGTATCGTTAGTCCATCTTGTATTTCCAGTGAACCAATGAAATTGTCTACAAGCCCAAAAGTTAGAAATGTATTATGGACGTTGAATAACAGTAATTTATTATTCAAGAGTACTAGTTTTAGTGCCACGGGTGAAACAATTATAGGAAAGTCAATAAGTACTGATACCGCACAATTTGGTCAACCTAATTATGTATTCGTAGATCAGAATAATCATATCTATGTTTGCGATAAAAAAAATAATCGAATTCAAAAATGGTTGCCGGGTGAAAAAATAGGAACAACCATTGCTGGTGGAAAAGGAGCAGGAAATAGATTGAGTCAGTTAAATAATCCACAGAGTATTTTTGTAACGGCTGATGGATTATTATACATAGCAGATAGCGATAATGATCGAGTTCTTTTATGGAAACAAGGCGACTCAACAGGTAGGGTAGTTGCAGGTGGTAATGGAAGAGGTGATAAAGCTAATCAGTTGGCTTTTCCTATTGGAATATTTGTTGACCCATATGGATCAATATTTATAGCGGATGCTTTAAATGCAAGGGTTCAACTTTGGGAAAAAGAAAGTTTGAGTGGTAAAACAGTTGCAGGAGGAAATTTTGCAGGCGCAGGTGCAAGTCAGTTAAGTTATCCCTTAGGAGTTTTTGTAGACCCTCGAGAGAATATTTATATTGCAGACGCACAGAATGACCGCGTGCAAAGATGGAAATTAGGGGAATCAATTGGCACTACTGTTGCTGGGGGTAATGGTAAAGGGAACAATCCTAATCAGCTAGTAAATCCAACTAGTGTGTTTCTAGACATCAATAATCAGCTAATTATTACCGAATCTGGAACATATAACAGAGTAAAGAGTTGGGAAATTGGAGTTGATACTGGTTCTGTAATTGTAGGTGGAGTAATTAAAGGTGCCAATGCTAATCTATTAGATGCGCCTGCAAATGCAGTTGTTGATATGAACGGAAATTTATACGTGTCTGATTTGAATAATTTTCGAATTCAACGATACGCACTTGCAGATAGCAGTTTTTCATTTAATCCTCCTGTTAGAGGTATTTATAGCGCTCAAGCAAATGTATTCACTGGCTGTGCTGCTCGATCAGAAAACTTTATATTAGATACTGGTCTTATTCCTTCAAAACCTACTGGGATTGATGTTCAATATTGCCTAAATGAAACACCTAAGCCCTTGGTAGCTTCTGGGGATAGGCTTCGTTGGTATTCTGTTGCCAATGGTGGTGTTGGTTCAGTAACGCCCCCTTTACCATCAACAGCTTACATAGGAAATACTGCTTATTGGGTTTCGAGCTTAAATCCTTCATTCGGCTGCGAAAGTGTAAGACAAAAAATTACAGTTACAACTAGACCTTTGCCACTGGCAAAATTGTCTATTGTTGGCAATAAAAACATAATGCCAGGGGATACAACTATTTTAAAATCTTTAGCAGATTCTAATCGTACTCAGAATAAATTTACTTGGTATCGAAATGGGACTAAACTTTCCGCTATCCCAGATACTGCCAATCGATTATTTGTTTTTTATTCTACCATTGGAGAATATCATTTGGCTATTACCGATACAAATAAATGTATGGCTACTTCAGATACGGTAGAAATAAAAGCAGCACTTGCAGCTGAACAAGAAATGTATTTGTTTCCTAACCCTGTTCAGCATTCTACTAAAATTGTGTTTAAGCCTTTGGCAAACGATAAAACATTTATAAAAGTTGTGTCTAATGGGGGCTTAGTCATGATGAATAAGCAAATCAACACTAGTAATATTGTTGGGAATATGGTATATGATTTAGTATTAACCCAGTTGCCTAAAGGAGTATATACTGTTGAAATTGTTACGGGTTCGGGTAGAATCATTGCCCATAAGCAGTTTATTAAACTCTAGCACTAATCCTGCTTCAACTTTTGTATTTTTGTTGCATGACACAAGAGCAAGTTAAATTTATGAGGGACCGCGTAATGGTTCTGAGGAGGTTTCTTTGACGTTGATAACCGACTTTACAAAGTAGAAACAGATCGACAACTTTCTTTATCACCAGGATTTTGGGATGATAATGTGCGTGCCACAGCTATCATGAAAGAAATTAAAGTCAATGAATATTGGCTTAAGTTATACAAGCAATTAGAAAATGCAGTAGAAGACTTTGCGCTTTTATTCGATTTCTGGAAGGCAGGAGATGCTTCAGAAGAGGAAACTAAAGAAGCATTTCAGTCTGCACTATCTCAGATTGAAGAAGCTGAATTCAAGAGCACACTCAACAAGCCCGAAGACGAGTTGCCTGCAGTGCTCCAAATTAATCCTGGTGCAGGCGGAACCGAAAGTCAAGACTGGGCAGAAATGTTGCTTAGAATGTATAGAATGTATGGTGAGAAGCAGGGGTGGAAAGTTACCGAACTCGATTTTCAAGAAGGGGATGGAGCAGGAATTAAAAGTGCAACGCTTCAATTTGATGGGGATTTTGCTTATGGATTTTTAAAAGCGGAGAGTGGGGTGCATCGTTTGGTTCGTATATCTCCATTTGATAGCAATGCTAGAAGGCATACTTCTTTTGCATCTGTATTTGTGTATCCACTTATTGACGAAAGCATTGAAATAAATGTTAACCCTGGCGATCTAGAATGGGCTTTTTACCGATCTGGTGGAAGCGGCGGTCAAAATGTAAATAAAGTAGAAACAGCTGTTCGGCTTAAACACTTGCCTAGCGGTATCATTGTTGAATGTCAGCAAGCAAGAACACAGGGCGAAAACAGAGAATTGGCTATGAAAATGTTGAAGAGCCGTTTGTATGAGGAGGAATTGAGAAAGAGACAAGAAGCGATTGACGCCACCAATGCTGGTAAGAAAAAAATTGAGTGGGGAAGTCAAATTAGGTCTTACGTTTTTCATCCTTATAAAATGATCAAAGATCATCGAACAGATTATGAGGTAGGCAATATAGCTCCTGTGATGGACGGAGAAATTGATGGATTTATTAAAGCCTATTTAATGATGCAACAAGAAAACAGTTAATTTTAGTTATGTCTTTGGAACTGGAGCAACCTAATTTATTTGAACAGTTTGAATTATTAATTCAAAAAGAAGATACCCTTGAAATAAGGGAATTCTTGAATGATCAAAATATTAGTGATGTTGCAGATTTGATTAATGAATATCCCGAATACGAAGCTCGAATTGTGGCTAATATGGCCATACATAGGGCAGCCAGCGTTTTTAAAATCTTGGATATTGCCCAACAAAAAGATATTGTAAAAGAACTGCCTTCGGCAAAAACCGCAGAATTATTAAACGAATTACCAGCGGATGATCGAACAGACTTTTTAGAAGAATTACCCAAAGCAGCAATAAGAGATTTAATTAAGTTATTAGACCCCGAAGAAAGAAAAATCACCCTATCATTATTGGGTTATCCGGAAGATAGTGTTGGCCGATTGATGACACCAGATTATGTGTATGTATACTTACACAATACCATGACTGAAGTGTTTGAAACCATTCGCAAATATGCTAGGAATAGTGAAACCATTGATGTGATTTATGTAATTGATGAGAATGGGCTATTGATTGATGATGTAAGAATTAGGGATATTATTTTAGCATCTCCCGAAAAAAGGATTGAAGATGTAATTGATGGGAGGGTTGTTTCTCTACAGGTTAATGATGACCAAGAAAATGCTAGTCAGGTTTTTAAAATGAATAATAGAGTAGCATTACCTGTTGTTGATGAAAATAATATTTTATTAGGCATTGTAACCATCGACGATATGTTGTGGGTAGCTAATGAAGAGTTTAGTGAAGACATGCAGAAGATGGGTGGAACAGAAGCGTTGAATGAACCCTATTTAGATATTCCATTATTGAAACTATTTAGAAAAAGGGTAGGGTGGTTAATCGTTTTATTTATTGGCGAATTACTTACTGCAACTGCAATGGGGCATTTTGAGGATGAAATTGCCAAGGCGTTGATACTGGCTTTATTTGTTCCCTTAATTATATCTAGTGGGGGCAATAGCGGATCTCAGGCTTCTACTTTGATTATTCAAGCAATGGCAGTTGGAGAAATATATATATCAGATTGGTGGAGAGTACTAAAAAGAGAAATCATTAGTGGTGTTTTATTAGGCTCGGTCTTGGGATTGTTAGGATTTTTTCGAGTAGCTATTTGGCACGCAATTATCCCTAATGTGTATGGCCCTCATTGGGCAATGATTGGAGCAACAGTTGGCTTCTCCCTCATTGGTGTGGTTTTGTGGGGAACGCTAACAGGCTCGATGTTGCCGATCTTATTAAAAAAACTTGGGGCTGATCCTGCAGTTTCTTCTGCTCCATTTGTAGCAACTTTAGTGGATGTAACTGGGTTGATTATCTATTTTAGTTTTGCTTATCTGTTTTTAGCAGGACTGCTTTTGTAAAAGTCTGCGTTGATTTTCCTAAGTTTAAGGTTAATTAATGCTTATGACTCGTTTTCTTTTATTGTTTTGCCTTTATTTTACCTTAACGAATCTATCTGCACAAACAGTATTGATTCCTGCCTACACGGGCTATGCTGTTCCTGCAGAAAAAGAAGATACCCAATTGTTTTCTTCTAAAAATGGATTACAAAATTGGATTGATCCCCAACAAAAAATTAGCTGGTTTTTTTATGTAAAAAATCCAGGAGAAATTCAATTGAGTTTAGTTACAAATAAAATAAATACAGGATCTACGATTGAAGTTGCAGTAGGTGGAAAAGTCTTTCGAACTAAACTGATTTCTGGCTCAGCACAAAAAAGAACGGCAGTTGGTAAACTGCTGATTACCGATACTGGTTTTTATTCAATTACCATTTCAGGCATTAAAAAAGTTGGAAAATCCATTGCGAATATTCAATCATTGGAATTGAAGGGAAACGCAACAGTTGGAATTCATTTTAATCCAGTAGAAAGAAGGAATGCAGCTTCAGTTCATCTAAAATATCCATTGGAAGATTCTGTTAAAGCGATGGCTTTTTACAGTGAAATAGTGGTGCCCGAAGGCGCAGATCATTTGTACAGTTATTATATGGCTTGTGGATTTAAAAGAGGATATTTTGGCATTCAAGTAAATAGCCCATCAGAGAGAAGGGTTATTTTTTCGGTTTGGGATGCAGGCAATGAAGCAATTGATCGCAATAAAGTACCTGATTCTAATAAAGTAAAACTATTGGCTAAAGGGTACAATGTAGTGGCAAATGATTTTGGGAATGAAGGAACAGGGGGACATAGTCATTTTGTATATCCTTGGAAAACAGGAGAAAAATATCAGTTCATGGTTTTTGCCTTAACTGACACTGTTAAATCCAATACTATTTATTCAGGATTCTTTTTTATTCCTGAAACAGGAAAATGGAAATTAATTGCAAGTTTTCGTGCACCAAAGGATGGCAACTATTTACAAAATCTATATTCCTTTAGTGAGAATTTTTGGGGCTTAAATGGACAGCTAGAACGCAAGGCTTATTTTGGAAATCAATGGATTCAAAAATCTAATGGTCGTTGGGAAGAATTATTGACGAGTAAATTTTCTTACGATGCAACAGGCAAAGCAGGGCATCGAATTGATTATAGTGCTGGGGTTGATGGGAAACAATTTTATTTGAGCCATGGAGGATTTAAGCCATCTAATATACAATTCGGTCAAAGCTTATTCAGACAAGCAACTGGTCAAAGACCCAATGTAGATTTAAATAGAAATGCCGATTCACTGGTTCAGGCTTCATTAGATGAACAAACTATAAAAGCAGCGGTAAGCAAAGGAACCCTTGATACTACCGGAAATGAGTCCTCGGTGTATTATCATATAGTTAAAAAAGGTACTGGAAAGCCAATTAAAGTTACTGATACCGTAACTGTTTTCTATAAGGGATCATTACTTTCCGATGGTAGTATTTTTGATCAAACAAAAGAGAAGCCGGCTACTTTCCCATTGAATAGGTTAATTAAAGGATGGCAGTTGGCAGTTCCCAAAATTAATGTTGGAGGAACCATCAAAGTAATCATCCCTTCTGGGCTAGCTTATGGAATTAGAAGCAGAAGCAAAGACATCCCTGCAAATAGTGTGCTGGTGTTTGATATTGAAGTGTTGGATGCTCGGCAATAAATTATTTAACTTAACTTGAATTCAAATCCAATATAGATAGTCATATGAGAAAGTATATATTCATTTTTGCTTTTTTAGCTCCTATTTCTTTTTTGTTTGCTCAAAAAGCGACCCCAATTGCCGAGCCTATTCCTGCTGGAGTAACTGTTGTTACTACAAAAAATAGTGTTACAATAGCTGGAAAAAAAATTGATTATACTGCTTATACCGGTTACTTGCATTTGAAAAATGATACGGGTAAGTTGATTGCCAAAATGTTCTTTACCTATTATAAAAAAGACGGAGATGATGCCTTAAAGCGACCTATTACATTTACATTTAATGGTGGTCCTGGTTCATCATCTGTTTGGTTGCATATGGGAGGATTAGGCCCTAAAAGAGTTCAATTTAACGA
>JBMLPQ010000002.1:0-5553 GCA_049242025.1 Sediminibacterium sp.
CTATTTTGCTGATTCATTGCTTAATTTTTTTGAATTACTTAATCATATCTGCAGCACGATGAATAGCGCTGCGAATACGTTGATAAGTTCCACATCTACAAAGATTGCCTTGCATTGCTGCATCAATGTCTGCATCTGTTGGATTGGGCTTGGCTTTTAGCAAAGCAGTTGCACTCATGATTTGTCCGGATTGACAATAACCACACTGAGGCACTTGTAATTCTACCCAAGCATTTTGAATAGCTGCTGTTATTTTATCTTTCATTCCTTCAATCGTCGTAATTTTTTTCCCTACTGCTGCTGCTACAGGAAAACTACAGGATCGCACAGGTTTTCCATCAACATGCACAGTACAAGCACCGCACTGTGCAATACCACATCCAAATTTGGTTCCTGTTAACCCTACCATATCTCTGATAGCCCACAATAAAGGCATATCTGCACTGGCATCCACCTGATAAGGGGTGTTATTAATATTCAATGTTATCATGGCAAATAATTTCAGTATGAAGTTAGGTCTTTAATCTAATAAGTGTGTCTCGTGCATATCGGGAATGATGACTTCCTTAAAATGCTTTCTCTTTAATCGAGCAGCAAAATCAATTTGTACTTCGTACTCACCATGCACTAAAAACAACTTTCTCACTAATTCAGGGTTTTGGGAACTTAAGAATTGACACAAATCTTCATAATCGCCATGTGCGCTCATGCTTCTCATGACGCCTATCTCTGCTTTAACAGGATAAAGCTCTCCAAAAATTTTGACCTCTTTTTGCCCAGCCATTAATCTTCCCCCTAAGCTATAAGGATCACAATAACCAACCATTAAAATAGTTGTTCTTTCCTTTCCAATATTATTCATAATATGGTGCTTCACTCTACCAGCATCTGCCATACCACTTGCAGAAATAATTACACAGGGTGCATCATTATCATTTAACTGCTTGCTTTCATCAACCGTTTTAATAAACTTTAGCGTCTTAAAATCAAAAGGGTCGTCATCGTGTTCCATTATTTTCCTTACCCTTTTATTAAAATTTTCAGGAAATTTTTTCAATAACTCAGTAGCTTCTCTACTTAAAGGGCTATCCACATATATTGGTACGGAGGGCAATCTTTTTTCAATATCCAATTGATTGAGTGCATATAAAATTTCTTGCGTTCTGCCTACACTAAATGCTGGAATAATCAATTTTCCTTTTTTCTCTAAACAAGTACTCACAATCCATTTCAAGATCGTATCTGAAATACCAAATACTTCATCATGTAATTTATTGCCGTACGTACTCTCTAAAATAATATAGTCGGCTTGTTCAAAAGGCTCAGGTGAACGTAAAATAGCATCATTGTATCTGCCAACATCTCCACTAAAAGTGATTTTATTGGTTTTCCCGTCTTCCATTATTCTCAAATGAACAGCTGCTGAACCAATAATATGACCAGCATCTGTAAAACAGATAGACACTTCATCATCAATTTTAGTCCAATGATTATAATCAACAAATTTGAAAAGTGATAAAGCAAGAGCGGCATCGGCTAAATCATACAATGGCTCAAAAGGGGGCAACCCTTTTTTTGCTCTTCGTTTATTAATAAACTTCGTATCATCTCTTTGAATGATTGCTGAATCTTCTAACAAAATTTCAGCCAATGCTTCTGTTGCAGGGGTTGCGTAAATAGTACCTTTAAATCCCTCTTTAACCAACTTAGGAATTAAACCTGAATGATCAATATGGGCATGAGATAAAATTAAATAAGTAATTTCGGAAGCATCAAATCCAAAATGCGCATTTAATTCTTCTGTATTTTTTCCCATTCCTTGAAATAACCCACAATCCAATAAAATTTTCTTCCCGTTCTTTAAGGTAATTAAATGTTTAGAACCTGTTACCGTTCTGGCTGCACCATGAAAAGAAATTTTCATACTTATTTTGATTTAAAACTCCAGGTAATATTAAATACTGCAACTACTTCGCCATGCTGATTTGTACCAATAGATTCACATGTGATGGTCTTTCCTTGTTTAGTAGCAATAGCTTCTTCAATTGCTTCTGCAACCATTAATCCATCATTGCAGGTAAAAGCAATCAAACCAGTAGCTTTCTTTACAAATTTTGCTTCTAATCCTACAACAAGCATACTTACTGGAGGATTTCGTTTGTAGGTTTGTCCTACAGGAAATAAGCCTGTACTCATTTCTGCTGCCATGGCTTGTACAGCAAAATACATTGAGTTGAATGGATTTTGATTAATCCATCCATGCTTTACCAGTATGACTGTTTTGTATTCGTCAATATACCCAACTTTTAAGCCTGCGATGAACGCAGCGGGTAATTTTACCAATTTAAAAAAAGCAAATCGTAATGGATTTGTTATGATTTTTTTGAAAGCTGAAAACTGAGGATTCATGTCTCAATTTAACTATTTATCAGCTTATAACAAGAGTGCAGCCAACAAATAATCTGCTAGTAAAATCAAAATACAACTTACTACCACAGCACTAGTGCTTGCTCGACCAATTTCAAGTGCTCCTCCTTTAACGTAATACCCATAATAAGCAGGAACACTACTAATAATAAAAGCAAATGTATATGCCTTGTATAGCGCAAAATTGATATTGAAAAAATTCAGATTTTGTCTAAGACCAATATCAAAAGTATCATTGGCTAAAATACCCGCTAATTCACCAGCAGTTCTTCCACCCCATATTCCTAGCACTGCAGAAATCACAATCAAACAAGGAACAACAACTAAAGCTCCTAATATTTTAGGCATCAATAAATACGCTTTAGTGTTAATCCCCATAATTTCTAAGGCATCAATTTGCTCACTCACGCGCATATTTCCTAGTTCACTGGCAATTTTACTACCTACTACTCCTGCTAAAACAATGCTCACAACGGTAGGAGATAATTCTAAAATCATACTGTCTCTCACAATCTGTGCAATGGTACTTTGTGGCACTAATGGACTTACCAATTGATAGGCCGTTTGTATAGTAGTAACAGCCCCTAGAAACAAAGAAATGATAATCACAATAGGCAAGGCACCCATTCCAATTTCTACACACTGATGCATAAATTCTTTCCAATACATTTTAAAGTTCTCTGGCTTAGAAAACATGCCTTTCAGCATTAATAAGAACTTACCTAAGTGTGTGAAAAAATTCATAAAATAAAGATAGGCTTATAATTGGTTGGTTGTTTTCTTGTTTTTCTTTCTGCTTTTCCACCATGAGCTTCGTTGTACTTCTTCTGCAGTATCTACCCTAGTTTTCATTTGCGCATCAACTACTGCAACCAACGCCATATTAATAATATTTCTCACACTGCTTCCTAATTGCAATACATGAACGGGCTTCTTCAGCCCTAATAAGATTGGTCCAATGGCATCTGCTCCACCCACTTCTTTCAGCAAATTATAAGCTACGTTTCCAGCGGTTAAATTCGGGAACATTAATACGTTTACCTCTTGTTCTACTAAATCACTAAATGGATAATTATCTCTTAATATTTCCTTATTAAATACTAGGCTTCCTTGCATTTCTCCATCCACAATTAAATTAGGATCTCTTTGCTTTAATATTCGGGTAGCTTCTGCAACTAATCTAGCTTCAGCAGAATCACTGCTTCCAAAATTACTATAGCTTAACATTGCTACTCTAGGAGTTAAATTAAAGCTTCTAACTTCTTTGGCAACCATTTGCGTTATATCTGCCAACTCTTCTGCTGTAGGATGAAAATTCACGGTGGTATCTGCTAAAAACAACGGCCCCTTCTTGGTCAATAACAAATACATCCCTGCTATTTTTTTAACCCCTTCTTCAGTACCAATGATTTGTAAAGCCGGTCTAATTGCTTCGGCATAGTTTTTAGTTAGGCCTGATAACATAGCATCTGCATCGCCTGTTTCTACCATCATACAACCAAAATGATTTCGATCTTTCATCACTTTCAAACTTTCATGATGATTGAACCCTTTGCGTTGCCGTTTTTTAAAGAACAATTCTCCATAAAACTCCCGCTTTGCTTCCATTGCATCACTCCTCGGATCAACAATAGGTATATCAGACAAGTCAATGCTATTGGCTTCGGCAATACGATTAATTTTTTCGGGGTCTCCTAGTAAAATAGGGTAAGCAATGCCTTCATCGTAAATAATAGTTGCAGCTTTTAATATTTTCAAATTATCTGCTTCTGCAAATACCAATCGTTTAGGATCTCTTCTGGCTTTATTACTTACCACCCTAAACAGCTGATTATCTAACCCCAAACGTTTATTTAATTCTAACACATATCCATCCCAATTGGCAATATTTTTTTGTGCAACACCGCTATCAATAGCCGCTTTCGCAACCGCAGGTGCAATGGTACATAACAAACGAGGATCCAATGGTTTTGGTATGATATACAATGGTCCAAAACTCATATTGTTTTGGTTATATGCCAAGTTAACAATATCAGGCACAGCTGTTTTTGCCAATTCAGCAAGCGCGCGAACTGCAGCCAATTTCATGGCTTCATTAATTTGAGTTGCTCTTACATCTAATGCCCCTCTAAAAATATAAGGGAAGCCCAATACATTGTTTACTTGGTTAGGATAATCTGATCTGCCAGTAGCCATAATTATATCTTTCCTTACCGCAACAGCATCTTCATAGGTTATTTCAGGATCGGGGTTAGCCATAGCAAAAACAATGGGATTCTTTGCCATTGATTTAACCATTTCTTGAGTAACCACATTACCCACACTTAATCCCAAAAACACATCAGCATCTTTCATTGCTTTGGCCAATGTCCAATCAGATTTTTTAACTGCATATTTTTCGCGTCCCTTACCTAAATCTGTTCGTCCTTCATGCAATACCCCATCCTTATCAAATACAATAAAATTTTCGTAGCGAGCACCTAAAGCCACGTACAAATTGATACAAGCCATCGCAGCAGCTCCAGCTCCGTTAATAACAAAGCGAACTTTATCAATTCTCTTTTTTTGTAATTCCAATGCATTTAACATTGCAGCACTGCTAATAATTGCTGTTCCATGCTGATCATCGTGCATCACAGGAATATTCATTTGCTCTTTTAGCTGTTGCTCAATATAAAAGCACTCAGGCGCTTTAATATCTTCCAAATTAATCCCTCCAAAAGTGGGTTCCAAAGCCTTTACAATTTGAACGAATTTCTCTGGATCTTTTTCATTAATCTCAATATCAAACACATCTATATCTGCAAATATTTTAAACAATACTGCTTTCCCTTCCATCACTGGTTTACTGGCTTCAGGACCAATATCACCCAAGCCAAGTACCGCAGTACCATTAGTGATTACACCCACTAAATTGCCTTTTGCTGTGTACTTATAAATGTTTTCAGGATTATCTTTTATTTCTTTACAAGGCTCTGCCACACCTGGGCTATATGCCAAAGAAAGATCTCGTTGAGTTTTTGCTTCCTTGGTAGGAATTACTTCAATCTTTCCAGGTCTACCACTTGAATGATATTCCAAAGCTTGTTCTCTGCGTAATTTAGATTGCTTATTATCAGACATAAA
>JBMLPQ010000003.1:0-3281 GCA_049242025.1 Sediminibacterium sp.
CTTTGGCAGTTTGTTCTAGAAAAAAACTACATTAACGTTCTCTTTTTAAACAAACAAAAACAACCAACAGATATGAGAAAATTTGTTCAGCATGCACTCCTATTAGCATTGGCCAGCCCTATCATGGCCCTATCTCAAACAGGGTCTCAAACGGAACCTGTGGACCAGGCAGTCATTAATCGCATTCGCAAAGAGGGATTAGAAAATTCCAAAGTAATGGATATCATATTTAACCTCACCGATATGAGTGGCCCAAGATTGGCCAACTCTCCAGGTTATAATAGAGCCGCTAATTATGCCATCAATGCACTCAAATCGTATGGGGTAGAAAAAGCGGAACTAGACGCATGGGGCGAATTTGGAAAAGGATGGGAACTAGAGAAATCATATATGGCCATGACAGCACCCTATTACAGACCCATCATGATTTATCCAAAAACTTGGACAGCAGGCAATAAAAAATTACAGAACGCAGAAGTATTGGTGATCAACGCCAAAGACAGTGCAGACTTAATGAAATATGCAGGCCAGTTAAAAGGCAAAGTAATCATGATGGATCAACTGGTTGCTTACAAGCATACGTTTAAAGCAGACGCGGTAAGGTATACCGATGAAGAATTGGCTAGAATGGAAGCTGCTACAATGACTCCAACAAGACCGATAGATACTGCTGGATTACGTAGACAACAACAAACTGTGGCTCAGCGGTTTGGAGGCGGTGCACGTATGATGGCTATTTTAAAAGATATGGCAAAAGCTGAAGGAGCAGTAGCAATGTTGAGTTCAGGAGGCGTTAGAAGCCATGATGGTACGGTGTTTGCACAAGGTGGTGGTGCTTATCAGGGCACGGCTCCGGAGAATTTCTTAGACATTGCAGTAGGCATAGAAGACTTCAACAGCATTTTACGCATTGCTAAAACAGGCACCCCAGTTAAGTTAGATGTGGACGTGAAAACCAAGTTCCACACCAAAGATTTACAAGGCTACAATGTGATTGGAGAAATACCCGGTACCGATCCAGTATTGAAAAATGAAATCGTGATGATTGGCGGACATTTAGATTCATGGCAAGCAGGAACAGGTGCAACCGATAACGCATCAGGATCAGCAGTGATGATGGAAGTGATGCGCATTTTAAAAGCCTTGAATATTTCAACTAAGCGCACCATCCGTATTGGATTATGGAGTGCAGAAGAGCAAGGCCTATGGGGATCTAGGGGTTATGTAAAAAAGACTTTTGCTGATCCAGCAGATATGAACTTATTACCAGAACACGAAAAGCTATCAGCGTATTACAATATTGACAATGGAACTGGAAAAATCAGGGGTATTTATTTGCAAGGCAACGAAGCTTGTAGACCTATTTTTAAAGCATGGTTAGCCCCCTTCAAAGATTTGGGTGCAAATACCGTAACCATCAATAATACGGGCGGAACCGATCACCAGTCATTTGATGGGGTGGGATTACCAGGGTTTCAATTTATTCAAGATCCTATTGAATACGATACCCGCACCCACCACAGCAATATGGATGTGTACGACCATTTAATAGAAGACGATTTAAAACAAATGGCTACTATTGTTGCCAGTTTTGTATACCACACTGCACAGCGCGATGCCAAGCTTCCAAGGAAGCCATTGCCAGCGGCAAGACCGGCAGCAAGACGATAATTGAATCGGATTTTTTAATACGCGTATCGTTATATTTGTTGCCATGGCAAAATCTGGAAACGATACACCTTTAATGCAGCAGCATCGGGCTATTAAGCAAAAATATCCCGATGCTGTTTTGTTATTTAGAGTAGGTGATTTCTACGAAACATTTGGAGAAGACGCTATTATAGCGTCACGTGTGTTGGGCATTACCCTTACCAAAAGAAACAATGGGGCAGCCGCATCCAGCGAACTAGCAGGATTCCCGCACCACTCATTAGAAACCTATTTACACAAACTGGTAAAAGCAGGCCATCGAGTAGCCATCTGCGACCAGTTGGAAGACCCTAAGATGGTCAAGGGCATTGTAAAAAGAGGAGTAACCGAAATGGTTACACCGGGTATTGCCACCAGCGATAAACTACTGGAAAACAAAAGCAATAATTTTTTAGCCGCCGTACATTATACCGAAGCCAATACCGGCATAGCATTACTCGATATTTCTACCGGAGAATTTTTTGCAGCAGAAGGAAACGAAGAATACATCGACAAGTTGTTGCAGAGCATGCAACCCGCAGAAGTCATATTTGAACGCAGTTACCTCAAGAAATTTAAAGAGCAATATGGAACCAGGTTTTATACCTATACCATGGAGCGATGGATATTTGAAGAAGGCTTTGCCAAAGAAAATTTAGTCAAGCAATTCAATACCCATTCCCTAAAGGGATTTGGAATAGATGGAATGCCCGCAGCCATCATAGCGGCCAGTGCCATCTTGCATTATTTAAAAGATACCGAGCATCCGAACCTGCATCATATCACGCAGATTCAACGAATAGAACGCGATCAGTTTTTGTGGATGGATCGATTCACCATACGCAATTTAGAATTGCTGCCCATGCAGTCGGAAGGCCATACCAGTTTATTGCAAGTGATCGACAATACGGTAAGTGCCATGGGAGCCAGATTATTGAAAAGATGGTTGGTATTTCCATTGAAGAACAAACAACAAATTGAAGAACGTCTAGAAGCTGTTGAATACAGTATTGTACAAACCGAACTAAGACAACAATTATCAGCAGCCATTAAAGCCTGCGGAGACATTGAACGTTTGGTGAGTAAAATTGCTTTAAGAAAAATTGGCCCAAGAGAAGTAGTACAACTAGCTAGGGGATTAGAGCAGACCGCTATTGTAAAAGCCCTATTGAGTGATAGCCCCAACCAATGGTTGCGCAAATTATCGAATAACTTGGATGCATGCGAAACCATGCAAACCCGCATCAACAAAGAGATCCAAGAAAACCCTGCCGTATTGATTAATAAAGGCGGCGTAATCGCAGCAGGCGTAAACCAAGAGTTGGATCAGTTAAGAAATATTGCCAATGGAGGAAAAGAATTCTTGGTAAACATACAAGAAAGAGAAGCAGAAAGAACCGGAATCAATTCGCTCAAAATTAGTTTCAACAACGTGTTTGGTTATTATTTAGAAGTCACCAATTCACATAAAAACAAAGTACCCGCCGATTGGATCAGAAAGCAAACTTTGACCAATGCAGAGCGATACATCACCCCAGAATTAAAAGAATACGAAGAAAAAATTATTGGAGCCGAAGACAAGATATTAGCGA
>JBMLPQ010000004.1:0-4302 GCA_049242025.1 Sediminibacterium sp.
TTGTTAATTTAATTTCTTTTAATAATTGGTGGAGAGCCCATTATTATTATCGGTTTTAAGAAAATAGTATTATGAGGCATGTTTTCTAATAGTTTGAATCTAGCCATTTCCCAAGAGTTATTATTTTGCCAATTAAGATCAGCAGTTTTTGTTTTGTCAGCACCATTATCATCAAACATTATTTGGATAATCGGAAGAGCATAAAAACCTGGTTTTGCATTTTTAAGTTCAAAAATGGGATTAGCGCTATTAATAAATTTTTCAATTATTTCTCTTGATTTAAAATTGGAAGACTGTACAGTAATTCTTACATGTCGATTTTTTATGGTGTGCTCAAATAGAATGATTGTAAATCCACTGCCTAGTTCGTATTGACTTAATGACTCACTTAATTTTGAATTAAAACCTTTTACTTCGTTCTCTACATGCTTTGTTTGAGAGTAGCTCCGAATTGGGAGAGTCAAAATAATAAATAAAATAGTCAGATTAAATAATCGCATTTATAATAATGTTGATGATTAAATTTAGTGATAAATACAGGGAATAGGTTAATGTTTGTATCAATAGTTGGTCGGCAATGAATGCGCCTAGTGTCAACCCAAAAAATAGTACTTACTTTTTATAAAAGCCTTACTATTTGTATACTAAAACCATGTGATTCGTCTGTTATGCGGAAAGGTTTCGGTGGCCAATACAAACCCAATTGAACAGCTGGTCGTAAACGGTACTTTTCAGCAACGTGAATATTTAAACCAAACGGAATAAAAAGACGTTGTATTGAATAAGACCTCCCACGCCAACTGCGATTTTCATAATTAAGTGACCCTAGTACTTCAGCGCCTCCGTTGGTGCTTGTAAAAGTTAATTTATCTATGCTGCTACTGTAAGTATGTAGAATTGATTGATGATACAAATATTGAATTCCTGAGAAAAAAGACGCTTTTTTCTCAGGTCGAAAAATGTAAGTTAATCCAAGTTGCACTCCTAGATAATTGCGTCTTTCGGAAAAATTTAAGGTTTCAATATTTCGTTGATTTACGGAAGGAATTGGATTTGTTGTATATCGTTTCGACAAAAATCCAGTGGGCTGACTTTCTTCTAAACCCACTGAAATACCTAGATTAATTAATAATCTTTTGCTGAGTTTATTGTTTCCTTTTAAAGTGAATGCTGTAGAAAAATGAATAGATTTTGTTAGACTGTAAAACCCTCCTGAACCACCAAGTGCATCATGCTGAAAGTTATTTATGTAGTTATTGAATTCAACTGGATTTTTCATAAGGTAACTTATGGTTAATGGGTTGTTACCAAAGCTTTGAGTTTCGAAAAAATTTGTGCCTATTTGAAGCTCAGTAAGTTTTTGAGCACTTGTATGTTGTGAAACTAGAATGATAATTATCAATATGTATTTTCTCATATCAACAGATTAAAATGTTTCTCATGTTTTATATTTTAATTGTTATTTCGCTGGTGAGAAATTTGACTGCTTATAAACATGATGCCAAAGCCGAGAATTGCTAACCATCCAAATAAGTCTCCAATAAAAGGATATAAAGTCCATAGTTTTTTGTTCGGAACCTCGCCTGTCATAATCCACGATTTAGTAGAAAAATGGTCTAATTGTGTAATAATTTTACCTGTTGGATCCGTGATAATTGAAAGACCATTTCTTGTTTGTCGCACAACAGAACAACCGTTTTCAATTCCCCTAAAGACAGCAACAATTGTGTGCAATGGGGCAATTTCTTTCCAATTTGATGCAGGTATCAATAAAATATCAGCATTAGATTTTCCTACTTCCCTTACAATTGAAGAAAAATCGGCGTCCCAACATATTGCAGCAGCTATATTACCATACTGTGTTGCGACTGTCTTAATACGCTTGTTTCCTTCTAAAGTCCCTTCCATAAAATTACCTCCATATTTCATATGAGTTAATACCATATCTCCATTGGGTGCAAAAAACAAAATCTTATTCTCTGAAATAGCCCCATTTGTTCCAATAGAAAAAGGATTCGTCATTAAATAAATGTTCTCTTCTTGTGCGAGTCTTCGAAATATATTAACCATAATATTTTCATCGCTATCTAAGTTCATTGTTGAAATTTCACTCCAAACAACAATTTTGGCATTTTTCTTAGCCTCTGCTCTCGTTTCTTTAATTATACGTTCAGTGATTGAACTACTAATTTTTTTAAACAAGATTGTGTCGTTTCTGCTAATTGCTTCATTCATTTGCACTCCCTCATTAACTTTATCGTGCGTATGAATTCCAGAAATTTTTACTGACCCATTTGGCAATGGGAGATTAATTCGCACTATTCCAAAAGTCAATATTGCAGTAAGCAACGTAAAGTAAATTAATCCGCCTTTAAGGAGATTTTTTTTATAAAATCGATTGTCAAATAGCCAGTATACAACAGAACTGAACCAAGTTATCATAAATGTCATTCCCCACATACCGGTCAATGATGCTAGCTGAGAAAATGCTAAAAAATCAAGTTGTGTATAACCTAAAAGCCCTGTTGTTCCAAAGGGATTAAAAAGGCTAAGTATAAACTCAAAAGAAGTATAGGTAAGGGGAAAAATTAATGTTGCAGCAAACCCTTTTGTCTTTAGATAAACCAGTCTGTCAATATAAAATACATATCCATAATAGATTCCAGCGAAAAAAGGAATGTAAAATAAAAAATTTTGAGTACTGTCATAAGTGAATTTCCAAAATGACAATTGACTACAAATCCCAAAAATTAATGGAATAACGAGATAAGAATATATTCCTTTCTCTCTTCTTGAAACGAACAAAAAAGGAATTGAAAATAACCAAGTTGCAAATGCAAAGAATATTGTTCCATTACTGAAATAAAGAAGAATTGCTCCAATAAAAAGAAGCAAATAAATTCTAATCAGTTTAGGTATTTGATTTAGAAATTTAATCATACTATTCATTGTTTAATGTATTATTGGTACTGCCCATCAATACTCTTCAACACAATATCACATAGCAAGTGTAATTCCTCTTCTGTTATTATTAATGGAGGCGCTATTCTAATTCTATCGGGGGCAAATAAAAACCAATCGGTGACTAATCCATTTTGTACACAGGCATGTGCAATGGCTTGTGCTTGTTCATTGGTAGCAAATTGTACACTCATCCACAACCCACAATCATTCATCGAAATAATTGCAAGGTGTTGCAATCGAGATTTTAAAAGTGCATTTTTTTGTGGGATATCTTTTAGCCATTCGGGGTGTGCAATCAATTCTTCAAAAGCCGCTTTACCTGCTGCGCAGGAAACTGGATGTCCTCCAAACGTAGTGATATGGCCTAATACAGGCGCATAGGTTAAGGTGTTCATAAGTCGTTGGTCGGCAATGAATGCACCCAGTGGCATCCCACCGCCCAAAGCCTTTCCCAATAATAAAATATCGGGCACAATGCCGTATTGTTCAAAAGCCCATAAAGTTCCTGTTCTGCCAAAACCTGCTTGTATTTCGTCTAATATCAACAACACGCAATGTTGATCACACTTTGCGCGTAAAGCTTTCATCCATTTTTCGGTGGGAGCAGTTACGCCGCTTTCAGCTTGAACTGTTTCAATGATTACGCAGGCTGTTGTTGAATCGATGGCTTCAATCAATTCATCAGAACCATAATCGTAATGGTACACATCGGGTAACAAGGGCCTGAACGCATTTCTAAAATATTCATCACCCATTACACTGAGTGCGCCTTGTGTACTTCCGTGATAAGATTTATTGGCAGCAATTATTTTAGTACGATTCGTAATTCGTTTGGCCAATTTCATGGCGCCTTCTGTGGCTTCGGCGCCACTGTTGGTGAAGTACACACAGTTTAATGAAGGCGGTAAATATTGGGTGAGCAGCTTTGCATAAGCTACTTGTGGTTGTTCAATAAACTCTCCATATACAATCACATGCATATAAGCAGCTGCTTGTTCTTGAACTGCTTTAATTACTGCTTTGTTGCCATGTCCTATATTACACACACTAAAACCTGCAATGCCGTCAATGTATTTTTTACCATTGGTATCGGTTAACCACACCCCTTCGGCACTGGCCATTTCAATGCCAATCGGTTTGGGTGAAGTTTGGGCTACATGGTCTAAAAATAATTGTCGATAATTCATTTGAACCCAAACTTATAATAAGATTGCCGATTATTAATATCTTCATTGCAAATTTAGATATGGCTACTATTTTACCCGTACTTGGCAAACACCCTCAAATGGGTTCAGATTGTTTTATTGCACCCAATGCAACTATTGTAGGCGATGTAGT
>JBMLPQ010000004.1:4402-11905 GCA_049242025.1 Sediminibacterium sp.
TTGTCTTCCATCGTATCTAAGATGGTTAAGTAGCTTACATATCTGTCTTCGGAAACAGAACCGATACCTACTTGTTGCTTAACTGCACAGCCTGGTTCATTAATATGCATGCAATTATTAAATTGACAATCGTTGAGTAGTACCCTCATCTCCGGAAAATAATGAGAGAGCTCCGTTTTGCTAACGTCTACAATCCCCAATTCACGTACACCAGGTGTATCAATGATATGGGTTTGTTCATCAATGTCGAACATTTCTGCAAATGTGGTGGTGTGTAATCCCTTCCCACTCCAATCGCTCACTTCCTGTGTTCGTAAATTAAACTGTGGAAATAAATGATTGATAAAAGTAGACTTTCCTACACCACTATGTCCGCTCAACAAAGTGATCTTATTAGTTAATAAGGCTTTTACTTCTTCTAAACCTTGATTGTTCTCTATACTGGTAAGCAATACTTGATACCCTGCATTGGTATAGATGTCTTTCAGTTCTTGGAACTTTTCCATCTCTTTGGCTCTATATAAATCTGCTTTATTAAAAACGATAATGGCAGGTATATGATAAGCTTCGCAAGAAATTAAAAATCGATCTATAAAACCTTGAGAAGTTTTTGGATCACGCAAGGTTGCAAACAATAAACTTTGGTCTAGATTAGAAGCAATAATATGGTGCATCCGTTTATTATGGGGAGACACCCTAGCCACATAATTTCGCCGATCATGAATTTGGTGAATGATGGCCGACTCCTCTTGTACATCTTCAATCTCCATTTCTACCTCATCTCCTACGGCAATTGGGTTGGTGGAAGTATGCCCGTCAATCTTAAAAATACCTTTTGCACGGGCATTATAAAATTGTCCATTTGCTGCTTTTGCAACATACCAGCTACCCGTTGATTTGTATATTTTGGCCTTCACAGGAACGAAGATACTAGCAGGCAGCACAATTTTTGCGAAATATTAACCCAAATAAAGCCTAAGAGTGCTTAACAGAACCATTTCAAGGGATTAAAAAGAATATCTTTGGCGCATGGCAAAATTTGCGCACGATGAAATAGTGCCTTTTAAAGAAAGTGAGCTGGCAAAAAAAGACCAGGTAGCCGATATGTTCAATAATATTGCCTATCGCTACGATTTTTTAAACCGATTCTTGAGTGTTGGGATTGATGTGGGTTGGCGTAAAACGGCCATCAAAGAACTCAGATCCATTGCTCCTAAAAAGATACTGGACGTTGCAACCGGAACAGCTGATGTAGCATTATTAACCGAGCAGTTATTAAAACCAAATGAAATTGTTGGGATTGATATTTCAGACGGCATGCTTGGTTTTGGAAGAGAAAAAATTAAAGCAAAAGGCTTAGAAAATACCATCACTTTACTCAACGGCGACAGCGAAAACATTCGTTTCAACAACGATTATTTTGATGCCATCACGGTTGCATTTGGGGTGAGGAATTTTCAAGACCTAAGCAAAGGTTTAAAAGAAATGCATAGGGTGTTGAAACCAGGCGGGAAAGTAGTAATCCTAGAATTCTCTAAGCCCAGCTCTATTGGCTTTAAGCAATTGTATCAATTTTACATGAATTATATCACTCCTTCTATTGGTAAACTTTTTTCTAAAAACAAAGATGCATACCAATACCTCAACGACAGTGTTCAGGCATTTCCGGAAGGAGCTCAATTTTTAAATATACTGAATGACGCAGGCTTTACCCAAACCTATTTGAAGAAACTAAGTTTCGGAATATGCACTATTTACTGCGGAAGCAAATAGTCTTGCTAGTAATTGGCCTACTGGGTCTCTTACAGTATAGCTATGCTCAAAAACAACTCTACCGGATGCACCGGGAAGATCAATTGTATTATTTTGGCATTACGCTGGGATATAACAGTTCTTATTTACAAGTCAATAAATCCAATTTGTTTACTCAGTCGGATAGTATATTACTGGCCGAACCTGGTTCAAGTGGTGGTATAGCAATGGGATTATTGGCAACTGGCCGGCTTGGAGATCACTTTCAAGTTAGAGCTAACCCGCAACTCATTATTGGTGGCGCTAGAAGTATTCGTTATGAACTAGGGAGCGCTAGAGTAGGCGAAGGAAGCACTCAAATTCAGCGGCTACCATCCACCTTGGTGAGCTTTCCCTTTCAGCTGAAATTTAATTCTGACCGGATTGGCAATTTTAGAACCTATATTTTAGGGGGATTAAAATATGATATAGACCTATCTTCTAATTCCACTGCAAGAAATGCAGACGATATCATTAAATTAAAAAGAAACGACTTTGGATTTGAAGGGGGTATTGGATTTAATTTTTACTTACCCTTTGTAACCATTTCACCTGAAATAAAAATAAGCTACGGCTTAACCAATTTGCATCAAACCGATGCAGCGTTGAAATACTCCAATGTTTTAGACAAAATTCAGTCTAGAATGATAATGTTTTCTATACATATTGAAGACTAAGGTTATATGCTGCGGATTAAATAAATTGCAGCATGCAACATACCATCATAAAGAATGCCAATATTGTTAACGAAGGATTGATCATTCAAGGCGATTTACTGATTAGCAACGATAGAATAGAAAAAATTGGAGGCAGTATTGATATAAAAGCCAGGGCTACCGAAATTGACGGAACAGGGTTACATGTATTGCCTGGTGTGATAGACGATCAAGTGCATTTTAGGGAACCTGGTCTTACCCATAAAGCCAATATTTATACAGAAGCAAAAGCGGCGGTAGCTGGTGGAACTACTTCTTTTATGGAAATGCCCAACACTTCCCCTGCAGCATTAACAGTCAATTTATTAGAACAGAAATACAGTAGGGCAGCAGAATCATCATTAGCGAACTATTCCTTTTTCATGGGAACTTCTAATGATAATTTAGAAGAGATTTTACAAATCAATAAAAAGAAAAATCAGGTTTGTGGAATAAAAATTTTCATGGGTTCTTCTACTGGAAATTTATTAGTGAACAATACCTTACAATTAGAAAAAGTATTTGCAGGAACAGAATTATTGATTGCTACCCATTGCGAAGAAGAATCATTAATTAAAGAAAACCTAGCCAATTTAAAATCGACTGGTAAAAAATTGACAGCGGCCGACCACCCAATTATTCGGAATGAAGAAGTATGTTTTGAATCTTCCTTTAAAGCCATACAATTTGCCAAAAGAAACAACAGCCGTTTACATATTTTACATATCAGTACAGCGCGTGAACTACAATTGTTTACGAATATGTTTCCGCTGAAAGACAAAAGAATTACTGCAGAAGTTTGTGTACATCATTTACATTTTACTGCAGACGATTATGATCGTTTAGGTAATCAAATCAAATGCAACCCTGCCATCAAAGCGCCCTCCAACAAAGAAGCACTTTGGGAAGCACTATTAGACGATCGTTTAGACATCATTGCCACCGATCATGCTCCACATACTTGGGAAGAAAAGCAAGAAGATTATGAACATGCTCATGCAGGTTTACCCCTGGTTCAACATTCATTACAGTTGATGTTGCATTATGTAAAAGAGGGGCGCATAAGTTTGCCTAAAATGGTTGAAAAAATGAGTCATGCAGTTGCCGACTGTTTTCAAATACATGAAAGAGGCTATATCAGAGAAGGCTATATGGCCGATTTGGTATTGGTCAATTTAAATAAACCAAATACCATTCGCAAAGAAAATATTCTATACAAATGCGGCTGGAGCCCAATGGAGGGAATGACGATGCCAGCAAGTATAGAAAAAACTTTTGTAAATGGCCATATGGTTTATGGAAATGGGGTGTTCAATGAATCTAAATGGGGAGCAAGAATGGAGTTCAGGAGGGATTAAAACCACTAAAATAGACAGCAGCCTATGCAAGTTGATAAAGTTACTTTACATGACCTCTCTGTATTTCATTCAGAGGAATACCAATCCGTATTCCATCATATCAATTTAACCAATACCAATGGCGGTAGAGAATATTTGCGGCACCTATTGGCCCATCCATTAGATAGTGTAAAAGCAATTGAGCAAACACAACAGACTATTCAATTTTTAAGTACAATCATTCATCAATATCCAATAAGCCCAACCAATGGAACCGTGTTGGTCATGGAAAAGTTTTATGAGTCTCCCATCAATAACTATCCATCTGATATTGGAGTGGTCAACGCGTACATCTATAAATGGTTAAACCTTGCAGATTTTTCCTTATCAAAATTCACTGTAGAACATGCGCTTGATTTTGTTCAAGGGATGGAAAAGATTGCAACACTCATTAATACTGAAGGCGCATCCATTTGGCTGACACAAACAGCAGAACGAATTCAACAATTGTTGAATAAAGAAATGGTACAAGACATGATACAGTCTAATAAAAAAGACCTATCCACTACTTCCATACTTAAGTTTGCCCAATTTTTAAAATCGCGTTATCGCAATGCCACTGATGAGTTAATAGATATCCATAGTAAACTAGATGCCTACTTAAGTTTAGCAAAAGCTGCTAAAAAATTCCATTTTAGTTATCCGGAAGTTATTGAAACCAATGAGCCCTGTATTGAAGCAGAGGGGCTATATCACTTTTTATTAGAAGTGCCTATTCCTTACCATCTTACCTTAAATAGAGATACCAATTTTATTTTTTTAACTGGCGCGAATATGGCGGGTAAAAGTACTTTTATTAAGGCAGTAGGATTGGCTGCTTATATGGCTCATATTGGTATGGGAGTTCCAGCTACTAAAATGAAATTGAGTAGACTAGACGGGATATTGAGTAATATTCAGGTAAGCGATAATATTTTAAAAGGAGAGAGTTTCTTTTTTAATGAAGTGCAAAGAATTAAAAAGACCATCGAAAGAATTAGTGATGGGAAAAAGTGGTTGATATTAATCGATGAACTATTTAAAGGAACCAACCAAGAAGACGCAGTAAAATGCAGTACGGTTGTAATAGAGGGGTTGAGAAAATTACCCAATGCTTTATTTGTACTATCAACCCATTTATACGAAATTGGACATAACTTAAAACACCACCCCAATATTCAGTTCCGCTATTTTGAAACAGCCGTTCAAGACGATCAATTGGTTTTTAGTTACCAACTAAAAGAAGGGATTAGCAATGATAGACTGGGTTACCTTATTTTGAAAAGAGAAGGCGTGGTAACGATGTTAGAAAATTTATAGTATCTTAACAATAAATTGATACTAGATGAAATTGCTTGTAAAATTGGTAGGCATTTCTATGATTATAGTTGCCCTATACAATGTATGGGTTGTAATAGATGTTCCACCTTCCGATAAAGTATTGGCCAACAGTACTATTGACCCCAATAATATTGTAACTGCAGGAGTAGATTCTGGCAAAGGAAATCTATTAGGGATTCAACCTGTTTTACAGCCCATTCATTATGCCAATAAAGTTACCCTAAGAGAAAATTTACGCGCTTACCTGAAAGCTGCAAAAGAGAAAGGCTATCTCAATTCTAAAACAGTAGTTGTTTTTCCAGAATATATTGGTAGCTGGCTAGTAGCAATGGAACAAAAAAGCAGCGTTTATGAAAAGGCTAATTTAAACGATGCAATGACTGCTGTTATTACAGCCAATCTATTCAAATTTGCTGTTGCTTATTTTTCTGCACCAGCTGGTGTAACCGAAAAAGATAAGTATGCTGCTTTTGCAATGAAAGCAAAACAAATTGCCAGTGCTTATAATGAAATTTTTAGTGAACTCGCTTCAGAATTTAAAGTAACCATTGTGGCCGGGTCTATTGTTTTACCCGAACCTGCTATTAATGAAATGGGCAAACTTAAAATAAGCCGTGGTAAATTATACAATACCAGTGTGGTTTACAGCCCAGAAGGAAAATTACAATCTCCACTTGTTAAAAAAATATTCCCTATTAATGACGAAGCAGGATTTACTGCAAGTGGAGATTCATCGCAGGTTCCTGTGTTCAATACCCCTTCCGGGAAATTAGCAGTATTGGTTTGTGCAGACAGCTGGTACCCTACTGCTTACACAAAATTAGGTACCGATATAAAAATGATTGCAGTACCTTCTTTGGGTGCGGTTGATTCTGTTTGGAATGCCCCTTGGAATGGATACAATGGATTTAAAGCACCCGACGATGTGGATACTACAGATTACAAAAAAATTACGGAAGGAGAAGCTTGGCAAAAATATTCAATGGGGCCAAGAGCCAATAATGTAGATATCCCTTTTGGATTAAATGTTTTCTTTACTGGAGATATGTGGGGCAAAAAAGCAGAAGGAAGAGTGCTCGTCTTAGACAAAAACGATTTATCTGTTTTACCAGCCACTACCAATTCAGGTAGAATTGTTAACCTCTGGTTACATTAATATATGCAGTACGATGTTGTGGTGATTGGTGCAGGCTATGCTGGATTAGCCGCTGGCTTAGCTTTACAAAAAGCAGGAAAAAATATACTATTGTTAGAAGCACGCAATAGATGTGGCGGCAGAATTTTAACCGAATATTTTAGTGAACAAGATTATACCGATCTAGGCGGCCAGTGGATAGGCCCTGGGCATGAACGTATGTATCAACTGGCCGCCGAATTTGGCATTGAAACATTTCATACCTATGATAGCGGAAAGAGCAGTTTGTTACTGAATGGTAAACTCAAACATTATAAAGGGATTATTCCACCACTCCCCCTATTTGCATTATTGGGCTTAGACAGAGCCCTTAGTAAAATAAATAAACTGGCAAAAACCATTGATGTAGAAAAACCTTATTTATCAGCCAATGCAGCCAAATGGGATGCCATGAGTTTGCAAGATTGGATGAATATGCAAATCAAAAATGAAACAGCCAGAAAAATGTTCGCAGTTGCAACAGAAGCTGTTTTTGCAACTGATGCAGCTAATATTTCTTTTTTACATGCGCTGTTTTACATCAAGAGTAATACCAATTTTGATTTCTTAATGAATGTAAGCAAGGGCGCACAACAAGATCGAATCAAAGGAGGTGCTCAACGCATTTGCATCAAAATGGCAGAAGAATTGGGTGACGCAATTCAATATGAAAAAGTGGTGACGCAGATTCACCAAGACGAACATAATGTAACCATCAGTGGTCAAGGATTTAGTTATACAGCTACGCATTGTATAGTAGCAGTGCCCCCAGCAGTGTCCACTGAAATCAATTATACACCAGCCGTTCCTGAAACTCAATGGCAATTAATGAAAGCCAGTTTTATGGGAACCGTTGTAAAATGTTATGCAGTGTATCCGAGTCCATTTTGGAGAAAGCAATTTAAAAATGGATTGGTAGCAGCGCCCGATGAACTCACTAGTGTGGTATTTGACAACTCTCCATTCAATGGAAGTAAGGGTATTTTAATGGGCTTTAGTTTAGCAGAGAAAGCCAAGCAACTGATGCAGCATGATCAAGCAACCAGAAAAGAAATAGTAAAAGCCGGCTTCGTAAAAATGTTTGGAGCAGAAGCTGCCAATATAGAATACTATACCGATAAAAGTT
>JBMLPQ010000005.1:0-1385 GCA_049242025.1 Sediminibacterium sp.
CCAATCAACTCTATGTACACGTGAATGGCTCAGGTATTTTATACGCACTGGACCGTACAGAAAATGGGCAAATGATTTTTAAGCGCATTGATAAAACCACTAACATCAGTTTTTATCAACAAGCATTTTTATTCACTTATAAAAATCAGATTTATCAACTGATTCATCGCAATCAAAAAGATCTACCAACCATACTAAATCAATTTAATTCCAGTACGGGGTTATGGGTATCTAAGGATACAGATGAAAGCTTATTGCTTCCTGCTTCAAAAGACATTTATTGGTTTAACCCAACCGAACAAAAAGTATTTGTGCCCTTTTTATTAGACGAAGAAGACCAATACAATAAACGGGTATACGAATTATCCCTTGAAGATTTAACCTGGGATAAACGAGGAAAAACACACGCCGATTTATTTGATTTATTAATCAATGCATCGTTTAAAATTCCAACCGACACAGGCTTATTGGTGAGTTATAAAAACAAAATCTATCAGATTGATTTTAAAGAAAATGATGTTTACGAAATCAATAATTTATCGTTAGCGAATCAATTGCAGAAATTAAAAAGCAATGATGCAAAGTATTATGATAAAGGCCGTGTGTATTATCTAGACAGCAAAACAGGGAATACAGGTTTTATCAATATCCCCACCAATCAGTTTGAAGATGCAGATTTACGCGTATGGAAGAGAAACAGCAGTTTCTTTCCTTTCTGGATTATCATTATTATAATCATTGCATCAAATGCAAACAAAAAGAAGCAGAAGCAAAACGATATTTAGATTATTCCAAACATATCATCCATCCTTGTCTTTGTCAAACTTGCTCTTGATGTACTGAATCACCGTAGGATCTTCTAATCCCTCCATATCACTGAGTTCTAATTCAAGCGCTTTGGTGCTTAATTGAATTTCCCAAAGTGAAATTGCCAATGAGCATGAGAAACTGAGCAAGCTAAATGCAAATACCCAATGACTCATAATCATCCATTCTATATAAATAAAGTACATGCAGATAATGCAACTTAAAAATGCCATCACACCAAGTGCCTGCATTTGTTTGATGAGCTTGATTCGATAGCGTAAATTTTTTATTTGCCCGTGTAACACCGTTTTATGTTCTGTTCTATTGTATTCGTCGTGTAAACTTCTTACTCGATTAGCCAAAGCCAAAAAACGATTGGTATATGCCAGCATAATTAAACTGATGGCAGGGAATAACAATGCTGGTGTGTTGATGCTAATGTCCATAGAGTTTCAATTTAAGCAATAAACACAAATGCACCACTCTTTCGGGTGGTGCATTCTCTTCTTTGTAAAACCAAACCAACAAAAACTATTTTTTCTTCGCTCCACCAAAACTGTAGCCAAGAGATAAATTCA
>JBMLPQ010000006.1:0-8684 GCA_049242025.1 Sediminibacterium sp.
GTGCTAACATGCATACGGTGAAAGAGATTCCAGAGATACTACTAATGGCTAATGCTCCTAAGAATAATATTGAAGTAAGGTTTACAAATACATATAACAATAACCAGAACACTGCCATAATCATTGCTACGGTATCGTTGTATCGTACCTGCAAGAACTGCGGCATGGTGAATATTTTATTTTTCAAATAAACAGGCATGAAGAAAATAGCCACTACTATTAATGTAACGGCTGCCATCCACTCATAACTTGCTATAGCTAAGCCCATTTTAAATCCACTTCCACTCATTCCTATGAACTGCTCAGTAGAAATATTAGAAGCAATTAACGATGCCCCAATAGCCCACCAGGTTAATGATCCTTCCGCTAAAAAATAGTCTTTAGAACTGGCTTCTTTTGCTTTCTTTCTTTGGTACACCCAAATACCATATCCTGCTACAAGAATAAAATAAAATAGAAATACTAAATAATCGGTTTGTTGCAATGCATTCATATAGCTTAGTTATAATCGTTTTAAACTCTCGTAAGCTATACAATTATCAAATGCGGTTTAGTTTATTGTGGGGGATTTTTTTACCATTTGTAGGGTGCGCTTGTTTCTGGCTTTGCCAGGATTGTCGGTTTGGCTTTGCCAGGACATCTTCCTGTCTTTGCCAGGATTGTCAGCTTCACTTCGTTCAGCTGACTTCCTCCCGTATTGAACTTACTCAAACCCCTCGCATGCCAACCTTCGGTTGCCCTGCGGGTTTTTTGCTTATTCGCCAGGATTGTCGGTCTTCGACCGACTTCCTCCGTATTGAACTTACTCAAACCCCTCGCATGCCAACCTTCGGTTGCCCTGCGGGTTTTTTGCTTATTCGCTTGTCCGAATAAATTCGGACCGCTCATTCGCAAAAAACCCCCGCAGCTTTCGCTGCGGGGGTTTGTGGTCTCGCCAGGAATCGAACCTGGATCTGGAGCTTCGGAAACTCTTATACTATCCATTGTACTACGAAACCAAGAATTGTTGCAAATGTACTTGAAGCAAATTAATTCTGCTTGATCTGCGCAAAAATGCGCTCTGTATCTTCTAAAGAGCAAAGTTCAGTTCCTTTATGCAATGTAGCCGCAGAACCCGCAGCCACTCCGTATTGCAACACTTGCTCCCATCCCCATCCTTTAGTTAATGCGGCCAACATTCCTGCTACCATACTATCTCCTGCCCCTACAGTGCTTAATACAGGCGCTTTTGGGGCAACTGTTTGAAAGTGTTCGGTGGCTGTAATCAGCATAGCGCCATCTGCTCCCATTGAAACCGCCATTGCTTTACATGATCCTGCTGCAATTACCTGTCGGGCTGTTCCAATCACTTCAGAAATATCAATCCAATCTTTTCCTACTAAAGATGCCAGTTCGCGTAAGTTGGGTTTAATTAAATACAAGCCCTCTTTAACAGCGGCTTTTAATCCGTCACCCGATGTATCTATTATCAACTTTGCATTTAGCTGTTCCGCAATCATAGCTATCTGATGAAAAACTGCAGTTGTAGTTCCTGGTGGTGAACTTCCACTAAGAACAATATAATCTGCGTGTGCTGAATTACTTATTTCCTGCATTAATACTTCTAACTCCTTATCAGAAACAGACTCTCCAGGCATTCCAAATCGATATTGTAATTTTTTATCTTCATCAAATACCACAAAATTTTCGCGTGTATCACCTGCTGTTTCAATGGCAGTAAATTCAACCTGTTCTTTGGCCAATAAAGCTTCCAATGTTTTTCCAGTATATCCTCCAGATAAAATAATGGCTTCAGATGCAACACCTAATTTTTTCAATGCCCTTGAAATATTAATACCCCCACCACCTGGCTCTACTTTTGCAGACAATGCCCGCAATTTTTTTTCAGGGACTAATTCAGGTACTGAAATACTTTTATCTAATGCAGGGTTAAGTGTAATAGTAACAATGTTTGCCATTGTATGAAATTACATCAATTGCTTGAGCTCATGCAATGCTGCAGGTAAGAATATGCGAGTGGGTACAGTATTCATTATTCTTAAGTCGGTCCACAAGCTGCTTTCATTGTCTAAAAACGCTAATACTTTACTGGCATTCATTCCTTTGAAAATATCTGCAAAAATGGCGTCGCCACCCATTTTACGATTGTGCAATACATTCAATAACACAGCATCGTATAAATGCCCTTTAGTATGCTGAAAGCCCTTTCCATATCCTAAATGCTTGCCCTGTTTCATTGCATCTACCAAACCGGCAGTACGTTTTTGAATATACTTAAAAGCATAACCACTGCTGGCTTTGGCTTGACCACCCGCAATACCAATGAAAATATGTTGCCCTTTTGCATTAGGGAAGTTTTTAGTGGTCATAGGTATCACCCCTTTTTCCTCGTGCAAAATTTCGTAGTCGTTGATGCGTAATTGCTCAAAAATATATTTTTTCAAAGCACTGTTATAAGCTGCATCTTCTAAGAGTTGCTCTGTAAATAAAGTGTACTCTACAAGAGCAGTATTAGCCGAAGTGGGCAATACGTACATGAATGTGGTGCCTTCTTCTTGACCTACCCTAAAATCCATGAATACTGCCTTTGTTGAATCAAAACAATCTGTTGCTGTTTTAATTTCCCATCCTTTAAAATGTTGCAAAAAATGGTACTCACTGGGCTTTGTTTTGATAGGCTCAAACAAAATACTACTGAAAACATATTCAGCATAAATACATTCACCATTGGCTAATTCAACACCCCCGATTAATTGATCACTTGATTCAACTAATTTTTTAATTGACGCTTTTCTCCACTCAACATTGGGAGCCGCCAATGCATTGGTTTTTACATAATTGTAAAAATCAATACCCTTTATCATTTTGTAGGTATAAGGATCAATTGATAGTTCAGAAGAATAATGATTAGAATAAAAATCGAGTTTTGTCCATTGGTGATGTACAACGGGTTCAAAAAGGTCGGGTTTGGTTTCCCAGAAGCACCAAGTTCGATCATTTTGCTGCTTGGCATCAGCATCAACTACCAATATTTTTTTTGAGGCAAAGAAGGGATCAACAACCATTCGCATCAATAAACTCATGCCTGCACATCCAGCTCCTGCAATAATATAGTCGTATTGTTTATTCAACTAGTTAAACTGCTTTTAGCTTTTCGTCTCTCCTAATTTTATCCCAATATTTTTTGGCAACAATCAACATGCCAAAGCTTTCACCTTCTTCTTTGTGTAAATGCTTGTGATGCATTTTGTGCGCCCACCTAATTGCTTTAATGTATCGGTTATTACTGCGTGTAAATAATTTAATTCGTTGGTGTATAATAATTTCGTGAACTAAAAAATAAGCGAAGCCATATAAAGCAATTCCTGCTCCAATACTTACTGCCCAATAGTTTTGATTCATGCTCCCTAACATAATACATAACCAACTAGGTATGGCAAAAATCACGAAAAACGCATCGTTCTTTTCCCAAAATCCAGGTCCTTTTTGGTGATGATCTTCGTGTAGATACCATAAAAATCCATGCATTACATATCGATGGGTTAGCCAAGTAATCCCTTCCATTACAACAAATACCAATAAGGTTACTAATACATAAATCATCTTATAAGAAAATTCTAAGTGATAGAAAAAACAATGCCTGTATTATTAACAAATGTATGGCAAAATGGTTTTGCGCTTTAATTCGCAACTTCAGTTGAACAGCCAATAAAATGGCACTGATCACAAACCAACAAGCATAATTAAGCATGGGGATTGAACCTCCCTCCCATGCCCAAAAACCTAATTGTATGGCAACTGGTTCCATTAACCAATCAAAGAAAGTAGCTAACACTGCTCCATCAATAACAACAGACCACTTAATAATCGCCCTTGGCATAGGAGCATCATATTTTGCCAACATCACTTTATTCAATTGCTGCATTAAAGACCCACAACAAAAAACAATTACAAACCAATTCATCCCTATTAAAAAAGGCACACCCATCAACTTTGGCCCCAAAACAATTCCATAATTGTAGTCTCCAAATAAAATTCCTGTATTCACCCCAATAATTTCGGTAACCATTCCTGTTGCAAATGCCAATAAAAAAAATCCAACAAACCCTTTCTCTAAACGCTCTTGACTAGCTGCAAGTAGTAGCCCCATTAAAACCAATGTTACTGGAGTATTATTGATGAACCAATCTTTATACGGAGTAAAAAGAATACCTATAACGCCTGCAAAATGGAATAGTATTGCTAAAAACAGTGGTATATATGGCCTTGCGTATAACATGGTTGCTAATGCTTTAAATTTTGCTGTTCACCTACCAAATTGGCCGCAATGGCTGCACTTGATAAACAAAGTGGAATTCCTCCACCAGGATGAACACTCCCGCCTACAAAATACAACCCTTTTGTGGTATTACTGAAATTAGGGTGTCGCATAAATGCAGCGGTTTTACTATTAGAGCTAGTTCCATACAATGAACCCATGTAAGAAGCTGTTTTAGATTCTATGCTAACAGGTGATAAAACTTCTTCTACCTCTATCAGTGGTTCAATCTCTTCGCCTAATAAATTACTTAATTTTTTAAGTATAGCAGTTCTATAAACAGACTTAATTGATTCCCAATCTTGTCCTTGATTGGCAGGGGCATTCACCATTACAAACCAATTTTCCTTACCCATTGGAGCTTGAATAGAAGGCTCTCTTTTACTAGTTATATTAATATAGACCGTTGGATCTCCAAATGGTTTTTTTGTTTTAAACAATGATTCGAACTCTTTTTCGTAATTGTTACTAAAAAATATATTGTGCAAATCCAATTGCGAGAAGCTTTTATTAATACCCCAATAGAATATAAAAGCACTGCTGCTTCTTTCTTGTTTTAAAACTTTAGCAGCTTTTATAGTATCTCCTAATAATTGCTGGTACGTAAAATAAACATCCATATTACTTACTACTACATCAGCAAATTGATTTTCATGATTAACAACTACCCCTTTTACTTCTCCTTGTGTTCGAATAATTTTTTCTACTCCATTTCCAAAATTAAATTTCACTCCTTTTTTTAGCGCTAACTGGTAAAGCGCATTTGTTATACTAATCATTCCCCCTTTAGGATAAAAAGTTCCTTCATTGTGTTCCAAATGAGGAATCAAAGAAAGCATAGCTGGCGCTTTATAAGGATTACTTCCATTATATGTTGCATATCTATTAAACAATTGAACCAACTTGGGTGATTTGAAAGAACGTTTATTGTAACTGTCTAACGAATTAAAAAGATAAGGCCATTTGACCGTTTGAATAGCTTTGAATATTGGTGCCTTAAAAATGGTTTGAACTTTATGTAAAGAATACTGTAAAAATATTCCCGCAATATGGTTGTATGCGTTGGCAGATTTATTGAGGTATTGATGTAGGTTTTCCGCGGGCTCATTGGTTTTAGCTAGTAACTCAGCTGCAAATTTTTCATGATCGGCATAAGCACTAATAATAGTACCATCTTCATAAAAATAATTACAAGCAATGGGTACTCTTTCATAGTCAAAATATTCGCTAATAGGCTCACCGGCAAATGCAAACAACTCTTCTATTAATTGAGGACGAGTAAACAAACTTGGACCCGCATCAAACTGATAACCGTCTAATTCAAAATGACTCAACTTGCCACCAGGATAATCGTTTTTTTCAAAAACAGTAACGTCAAATCCCATCACTTGCAAACGAATAGCTGCTGCTAAACCAGCAACGCCTGCACCAATTACGATTGCTTTTTTAGTAGGGGTAGTATTGCTCATGTCCTTTATTTATTTTGTTGAAACCACCATGCTTTTACTTTAGGAAAAGCAATTAAAAACCAACTGGTAAATAGCGTTGGTTCTGTCGCTATTAATTGGTCTACATTTTCAAATGTACGGAAAGCATAGTCTTTCACCTCTAAAGGATTGGGTAGAATTGTTCCTTGATAGCGTCCAATAAATACATGGTCAAATTCGTATTCGGTTAACCCATTGTCGAATGGGGCTTTATATACAAAATCAAAAGCTTTTTCTAAGGGCGTATCAAAACCCATTTCTTCTTGTAATCTCCTATGTGCAGCGCTTTTTGTAACCTCACCTGGTTTAGGATGACTACAACAAGTATTGGTCCATAAATTGGCACTATGGTATTTATTATCAGCTCTTTGTTGCAACAACATTTCGCCTGCTTCATTGAATATAAAAACACTGAAAGCCCTGTGTAAAACCGCTTTTTCATGTGCTTCCATTTTTTCCATGAAACCTAATTCCTGATCAGTTTCATTTACCAAAATAACTTGTTCTAACATGTATTTAGAGCAGATTTAATTGACTTCTGATACCCGCTTTTGCCAAAATAAACATCTTTCCGTGATCAGGTATTCTAACTCTAGTATCTAGAATATTTTGTGGCTGGAGTTTTTTAATTTTTTTAAATAAACTCAAATAGTATTTATAAGCAACATAAACCCCAAAACGGGCTTTTAAAGGCAATTGGAGTATGCCCTCATAAGCATGATCAAAATCCTTTTGTATATCTTCTTCTATCTTTAATTTGTCTGCCTGTGTAAAATTACTGAAGTCGCATCCAGGAAAATACATTCGATCTAATCCTTCAAAGTCTGCTTTTAAATCTCTCAAGAAATTTACTTTTTGAAAAGCAGCTCCTAAGCTACAAGCATATGGTTTTAGTTTTTCGTAGCTGCTTTGATCGCCATTACAAAAAACATATAAACACATTAAGCCAACTACTTCTGCACTGCCATATATGTATTCTTCATAGCCCGACTTATCGTATTGTTTTTTACCCAAATCCATTTCCATGCTATGTAAAAAAGCATCAATCAACTGACGGTCAATTTTAAATTCGTTCACCGTTAGTTGAAAGCTATGCAGAATGGGGTTTAAAGAAATCTTTTGATCAATTGCTTTATAGGTTGCTGCTTTAAATTCAGCTAGTAATGTTTCTTTATCAAAGTCATGGAATGTGTCTACAATTTCGTCTGCAAATCTTACAAATCCGTAAATATTGAAAACGGGTGTTCTAAGATCTTTGTGCAAGAGACGAATTGAAGAAGAAAAACTAGTGCTGTATAGCTCAGTAGTAATTCTGCTACATTCTTGGCTTACTTGGTGAAACAGTCTAATCATATAATTTCGAAATTTCTTTAGCCACCACTTCACCGCTAATTAAGCTAGGAGGAACTCCAGGCCCAGGAACGGTTAGCTGTCCTGTAAAGAATAGGTTTTTTACTTTTTTACTTCTGCAAGACGGTTTTAAAACAGCAGTTTGAAGCAAAGTGTTCGCTAGACCATAGGCATTTCCTTTAAAAGCGTTGTATTCACTTATAAAATCACTCTGTGCAAAGGTTTTCTTATAAACAATAGCGTCTTCAATTGATTGCCCAAGCTGTTTTTCTATCCGTTTAATAATCAATTTAAAATATTTTTCTCTTAATTCCTCGGTATCACCTGTTAAACCTGTAGCAACAGGTATAAGCAGAAATATATTTTCATGACCTTCAGGTGCTACAGAAGGATCTGTAACCGAAGGCGCGCACATATAAAATAATGGGTCTGTTGGCCACTCTTTAGTGGCATAAATTTCCTTTCCGTGTAAACCAAAATCGGTATCAAAAAAAAGAGAATGATGAGGAACCCCAGTTAAACGTTTGTTTAAACCAATATAATATAATAGACAGCTGGGAGCCATTACTCGCTTATCCCAATATGAATCAGTATATGTTCGGTATTGTGGCTGTAATAAATTAGTTTCTACATGATGGTAATCTGCTCCTCCAACAACCACGTCTGCTTCAAGCTCTACCATGACTTTTCCTGCTGGAGTATTAGCCATGCATGACACCGATTTTGCAAGACCTTTTTCTACATTTATTTGATTAACGCTATGGTTAAATCTAAAATTAACCCCTAATGAAACTGCTAAATCATACATCCCCTGCACAATTTCGTACATCCCTTTTTTAGGATACCAAGTCCCCCCCTTAATATCGGCGTAATTCATTAAGCTATACAGTGCAGGTGTATGTTCCGGCAAAGCTCCCAAAAACAAAACAGGGAATTCCATTAATTCAACCAGTTTTGGATTCTTGAAATACTTACCAACATGAGATTTCATCGAATTGAACACATCTAATTTAAAAACACCTTTCATTAGATCAAAGTCTAGGAATTCAGTTAGAGATTGCCCAGGTTTAAATACCAATTTATTCACTCCTACTTCATATTTGTAGGCAGCTTCTTTCATAAATAAGTCTAGTTGCTTTCCAGCCCCTGGCTCTAATCTTTCGAACAAAGCTTTTAGTTCTTGATAATTAGCTGGTATATCGGTTACATCATCTGGCCAATATACCCTGTAAGAAGGATCTAATCTGGTGAGTTGATAATAGTCGCTTACTTTTTTCCCAAACTGGTCAAAGTAGCGTTCAAAAACATCTGGCATCCAATACCAGCTGGGTCCCATATCAAAAGTGAATCCTTCGGCTGCATACTTTCTAGCCCTGCCACCTGGTAATTCATGTTGCTCTAGTACTGTTACATTCCAGCCCGATCTGGCCAGAAAGGAAGCCGCGGACATGCCCGCGAAACCACTTCCGATAATGATCGCTTGCTTATTCTTCACTTGAAACGTAAGTTAATGAAATTTCTTAGAAACG
>JBMLPQ010000007.1:0-1022 GCA_049242025.1 Sediminibacterium sp.
AAAGTCTTACGGTATTGTATATATAAATGAGTTAAATTTGCGGAGATTTAACCAAATATAATCTTGCTATATGACCTGGAAACAAGTCTTTACATCGTCTGTTGGAAAAAAACTGGTTATGGGACTAACCGGTATATCACTCGTTTTGTTTTTAATTGTACATGCTGGAATCAACGCCTGCATTTTTGCAGATTTAGTTGATCCAGAAGAAAATGGGGCAATGTTCAATAAAGCTGCTCATTTCATGGGATCCACCGTATTAATCCGAATCATGGAAATTGGATTATTCGCAGGCATCATTTTGCATATTTACCAAGGGTATTTATTAACCTTAGAAAACAAGCAAAAAAGAGCAGTAGGATATGCTGTAACTTACAAGGATGGAAGCAAGTGGTACAGCAGAAGCATGGGTCTTTTGGGTACCTTAATTTTGATTTTCTTGATTTTACACCTTTACCATTTTTGGGTTTCAGCCCGTTTTACTCATCAAGGATTAGACCCTGTAACCTATAACGGTATTGAGATGCACAATATGTTTGCTTTAATGAAGGCAACATTTAGTGAATGGTGGATTATAGCTGTCTACACTGCAGGCTGTATTTCTCTAGCTTATCACCTTGCACATGGATTTCAAAGTGCATTCAGAACATTAGGGGTTTATAATAATAGATACACCCTTATGCTTACAAGTATTGGTTATGCTTATTCTATCATTATTGCTTTGGCATTCATTTTAATGCCAGTGAGTTTTAAAATGGGCTGGATAGGATAATTCAATCACCTGATTAATAAAGTATATTCAAATCATCATAAACCTTCGGATCTATGTTAAATGCTAAAATTCCCTCTGGACCATTAGAAAATAAGTGGGCTGATTATAAGGGACATTGCAAACTGGTAAACCCGGCCAATAAGCGTAAACTGGAAGTGATTGTTGTAGGTACAGGATTAGCCGGTGCTTCAGCAGCAGCTTCTTTGGGTGAATTGGGATATAAAGTAAAAGCATTTTGTTTTCAAGATTC
>JBMLPQ010000008.1:0-17667 GCA_049242025.1 Sediminibacterium sp.
AACCTCGATCTTTATTGATCGAGGTTTTTTTTTGCCCCTATAACAACCTATTCTCCGTTATTTTTAAGTTACCTAAAAATTAAAAATGATTAAAGATTGATATTCTTAAATAGCTTATCTTGTAGTTGGTTTTATGGCTAAACCTTCATCCAATATTATATTTCGAATTCTTTCTCTAGGTAATCAGGAAAATACTCCATTCACTGTGGCGTATAAGAATTATATGTTCAACCTGTTCCTATTGATGGCTACTCCTTTTGCCTTTCTGGTAATGTGTATCAATATTTATATTGGTGAGTATACACTGTCCATGTTTAATTTTGCACACCTATTTTTATTTCTCATTGGTTACTATATATCATATTCTCAACGTTATTTGAATTACCGATGGCTATTATTATTTGTAGGAGCTTTCCTTGCTTCTTATACGGCGTATTTTTTTAAAAATGGGAATGAGTATCGTTTTTTAATCATGATTGTTGCTGCTGTGGTGCTTTGCGAAAAGAACTGGCAATATATTCTGTTTGTACTTTTTGTTTCACTTACGTTTGTAGCAATTAGACTAGACGAGCTTCCACTGAGTACCATGAAATCTTTAAATATTTTTGAAAAAGTTATCAAAATACTTTTTCCGCTTGCTTTTTTCTCTATTTGTCTTTATTATTTCAAACAAATCTATTTTCAGAATCAGTTTAAATTAGAGAAAGCTTATAATGATTTAGCTAAGAATAAAGAGGAGCGCGACCAAATTTTAAATGTAGTTGCACATGATTTAAGAAGCCCATTGAGTGCAATTTCAGGAATAAGTAAGATGATGCTCATTGATGAAAAAGTACCAAATGATAGTAAGGAAATGTTTCGTTTAATTGAGCAAAGTGCAGAATCTACATTGAGGCTTATTAGCGACCTAATGCAGACCAATCTAAATTCAATTGAAGATTTTCAACTGAAAGTAATTGAGTTGAACAAAATATTAGAGCAGTCTTTACAATTGTTGGCATTTAGCGCTAAAGAAAAAGATATAAATATTGAAATTAATATCATTAAGGAACCTATCATGCTTAATGCAGATAAAGATAAAATTGATAGGGTAATTACCAACTTAGTTACCAACGCAATTAAATTTAGTAAAAGAGGATCCAATATTATTGTGACACTTCAAAAAAAAGACGGATATGCTGAAATTATTGTAAAAGATAATGGTATAGGTATTCCAAAGGAATTACAAGAAAAGGTTTTTGATTTGTTTACCAAAGCTAAAAGAAAAGGAACAGCTGGAGAGAAAAGTTATGGTCTCGGATTGGCAATTTGTAAAAAGATAATTGAAACTCACAATGGTAAAATATATGTGGAAAGTGAAGAATTCAAGGGTTCCTCATTTATAATTCATCTCCCAATTATGGCCTAACCATCTCTATATGTTCTATTCCATCTTCTAAATAAACTTCTCCCTCTTCAACAAATCCAAAAGAAGCGTAAAATTTAATTAAATAACACTGTGCCCCAATTCTAATTGGCCCAGATCCAAATTGCTCATGAATTAATTGAATAGCTTCTGCAATTAAATGTCTTCCTGCGCCAGACTTTCTATGATATGGAGAGCTTACTACTCTTCCAATACTCATTTCTTCATAAGCAGTTCCTGGGGGAACTAGTCTGCAATACGCAACCAACTCATTGTTCTTCCAATACATTAAATGTAAACTTGATTGGTCTTTATTATCAGCATCCTGAAACACACAATTTTGTTCAACTACAAAAACTTCGTTTCTCAATTGAAGAATTGTATACAATTCGTGGGGAGTTAAAGATTCAAACTGTTTAAGCAAAAAATAAGCAGTAGCTGTTTCCATTTCTTTCATTTAATTGTTTTGCAAATAATCCCGCATCTTTGCAATGCTGTAAAAATAAGCATACCAGCATTAATCATGTCAAAAAGAGTAGCAATAATAGGAGCAGGGCCAGCAGGATTAACTGCAGCTTATTTATTAGGTAAAGAAAAGCAACAAGTAGTAGTATTTGAAAAAGATGCTACGTATGTAGGTGGAATATCTAGAACAGAGAGTTACAAAGGGTATCATTTTGATATTGGCGGACATCGTTTCTTTTCTAAATCTAAGGAAGTGGAAGATTTTTGGACTGAGATATTAGGAGATGAAATGCTTGAAAGACCAAGAAGTTCTAGAATCTATTACAATAAGAAGTTTTTTTCATACCCTTTGGTTGCAATGGAAGCCCTAAAGAAATTGGGGATTATAGAAAGTGCGCTTTGCGTTTTGAGTTATTTAAAAGCTAAAATATTCCCTGTTAAAAATCCAACCAATTTTGAAGATTGGGTGGTTAATCAATTTGGCCAAAGATTATTCAATATATTTTTTAGAACCTATACAGAAAAAGTATGGGGTATTCCATGTAAAGAAATTTCTGCTGATTGGGCTGCACAAAGAATTAAAGGCCTCTCATTAAGCAGTGCTATATGGAATGCACTCTTTAAGCCAAAACCTTCTAACAAAGGAGATGTAATAAAAACCTTGATTGATTCTTTTAGATATCCAAAGCAAGGACCTGGTTTAATGTGGGAACGCTGTACGGAGAAATGTAAAGCAATGGGTGTTCAAGTTGAAATGAATTGTGGCGTTAAAGATATTGCAACTGCAGACGGTAAGTGGACGGTACATACTAATGACGGCAGAACTTTCGCTGATTTTGATTATGTGCTTTCTTCGGCTCCTATGCGTGAATTAATTCAAGCGGTTAGTCCTGCATTTCCTACTAAAGCATTTGAGGGTGCGGCCAATTTAGGATACAGAGACTTTTTAACAGTTGTCTTAATTTGCAAGGATGAAGATGCATTTCATGACAATTGGATTTATATTCATGACCCAAGTGTAAAAGTAGGGCGTATACAAAACTTTAAATCTTGGAGTCCTTATATGGTTCCAGATCCTGAAATGGCTTGTTATGGTTTAGAATATTTTTGTTTTGAGGGGGATGGATTATGGACCAGTTCCGATTTTGATTTAATAGAATTGGCTAAAAAAGAAATAGCACAAATTGGATTAACCCAACCTAGTGCAGTGGTAGATGGTTATGTGGTAAGACAACCCAAAGCTTATCCAGTATATGATCATATGTATAAGGAAAGAGTAAATGATGTTCGTGAAGCTTTAAAACAATATCCAGGACTTTATTTGGTAGGTAGAAATGGCATGCATAAATACAATAACCAAGATCATAGTATGATGACTGCAATGCTGGCTGCTAAAAATATAGTAGCAGGTAAAGAAGTATATGATTTATGGGATGTGAATGAAGATGCGGAATACCACGAAGGTGGAGAAAGAGGAGCAGAAGTAGAGAAAGTTGCAGAACGCCTTGTTCCACAAAAACTCAATCCTTAGTACCCATATTTACCTTTCCAACGTTCCTTTAAAAACTTCTTTATTTCATTTTCTCTGGCGTTATTTCCAGGAATATAAAATGGGGTGTTTTTTAATTGATCTGGCAAGTATTCTTGTTCGATGAAATTATTTTCTCCTAAATGTGAGTACTGGTAATTTTTACCGTAATCCATTTGCTTCATCATTTTTGTTGGCGCATTTCTTAAATGTAAGGGAACCGATAAATCACCATGTTGTGAAACAGCTTTTTGTGCTTTAGCAATGGCTTCGTAAGAAGCATTACTTTTTGGAGAAGAAGCTAGATAAGTGGCACATTGTGAAAGTATAATTCTGCTTTCTGGATAACCAATTTTTGAAACAGCATCAAATGTGCCATTAGCTAATAGTAATGCATTAGGGTTGGCATTACCAATATCTTCACTTGCAAAAATCAGCATTCTTCTAGCAATAAATTTTACATCTTCACCTCCTTCAATCATTCTTGCTAACCAATAAACTGCACCATTTGGATCGGAGCCTCTCATACTTTTGATAAATGCAGAAACAATATCATAATGTTGCTCACCAGATTTATCATACAAAGCAATTTTTTGTTGAGCCACTTTTAAAACAATATCATCAGTAATGATAGTGGCACCAGTTTGAACAACAAGATCTAAAAGATTTAATAATTTTCTTCCATCCCCACCGCTTAGGTTGATTAAAGCCTCCGTTTCTGCTAACTGAATATTTTTTAGTTGCAGCAGCTCATCTCTATTAATGGCGTCTTGCATCAATTGAATTAGTTGCTGCTTTTCTAAAGCTTTTAGAACATAAACCTGACACCTGCTCAACAATGCAGCATTCACTTCAAAGGAAGGGTTTTCAGTGGTAGCACCTATCAGTCTAATAATTCCTTTTTCTACTGCACCTAATAATGCATCTTGTTGGCTTTTATTAAACCGATGGATCTCATCAATAAATAATACAGCTCCAGCTAAGTGTTTGGCTTGTTCTATAACTTCTCTTACCTCTTTAACACCACTACTGATGGCAGAGAGCTGAAAATAGGGCACTTGAAGCGTTTGTGTGATAACATTAGCCAACGTGGTTTTGCCCACCCCTGGAGGCCCCCATAAGATCATAGAAGGCACAACTCCTTTTTCTAAAGCTGTTCTTAAAATACTTCCTTGGCCTGTGATATGTTCTTGACCCAATACCTCATCTAAATTAGTTGGGCGCATTCTCTCCGCCAAAGGTGTATGGGTATTATTCGTCATTGATTTAATTTAATTTTTAAATTTAGTGATTCCCGCAAGAATAGTCGTGCCAAATCCAAGTAAAGCGATCATCCCGAAGGACCATTGCAAACCAAATGCTTCTGCAATAAATCCAATTAATGGGGGACCTATAAAAAATCCAAAAAATCCGATACTTGAAACTGCTGCCAATGCCATACCGGCGCTCATTTTTTCGGATTTACCTGCTTGACTATACACAATTGGCACTACTGAGGAAACCCCAAATCCTACCAATAAAAAACCGATAGTAGCAAAAACAATAGTTGGAATAAATACAGCAAGTAGTAATCCTATGGCAATTAAAATGCCACTGCCTTGCAGAATTTCTTTCCTGCCAAAACGCAACACCAGTCCATCACCTAAAAATCGACCCAATGCCATAGTGCCCATAAATGCAGCGTAACCTAGCGTTACTAAACCTGGAGGTGCTTCAACAATTTTTTGAAAATAAATTCCACTCCAGTCAAACATGGTTCCTTCTGCAGCCATGCAACAAAAAGAAATCAATCCGAGTTTTAATAATATGGTATCTGGCTTTACAAATAAGGGCTGATTGCCAACAACAGCATCTTTTGGCATTCTTCCAAACTTCATAATCAAAGCAAGTAAAACCATTAATGCAGCAATTAAAAGAAAATGTTTAAGTGGATCGAAGCCCAAAGAAATCATTAGCGTTCCTACAGCTGCGCCCGTAAAACCAGCCATACTCCAGATTCCATGGAAAGAAGCCATAATTGATCGTCCATATAGTTCTTCTACTGCAACTGCTTGTGTGTTAACAGAGATATTCATCATGTTCCCAATTAATCCAAAGAAGAAAAGTAAACTAGTGAGTACAACTGTGGTTGAAGCATTGCCCAATAATAAAAGTAAGAGGGGGTAAATCAATGCAGCAATTAACATGACCGTTCGGCTACCTAATTTAGCTACTAACCAACCAGATATGGGTAAACTGACCATTGAACCAGCAGGTAATGCAAAGAGTATTCCCCCTAGTTCCGCGTCATTTAATTGCAGTTTTATTTTAATGTCTGGAATGCGACTAGCCCAGCTTGCGAAAGTTATTCCAGCAGTAAAAAAGTATGTTCCAACAGACCATCTGTGCGTTCTCTTAGAAATGAAAGTAGCCCCCATAATATTAATTCAACCGCAAAAATACCTCAATAAGACTACTTGACCCATTTAGGTTATATTTGCGCTTTTAAATGGCTATTTGGCCAGTTGTATAAATTATTTTTTGCGTATGTATCGTACTAATACCTGTGGAGAATTAAGATTAGCAAATGTGGGCCAAGAAACAACTTTGGCTGGCTGGGTTCAAACTGTTAGAAAGTTTGGTGCTATTACTTTTGTGGATTTAAGAGACCGTTATGGAATCACTCAATTGTTGTTTGGAGAAGCCTTAACTGCTTTGTTAGATGAGCAGCCTTTAGGCCGTGAATATGTTTTACAAGTCAAAGGAAATGTACAAGAAAGAAGTAGTAAGAATGCTAATATTCCAACTGGAGAAATTGAAATAGCTGTTACTGAATTTAAGATATTAAACAAATCGGCTGTGCCTCCTTTTACCATTCAAGATGATACGGATGGTGGAGATGATTTGAGAATGAAATATCGTTTTTTAGATCTCAGAAGGAATGCAGTTAAAAAGAATTTAGAACTGCGTTATGCGGTGAATAGATCTGCAAGAAATTATTTGCATGAAAATAGTTTCATGGATATTGAAACGCCTTTTTTGATTAAGTCTACTCCAGAAGGTGCAAGGGATTTTGTAGTGCCTTCTAGAATGAATCCAGGACAGTTTTATGCATTACCACAAAGCCCTCAAACATTCAAGCAGTTGTTGATGGTGAGTGGTTATGATCGCTACTATCAAATCGTAAAATGTTTTAGAGATGAAGACTTACGTGCAGATCGTCAACCTGAATTTACACAGATAGACTGTGAAATGGCTTTTGTAGAACAAGAAGATATTCTACAAATGTTTGAAGGATTGGTGAAGCGTATTTTTAAAGATGTAAAAAATATTGACTACACCGAAAAAGTAGAGCGCATGTCTTGGGAAGATGCGATGTGGCAATATGGAAATGATAAACCAGATATTCGTTTTGGCATGAAGCTCTCTAACTTGAAATCTGCCTTTTTAAAAGGTGGTCAAATTGAAGCTACAGGATTGTTAATCAATGGTGCTGGTTTTGGAGTGTTTGATAATGCGGAAACAGTATTAGCTATTGCAGTTCCTGGCTGCGCCGAATACACACGCAAGCAAACGGATGAACTAACAGAGTGGGTTAAACGACCACAAATTGGTATGCAAGGATTGGTGTATATCAAATGTAATGCTGACGGCACTTACAAGAGTAGTGTAGATAAGTTTTATTCAGAAGAAAAGTTGAAAGCCATTGCAGATTCTGCTGGAGCACAAACTGGAGATTTGGTTCTTATATTAGCAGGTCGTGAAGAAAGAACCCGTAAAGCAACCAGCGAACTTAGATTAGAAATGGGTAAGCGTTTGGGAATGCGTAAAGAAGATGAATTCAAATTGTTATGGGTGATGGATTTTCCTCTATTTGAATATGCAGAAGAAGAAAATCGTTGGGTAGCCAGACACCATCCATTCACTTCTCCTAAGCCCGATCAAATTGATGTGATGATTAATAACAATCCTGTTATTGAAAATGCAGATAAATATTTGGAACATCCCTATTCTAATATCAAAGCCAACGCTTATGATATGGTATTAAATGGAAACGAAATAGGAGGGGGCTCAATCAGAATTTATCAGCGCCCATTACAAGAAAAAATGTTTGCAGCTTTAGGTATGACCGAAGAAGAAGCACAACATAAATTTGGATTCTTATTGGGTGCTTTTGAATATGGTGCACCACCACATGGAGGTATTGCATTTGGATTTGATAGACTTTGTTCTATTTTAGGCGGCAGTGAAAGTATTAGAGACTTTATTGCATTCCCTAAAAACAATAGTGGTAGAGACGTCATGCTAGATGCGCCTAGCACTATTGATGATAAACAGTTTGATGAGTTGCAAATTAAATTGAATTTAAAATAAATTCTATTTCTAATAATACTATAGAAGCCGTTTCAAATTTTGAGTGGCTTTTTTAGTATTAATAAACGCTAATAAATGTAGATGCGTTATTGAGCAAAAGCGCCTGGATAATTCTTTCTTATTTTTAATTGTGCATTGATGTAAACTTGCTGCCAAGCTAAATTCAATAGAATTACCACTGGCAACATGTAAAGAGAAAATTGATAGATTGCATGATAACCTGTTGTTAATTCGAAAATGATCCCTAAAGAAATGAATAAATAAAACACAGTAGGAAGAATGAATATTGTATGATAGGCTCTAACTATTTTCATACTCAATAATTGTTTTCTTCGCTCTCTAATATTTGCATTAGCTGATTTCCCTTTACTAAAAGCATAAGTGAGATTAAGCATATTGATGATATGGATAAAAGATCCTGCAACTTTATCAATATTTTTATTCTGGTCGAGCCAGATTACCCCTGCAACTAATAAAAAAGTAATGGTGATTTTTGGTAAACTGAGGTATTGCAACAGTTCATTTTTAAGTTGATATTTGAGATTACTTTCTATAGCGGATGATTTTTCTTCAATTATTTGCTGAATTATTTCTTTATTGAGTTCGGTTTTTATTTTTTCAAATAAGTTATTGAATTCAGAAGTGTTATTCATTCTTTTTTCAATATAATTAACCATATGGTCGGTTAATTCTATTTCTACATCATAAAAATACTTGCCAGATTTATGGCAGTATTGGCTTACTATTTGGTATTGTTCGTTAGTTAATTGCATAGGGCTTTTTTTAAGCAAATGCATTGGGATATTGTTCTATGGCACTTTTGTACAACTCTTTCACAAAATCTCTATGAGCTAAAATTGAGATAAAAATTATCAGCATGAACAAAGCAACTAGTGAATATGATAGAAAATGCATTTGCTTTGCTTCCGCATAATCAAATAAGTTATTGCTAAAGAATATCTGAACAAAAAAACTTGAATGAATAATTCCTGACAAGCGCTCATTAGTAAAAATCATTTCCTTCTTTTGTTGTTTAAAAAGCTTGTTTAATTTAAGCGTATAAACTATTTCAAAAATGAAGAGTGAAATGCCTAAAGAGAAAAGAAAAAATCCGCGATAATAGTCTTGGGTTAACCATTTGCCTATTAATAAAAGCCCCGCATATAAGCAAACAGTCATCGTGACTTTTGGAATATTGAAATAAGAGAAAAATAACTTCCATTTATTTTTTCTTGCCTTCTTACTTACCATTTCCATGCGGGTTGCTACAATATCTGCAAACCCCTTGATGCCAAAACCAGCATACACACTATCCAATGCCTGCTCAAAACTGAGTTTTGGATTCAGTTTCATTTTTTCTTCTATTGCTTCTGATAAGTGATCAACTAGTTCTACTTGAACATCATAATACTGAACATAATGCCTTCTGCAAAAAGCATAGAGGCTTTCGTATTGAGCTTCTGTAATCATCCTATGGCTGTTTTAGGATTAACAATAAATTCAAGACTTTGCATAAATGCTTTCATTTCTTCCATAGCTACTGAAGTTTGCTTTTTTCCTACTTTAGTTAAGCTATAATACTTGCGCATTCTATTGCCATTCATCTCCGTTTCAGTTTCTACAATGCCTTGTTCTTCTAATTTGTGTAAAAGCGGATAGAGTGCCCCTTCTGTGATATTTAATTCTCCTTTGGTTATCTCTTTCACCATTTGGGTCATCTGATAGCCATACATTCTGCCATTGTCTTTTAAAAGCCTTAATAAGATGGGTTCAAGGCAACCTTTATAAAGCGACGATTTTTTCATAAACACTGTTTTGCTTTACAATAATACATCATTTTAAAATACATAAGAAAATTATGCATAAAAAATAAAGTATTCTTATATTGGCTAGTTGAACCTGAACCCCTATTGATTATTCTTTACCTTTACCAGTATTTACTATACATATTTATGAAACAACTAACCATTTACAGAATACTCTCTTTTATTTTAGTCCCTATTGCTTTGATTATAGGGTTTTTAGATTTGTTTGTATTGATTATGGGGTTATCTGGAAATCCAGCCATGCTTTTTATCGCATTTGTGATGGCTTGTTTGGTTATTTATGCATTTGCATCCCTTAGATTTTTACTGCATGGTATTGGCAATCAGCGTCATTGTAATCCTTCTTTAAGAGACTGGATCAAAGTGAATGCTTATGGTACTTTGTTTATTGCAGGAATGTTCTTTTTAAATTCTACGGGAGTGTTTTTTCTGGGTGATATACAATTACAACAAATGTTAACGGAAGTAATGGAGCAGCAACCTGAATTAGCTGGAAAAGTTTCTATGGAAACGATGATAAGTATGTTTAAAATAGTGGCAATCGTAATGTTTATCATAAGCATAACTGCAATCATTCATGTTCAAATTGGTTTTAGACTCTTGCGTCAATATTCCTATTTGTTCAAGAATTTGGAATAGGCATATTTATCCCTTATTTGTCGTTTCACTGCTATTTCCTACTTTTGCAGCCGTCTTAAAGGGACTACATATAAAAAAATATTTATGGCAACTACTTCCGACATCAGCCGTGGCATGATTTTAAAATTGGACGGCAACCTTTACTCCATAGTAGAGTTTGGCGAAAATAAAACTGCAAGAGCTGCAGCCAAGGTTTGGGCTAAATTAAAAGGCGTCGACAATAAACGCTCAATTGAAAAAACCTGGAACAGTGGTGAAACGATTTATCCAGTTAGGGTAGAGAAAAAAGCATTTCAATACCTTTATAAGGATGAAACTGGTTACAATTTAATGAACAATGAAACTTTTGAGCAAATTGCCCTTTCTGAGGAAATGATTGATGCTCCTCAGTTTTTAATGGATGGTTCTGAAGTTTTTGTATTTATTAATACTGAAACCGAATTACCAATTGGAGCAGAATTGCCTGAAAAAATAGTAGTAAGAATTACTTATTGTGAACCAGGACTTAAAGGCGATACAGCAACAAGAGCCTTAAAAGCTGCTACCATTGAAACAGGTGCAACCGTAATGGTGCCTTTGTTTGTAGATCAAGATGAATTGATACGCGTAAACACCAAATCTGGTGATTATGTAGAACGCGTTAAAGAATAATATTTACCGGTTTAACCGGAAATCAATGACCTGATTCTATTCGTTTCAGGTCATTTTGCTTAGAACGAGAAAATACCTGTTTTTTAGTAAAAAAAGGCTATTTTGCCCCACATTTTCGCATAAACTAACTGATTTTACCCTTAAAACTGCCATTTATGGACTTAAAACAAATCCACGAATTAATCAAGATCATCAACAAAAGCAATATTGGAGAAATTAGTATTGAAGACAAAGATGGTAAAGTAACTATTAAGCAAAAGGAAGAGCCAGTTGTGAATGTTACTACTGCACCAGCTCATCAAGTTTATACTACTGCAGCCCCGGCTGTTACAGCAGCTCCAGTAGCTGTTGATGCAGCTCCTGCTCCTGCAGCAACTCCTAAAACCGACAATTTGATTACTGTGAAGAGTCCTATGATTGGTACTTTTTACCGTAGACCTTCTCCAGATAAACCTATTCTTGCTGATGTAGGAACTGAAATAGCTCCTGGTAAAGTACTTTGTATCATTGAAGCAATGAAATTATTCAATGAAATAGAGAGTGAAGTTAAGGGCACTATCGTAAAGGTATTGGTTGAAGATGCCAGTCCTGTAGAATACGATCAGCCTTTATTCTTAGTAGAACCGGCTTAATCAATTCTTTACCAAAAAAATTGTACATGTTTAAAAAAATATTAATTGCTAATAGGGGAGAGATCGCACTTCGAGTAATAAGAACTTGTCGTGAAATGGGTATCAAAACTGTAGCTGTTTATTCAACTGCAGATAGAGAGAGTCTCCACGTAAAATTTGCTGATGAAGCTGTTTGTATTGGGAAACCTCAGAGCAGTGATTCTTATTTAAATATTGCTCATATCATGGCTGCTGCTGAAATAACAAATGCAGATGCCATTCACCCTGGGTATGGTTTTTTAGCAGAAAATGCTCGATTTTCTCAAATTTGTGCAGACCATGGTATTAAGTTTATTGGGCCAACACCTGATATGATTAATAAAATGGGGGATAAGATTACTGCAAAAGAAACCATGATCAGAGCAGGGGTACCGGTTGTTCCAGGTGGCGAAGGTTTGTTGGAAAGCATTGAACAAACCAAATCTTTAGCAAAAGAAGTTGGATACCCTGTAATATTAAAAGCAACTGCTGGTGGTGGTGGTAAAGGGATGCGTGTTGTTTGGAATGAAGAAGAAATCGAAAAAGCATATACCAGTGCAAAAATGGAAGCTGCAGCTTCATTTAAAAATGACGGAATCTACATGGAGAAATTCGTAGAAGAACCTCGTCATATAGAAATTCAAATTGCAGGAGATCAGTACGGTAATGTTTGTCATTTAAGTGAGCGAGATTGCTCTATTCAACGTCGTCACCAAAAATTGGTTGAAGAGTCTCCTTCTCCATTTATGACTGCAGATTTGCGCGCAAAAATGGGAGAAGCGGCAATAAAAGCAGCTTCGGCCATTAATTATGAAAGTGTTGGAACAATTGAGTTCTTAGTTGATAAACATCGCAATTTCTACTTCATGGAAATGAATACCCGTATTCAAGTGGAGCATTGTGTTACAGAAGAAGTGGTGAGTTTTGATTTAATCAAAGAGCAAATTAAAATTGCCATGGGTGAAAAAATTTCTGGAAGAAATTATGAGCCTACAATGCACGCTATTGAATGTAGAATTAACGCGGAAGATCCATACAATGATTTTAGGCCATCACCTGGTAAGATCACTACCCTTTTCACACCTGGTGGTCACGGTGTGAGAGTTGATAGCCATGTGTATGCAGGGTATGTAATCCCTCCTTATTATGATTCAATGATTGGAAAATTGATTACGGTTGCTCAAACTCGTGAAGAAGCTATCGATACTATGTACAGAGCATTGAGTGAATATGTAATTGAAGGTGTTAAAACTACTATTCCATTTCATTTACAGTTGATGCAAAATGAAGATTTCAGAAAAGGGAACTTTACAACTAAATTCCTAGAGTCTTTTACAATGAAATAAACTTTTGAATATCAAATATCATTACAGGTATTACTAAGTAATAGAAAAGCCCCCAAAATGTAAATTATTTGGGGGCTTCTTTATTTTTAATCATTTTTTACTTAGAACCGCCGCCACCTCTTTGTGGACGATTTTTTCTCATCTCTTCATAAAAGTCATTCACTGATTTGATTTGATCATCAGTTAAAGGAATGGCTTTCATTTTTTTTGTTTTTTCGTCGTTTACTGTTTTCATCTTGGCAGCTCTTTCTTCTTCGCTTAAATCGCGCATACCACGCATTTCACCTTGACTCCATAACTGAATTTCCAAAACTTTGTCGGCTTGTGCATCTGTTAATTTTGTTTTTTCAATGAGACCAGGTTTAACACGTTGTTTCATCATTTCAAGCATTTGTGCTGGATCCATTTGTCCACCACCTTGTGCTTGTAGGGTGTTAAGTGAGCAGATAAGCGCGAAAACGGCTAGTGTGATTATTTTTTTCATTTTATTGATTGTTTATATAAACAAAATAGTGGATTTTTTTAAATCCACTATTCGTTTATCGGTCAAAAGCATATGTAAGTCGGCAGCCCTAATTAGCGTAAGAATAACATTTCTCTGTATTTAGGTAAAGTCCAATACTCATCATCTACTAAATGTTCCAATTTGTCTACATGGTATCTGATTTCGTCAAAATAAGTGCTCTTGATATTTTCATAAGCGATTGCTTTCTCACGACTATGAACAATATTATTGGCTACTTTTCTTGCTTCTACCATTTCATACACTTTGGTATGAATAACAGAAATATGTTGACTAATGAACTTTAAAATAGTTAATTGACTTGAATAAGCTGATTCGTCTAATCCTGCATCTTTAAGTCCTGTTACATTCTTGATTAGATCATTTTGGTATTTAATAGCAGCAGGTAAAATATGATTGATTGCCAAATCACCCATTACTCTTGCTTCAATTTGCACCGTTTTGATGTATTTCTCTAATTCAATCTCATATCTAGCTTCTAATTCTGAATGAGAATAAATGCCATTGGTCTGATAAAGCTTCATCGCTTTTTCTGTTACCATTGCATCTAATGCAGTTGGAGTGGTCTTTAAATTAGGCAAACCTCTTCTTTCTGCTTCTTGATGCCATTCTTCGCTATATCCATCTCCTTCGAATAATACTTTTTTACTTGCAACAATATACTGTTGAATTACATGCATAATGGCAATTTCCTTTTTCTCTCCCTTTTCAATTAAACCATCTACTTCTGCTTTAAATTTCTTTAAAGTATCAGCCATAATAGTATTCATTACTGTCATAGCATTGGCGCAGTTTGCAGATGAACCTACTGCACGGAATTCAAATTTATTTCCAGTAAATGCAAACGGAGAGGTTCTGTTTCTATCCGTGTTGTCTAACATTAATTCTGGAATGCTACGATGCAAGTCTAGTTTCAAAATGGCTTCATCTTGTTCGTCAAATTTATTCCCTACTCTTGTTTCAACATCAGCTAATACTTTTGATAAATATTGACCAACAAAAACAGAAATGATTGCAGGCGGTGCTTCATTGGCTCCTAATCTATAATCATTTGATGCAGATGCAATAGCTGCTCTCATAATGTCTGCATTATCATGAACCGCTTTAATTGTGTTCACAAAGAAAGTCAAGAACATTAAGTTGGTTTTTGGCGTCTTCCCAGGTGCAAGTAGGTTAACCCCCGTATCAGTTGCCAAGCTCCAGTTGTTGTGCTTTCCGCTACCATTGATTCCCGCAAATGGCTTTTCGTGTTGCAATACAACAAGGTTATGTCTTTTTGCTACTCTTGCCATAACATCCATTAAAAGGATATTGTGGTCAACTGCAATATTTACGTCTTCAAATATTGGTGCACACTCAAATTGTGCAGGAGCAACTTCATTGTGGCGAGTACGCAATGGAATGCCTAATTTATAAGCTTCTTGCTCATAGTCTCTCATAAATGCATACACTCTCTCAGGAATAGAACCAAAGTAATGGTCTTCCATTTGTTGTCCTTTTGCAGGGGCAGCACCAAAAACTGTTCTACCGCACTGTACAAGGTCTGGTCTTGCAGTTGCAAGGCCTGCATCAATTACAAAATATTCCTGTTCCCATCCTAATGTTGGCGTTACTTTGGTAACGTTTTTGTCAAAATAATTACATACTTCAACAGCTGCTTTATTTAATGCTTCAGTAGCTTTTAATAAAGGAGCTTTATAGTCTAATGACTCGCCAGTATATGAAACAAAAAGTGTAGGAATACACAATGTTTTACCTTTTCCAATCTCCATAATAAATGCTGGAGAAGAAGGGTCCCAAGCAGTATATCCACGTGCTTCAAAAGTTGCTCTTAAACCACCACTCGGAAAAGAAGAAGCGTCCGGTTCTTGTTGAATTAAGGCAGCTCCATCAAACTCTTCAATAGCAGTTCCATCGCTTTTTAAAGTGAAGAAAGAATCATGCTTTTCTGCGGTTGTTCCAGTTAATGGTTGAAACCAGTGTGTATAATGGGTTACCCCTTTACTTTCAGCCCAAGCCCTGATTCCATTGGCAATTTGACTAGCTACACTACGATCAATTTTTTTACCACCTCTAATGCTGGTAATTAAGCTTTTATATGCTTCATCGCTTAAGAATTCACGTGCAGTTTTTTGAGTGAATACGTTTTCTCCGAAAATACCAGTGATTTTAGAACTGAATTGCGGTATAGAAGTTTCCGCATCTTTTGCAATACTGCTAATTGCGTTAAATCTTAATGACATAAATTTTTGGTTTATTTTTCGCAAAAATAAGCCTATTTGCCATTAAGTGTTATACTTTAGGAGCAAATAGGCTTAAAATGTGAATAAAAAACTTAAAATCTAATGTATATAATAAATTTTAATATTTTCCTGCTATTATTTTAGTCGCTTTATATTTTGAACTATCTATACCCGTTCCATCTAGATTGATGATCATAACTTTTTGAGATCCATTATTATCCATTACAACAGGAACAATATTTTCACCTCTAATAGCATTTACCTGTTTTGTAAATACCACTCTGCCAGTTACCGCATCGCTGATTTTCAACTGTAATATTTTAGCAGCATCGCTCTTAAAACGAACATTAAATTGATTGCCTGTTACAGGGTTAGGGAACACATCTATACTTTTAACTTTTAAGCTATTGATATAATTGATGTCTTCTTTGCTGAATGAAATATTAGATAAGCCTAATTGGATATCAGAGGATTTGCCAGCACTTGGTGGAACAATTGTAAATACAATAGTAGTAATATCTTTCAAATCAATTTTAGCATTTGATGCAATAGATTTAAAATCATCTAGTCCAATCATATATTCTTTAGCATCACCACTTATTGGCATAGTCAAGCTATATTGATCATTCCATTGTTTTATTGACTCTTTTACAAGTGTGATTTTTAATGGAGCATTACCTAATGCTTTGAATTTAATTGATTTGAATTCACTTAAATCTTCTGAAACTCCGCCAGCTCTAAGTAACTTATAAACAGTTAAATAATCAGGAGTAATTCCAGCAATTTCTGCATTTCTAAATAAGTTAAACTCATCTTTTGATTTTGTTGTGTTATCATTTGTAACAACAAACTTTTTCAGGCTACTGGTATTGGTGTTGTAATCTACGCCCCATGCACCGTCGGCCATAAATACCTGATCTTCTAATTTGCCATTTAGGAATAAATTAATATTTGATTCAAACAAATCACCAGTAGGAATTGAAACACTCGTAATGCCATTGGCTGTGGCAGTAAATGGTATCGTTCTCTTTATTCTAGATGTTGATTGTTCGTTAGCTCTATCTGTTATTTCAAAATAACCGTTGGTTGCGTTAGTATTATTCTTAAATGTTAAAACAACATTTTCCTCTAATCTTGTTCCTTCGGTAACATAAACTTTTGGAAGTCCTGCAGTATTCGGAACAGCAACAATAGGAAGTCCTGCACTTAGGCGATTGATGATATCTGTAGCCATCTCAATTACAAGACTTGGTGATCCAGCCCAGAGTTGAATATTAAACATCATTTCTTCAGGGGTGTAATCTTTATTCAGCCAGTTTGATTGTAAAGTATATAGATTTCTTCCTGATTGAGCGCCAATGATAAAACTTGTTGCATATTCAATGTCGCCTTTATTATTTTTAAGATTGTATTGAACTAAATCGTAGCCTTTTACATTGATTGTACCTAGTGAAATAAGTTCATAGCCTTTTAATCTATCACATACTGCTTTGGTGTGATCGTAAACTTGACCAACTGTTCTTGTTCCAAATGCTACTGCTTTTGAAACATTATTTCTTACAAAGTCGATAGATAAAATTTCTTTCGCATTAGTAATAGAAATGATATCAGTTGGCGTAGAGATGAACGATTTATAACCATTTGCCAATCTAGTAGGTAAAATATCTTGCAATTTCAATCCAGTTCCAACTGATGCTCCTGCATAGCGGTTATATTGGTCTGGCTGTTGTGCTTTGGCGTAATCCATTGGTCCTTGCTCGCTCTTAACTGCTCTATTGTAGACTCTGAATGCGATGGCATCACCTAAGCTTTTGCTTTCTACACCGCCACCTATTCCGCCACCTACACCTCCAACGGTTACAAAGCCAAAGTCATAAGTATGGTTGTTTTCACCAGCAATACCTGAAGTAAAATTAATTTCTGCATCGTTGTTATTCATTGATGCATCACTGTCTCTCAAATCTGCATCTGCATCTATTCCGCCATTATCCTTCACGGTTAATTCATAAGTGCTTAAAGGAGCTTGAACGCTTGCACC
>JBMLPQ010000008.1:17767-31086 GCA_049242025.1 Sediminibacterium sp.
CCAGGGAAATTAAGAACGGAACCAGTGCTATTTTCTTCGTGAGAAATATTGGTCTCTTTTCCTAAAGCAGTGTTGCCTATTCCTAGAGAACCACCTCTATTTCTTTCGAATCGATCGGTAAAATAAAATTCACCACCACCAGGTCCTTCACCGTTTCCAGCACCTGCAGTAGAAGTAGTACCATCATTGCCGTTATTTTCTAATGTAAAGCCTGTATAGGTTCCATTATTACTAGCTTTTAAAATATCACCCGCAGCATTTCCAGTAAACAAGTCGGGCCCGCTGGTACCCATATTTTGATTACCCGTTTGATGACCCGTACGATCCATGACCCCTAAAATCATTGCGCCATCTGCTGGGTTGAATTCAATACTTGATAATATAGGCTGGGGATAAATGGCGGTACCAGCATTTCCTACAACAGTTAATTCATTAAAATTTCTTGCCCAAGGATGCCATGATCCATGAGAAGTAGTAGCAGCTGGAATTGTGCCGTTTGGATCTTTATAATCTGAAGTACTTCTAACATTGAAGCCAGTATTCATATTGGCCCTTCTATTAAAAGTAAGCGGTGCGTCAAGCACAGTAGTAAAAGTTGCTGAACCAGGTGTTTCTGATGCATTCACTTTTAGAACTACCATTTTTAGTTCGCTTCTATTAACAGCTGAATTATCAGGTTTAACGCCATCTAACACTCCACCAATATATATAGCTCCTCTATAAAATTTAACCGCAAAAGGTCTGAAGCTACTATTGCCTTCGGTAACAGGAAAAGCGTTGTATGATACAATTTGTGATGCATTGGTAGGAGCTGTTCCATTTACACCAATATCTACTCTCCAAAGTTTGCGGTCATTCAAATTAATCAAATATAAATACCTGCCATCGTCTGAAATACTCATTCCCCCAATTCCTTTTTTACCTACTGCATCAAATGCTAACGCATCGTTATTAGGTTCTCTCATATCACTAGCGCCAGGCAGTAAATTTCTTCCTGGAATGGAACCTGCATCAAATAAAGGATTAATAGCATTTAAATTAACAAAGCTTGCAGTATTCGTTTTGGTTGTAGTAGACTTAGCGTTATTAGTAACGTAAATCCCGTTTAGTCCTAAAGGACCCATAGAAACGTGGCGCTTAACAAATGCAGCATAAAATAATTTATTGGCTCTTCTGCTATAGGCTGTGGCCCACACTGAACCAATTTGGCCCATATCTGCAACAACATTTGCAGGTGTTACTCCGTCATCATAATTGAATGCATAACTAGCGTCTCCATTTTTTGCATTAAACCAATCTGCACTTGGGTTAGTTTGATTGTCTCCATTGGCATAGGTAGGTACAATTATTCTAGCGTTTAAATTATCTATATAATCACCTGGATAATTAATACCAAAGTCTGCAGTTGTAGAAGGTGCAGTAACAAATTGAACACTAGTTTTATTATTTGATCCAAAAGGAGCGGTAAAATCAACAGATTGCCAACCGGTAAATTCAAGTCTTACCTTAGTTGCAGAAGGAATTACACCAGCAGAAAAACTATATGCACCATTTGACCCTGAGGTAGTTGTACCTAATAATGTTCCTGCATTATTATAGGCTTTTACAGTGATTCCTGGAGCACCTGGTTCGTTGTATGAAGCTGAGTTGTTTTTAGCGCCGTTTGCATTGAAATCTCTATAAACTACACCGCTAATTTGTGCGTTTGCAGTACTTTGAAACAATGAAATGGCACATAAAAGAAAAGCAATAAACAACACGCTCTGTTTATTAACGTTCATAGTATGTAACTTTAATGAGTAAAAATATTTCATATATTATAATAAGCTAGTTTAGAATTCGGATGCCCTACATCACTAAAACCTAAATAAAATTACAATTAAATAATGATTTTTTTAAATTTTCGAGCCTTGATAGGGGTTCTAGAAGAAAAATACCAATCTGTTGGTAGTGAAAAATGGTTATTTGAAGCTAAAACAATCCTTTTTGATGAATAATTTATATTATTATTTTACTTCTTGTTTTTTATTCCTAACTACCATAGGAATAAATGCACAACAGGAAATTAAACCTTGTCAGCAGGAACCAGCATTCATTAGAACTTTAGGGTATGATCCTTTATGGACTGGAATGAGTACTTCAGAAAAAACTTCAATTGGAATTAGTTTAATTGTTTTTGAAAAACAGGCAGGTAAATCTTCCCCCAATGCCCAAACACCCAAACAAACAGTTTACCAACATCCTAGTTGGAAAATGGCTGGGTACTTGTCTACAATCACATTCGATTTTAAAGGGAATATTTATACAATACCAGCCCCACTTATTTCAATGCTATATAACAAGACAGAAAAGCTCAATACCATCTATTCTATTGATGCCAATACGGGAGAGATGAGTGAGTGGAAATCATTGCCATTTGCTGCAAAGCCTAGTAATAAAAATCCATTCGGTTTATTAGGAATCAGTTACGATTGCAGTGGGCATTTTTTAGCAGCAGCTACTGTTGCTGGTTCTGATCGATACAATGAGAAGGGAGAAATTTATTTAATTGATGTTGCTACCCAAAAAGTAACCGATAAATTAAAAAATATAGATGCCATGGGACTGTCTTTTGGGATAGATGAGGCAGGTAAAAAAAGACTGTATTTCGGAAAAACCAGATCAGGCGATATTTATTCTGTGTTAATTGCAGCAAATGGGACGATGATTAAAAATTCTGTAAGAAAAGAGTTGAGCTTAGAAGGTTATGGTCCTAGGGGAGATGATAAAGCAAGAAAAATAAAGTTTAATGGGAATCAATTAGTAATTAGTGGAACTGCCTTTCATTACAACTTACAAGCGTCTAGTGAAAAGCCTGAAACGGTGTATACATTTATTTGGTTGCCGAAGCAAAAAAAATGGGGTTTAATTGATTATCAGTAGTTATGAAGCGAAAAGGATTTACAATTGGGTTGATTACGGCTGTTGCTTATGCAGGTTTGTTGTTCATTCAGATAGACGCTACATCTAATCATTCTATACAAAAAGCTAGAATAACGCTAGGACGATATTTATTTTACGATACAAAGTTATCTTACAATCAAACCAAAACATGCGTTTCTTGCCATGACCCATCAATGGCTTTTACAGATGGATATAGAACCTCATCAGGAGCAGACGGCTTCAATTTAAAACACAATGCTATTTCTTTATTAAATGTAAAATATAGAAGTACCTATACTTGGGCTAACCCAACCATTAAAACATTAAAAGCCCAATTACAATTCCCTTTTTTTAATGAACATCCAAAAGAGTTAGGATGGAAGGGAAATGAACAAGCCATTTTAAATCGATTTTTGAACGATCGCCATTATCAAAAACTTTTTAAACAAGCATTTCCGAATCAAAATAATCCTTTTCAATTAGCCAATATTCAAACAGCAATCATTGCATTTGAAGAACAATTGGTTGCTTACAATGCAAAGTACGATTGGTATCAAAAAGGAAAAATTGAAGTGTTTACCCAAGAAGAGCAAGCCGGGTTAATATTGTTTACAAGTAGTAGATTGGGGTGCAATAAGTGTCATAGTTGGGAATCGCCATTTAAAACAGATACCGCTTTGTTTAGTAATGGAATTAGGGTGCCTTCCTTACGAAACGTATTATTGACTGCCCCTTATATGCATGATGGGAGCATTGAAGATATCAATGGAGTGCTTGATTATTATAATCAAAAGCATTCCTTGGATTTATCAAATAAAGAGAAAAGACAAATTATATCTTTTTTATATGCTTTAACAGATACTAGTTATCTTAGCAATAAGGAACTCCTAAATCCATTTCAATACCAATAGGATATGCTTAAATTCAAGTACTTTTTAATAATAGCCCTATTGCATTTTTTTTTGTTTGAAGGCTATGCACAAAAGAAATCAAATAATAATCGGAAAGTTGCTGTAGTAAAAAAGAATATAAAGCCTAAGCAGTCTGCAGCAGTCTATTTAAATGAATATAGAGCAGGATTAATGACTCCATCTGCTTTGGATACAGCCGCATTTATTGTTGCAAGGAAAAAAGAAATTCAACAAATTTTAAAAGATAGTTTGCCCGTTAAATGGTATTTAGAAAAAGGCGGTGAGCAAGCGATATTGGCCCAAAAAATTGCTTTAGCTGATCCTTTTTTTACACGCTATTTGTTTGACTTAAAAACAAAGAAGCCATTATGGAATGAAATCTTTGGTGTTTATCCTGCTCGACCAGGTGATATCAAAAAAGGGATTACCGCTTTACCAGGATCATTGATGCGTGTAGAAATGTATAATTATGCCAACAATTTAACCACGATTGGTTTAGTAGATATTTTTAGTATGAAATTGGTAAGTGCAGATCATTATCCGGATATGCAGCCAGATATACCTGCGTCACTAATACAATTGGCAGAAAATATAGCCATCCATTCACCCGAGGTAGAAAAAGCGTTGGGGTATAAACCAAGTGCAAAAATGCCAATTATGAGTAGTACCAAAACTGCTTTGAATAGAACAAAATGTGAGCGTTCTCAGCACTTATGTGTAGCACCAACCTTTGTACAGGGTAATCGAGCATTGTGGGCTATTGTAGATTTAACTGACAATCGATTAGTTGGTTTGAGGTGGACCAACACTGGATCTGACGGAGCCGTAGTGACAGAGAGAAAAATTCAGAATGAAAATGTTACAGATTGTTATTGCGAAAAAGTTAATTCAATCAATCAACAGGGATGGAATATGGATTATTTGCTTACTGCTTCTGATGGTTTACAAATTAGTAATGTTCGTTTTAACAATCAACGAATTCTCAATAATGTTAAATTAGTAGATTGGCATGTAAGTTATTCTGGAACAGATGGATTTGGATACAGTGATGCGGTTGGATGTCCTATTTACAGTCAAGCAGCGGTGGTGGCAACCGATCCCCCTAAAATTGCTCAATTAATTGAAGGAGATTCAGTTGTTGGTTTTATGTTAGAGCAAAAATTCTTTTCAGAGTTATGGCCGGGTCCTTGTAATTATAGTTATTCTCAGCGGTATTTTTTTTATAATGATGGCCGATTTAGAGTCACCTGTGCAAGTATTGGAAGAGGATGTGGGAACAATGGTACTTATAGACCTGTATTTAGAATTTCCTTTGCAGGCAATGAGCAAAATTTTTATGAATATGCCCAAGAGGGTTGGAAAAGATGGGATACAGAGAGATGGCAATTACAAAAACCAGCTACCATTTATGACCAAAAGGGATACCAGTATAAAATTAGTACCAGTGCTGAAACAAGCTTTTACTTAGAACCTGGAAATGGTCAGTTTAAAGACGGAGGAAGAGGCGATAATGCTTTTGTTTACTTAACTAAAAATCATTTAGATAAGGATGAGGGTGAAAATGATTTAGTTACCATTGGTCCATGTTGCAACACGGATTATCGACAGGGGCCTGAAAAATTTATTGATGCCATTCCTGAAAAAACAGTGAATACCGATTTGGTTCTTTGGTACGTTCCTCAAATGAAAAACGATGACAGAGATGGTTCAAAATATTGTTGGGCTGAAACCTACTATGAAAACGGTGTTTATAAAATAAAAGCCTATCCTTGTTTTGCTGGTCCCATGTTTGTTCCACAAAAAAACCTATATTGAAGAATATTAATATGGAAAAAAAGATTCAAATAATGATTGCTGATGATCATCCGCTCTTTGTAGAAGGGCTTAAGATGATTTTGAGTAGTAATAATCTTTTACAAATTGCTGGTATTGCAAATGATGGAAAACAATTATTGTACTTGTTAACACAGCAGCCAAATATTGACCTTATTTTATTAGATGTTAATATGCCTCATTTAAATGGGTTAGATACCATTAAATATATTAAACAATCATTTGGAGCCTCAAAAGTATTAATGATTTCTGCCTACAGCGACGAGAAAGTGGTTGATCAGGCAAAGAAAGCAGGAGCAGATGGATATATACTAAAGAATAGTAGCAAGGACGAATTGATGAAAGCGATTATTGATGTGGTAAGTGGGAATACACATTTTGATTTACAAAATGAGCCTAATCAAGATGACGCATTTAAGAAAATGGATATTTTTTTACGCAAGTATAATTTAACCAAACGCGAGAAAGAAATTTTGCTTTATCTAAAACAAACTTATACAAATCAACAAATTGCAGATAAACTTTTCTTGAGTGTCTATACTGTTGAAACACACCGTAAAAATATAATGCAAAAGCTGCAGTTGAGTTCTCCTGCAGCTTTAGTAAAATTTTTGGTTGAGTTTAATATCTAAATGTTAATTCAACATTATTCTATTGGGAGCGTATTTTAGTCCGTTACCTTCAATAGTAATCATGTAAATGCCAGATCCTGATTTACTATTCAATTGAATTGGCACAATATTGTCACCCTTAATTGCTTGAATCGATTTACTATAAACTGTTTTTCCTGAAGCTGCATTAATGATTCGAATCGTAAGTGGACCGTTTACATCAGATCTAAAACTAGCATTAAAAATTCCGTTTTTGCTTGGGTTAGGGTATAAATGAATTTTTTGCTGAGTTAAATTTTCTACAAATTCTTTCGGTTTTTTAGAAAAGAAAATATCTGCAACTGCAACTTCAATGGAGGCACTAACTTTAGAAGCATTCTCAAAGGTAAACACCACCGTTGTTAAGTCGTTTTTCTTCATTGCAACTAGTGCATCTTCTCCTACAAAATCTTCAAGGTTAATTGTATAATCAGTAAGTAATCTTGTTAAGGGTAAATTGTAATGAGGTTGTTTGGTAAAATCTTTAATTGAATTTTTTATCAATGTAATTCGTAAAGTAGTTCCTTCTCCTTTTGCTTTAAAACTCATTGTTTTATAGGTAGTTAAGTCTTGTTCTGCAGCAGCTCCTCTGAGCAGTTTATAAGCACTTACATATCCATCTGTTTTAGCTTTTACATTTACGTCTCTAAAAACAGGATAAGTATCAGCAAAGTTTCTAACAGAATCATTCGTTACCGTGTATGATTCAATAACTGTTTTAGTAGAATCATAATCCAAATCCCAACTGCCATCACTCATGTAAACAACATCTTGTAATTTTCCGTTGATAAACAAAGAAATTAAGCTTTCGTGCGTATCATTCATTGGAAATGATATCATTGTCTTTCCCTTTGTATTTAAACTGAAAGGAATCGTACGCTTAACATTTAAAGGAGATAGCTCATTGTACTTTTCTACAAGTTCAATATATCCACTGTTAAAATTGGTTTCGTTTTCTACTAGCAAATTAACATTGAGTCCATCTCTATTACCATATCTGATATAAGTTGTTGGCAATGATTTTGTAGCTGCAATTGATTGCACGGGCATGATTGCTTCTAGTTTATCCAATACATTCAAAGCAAGGTCTATACATAAATAAGGAGCCACCCCCCATATTTGGTAATTGTACATCGTGTCTTCTCCAATGAAATCTGCATTTAACCAATTGCTTTGAAATGAAAACGAATTTCTGCCCGCTTTTTTGCCAACAGAGAAACTCATTGAATACTCAATATTCCCATTTTCCTGTTTTAATTGATACCGGGTAAAAATCAGATTCCGAAGTGTGAATTGGTCCATTTTGAGTAAAACGGCACCTTTTAATCGATCGCAAATTGGTTTAGTATGGTCGTATACTTTTCCTAATGTTTTAGTAGCAAATGCAACTGCTTTGCAAGTGTCATTTTCAATGAAGTCTACTGCTCTTACTTCTATAGCGTTAGTAATTGCTGGAATATCTGAAGGGGTACTGATATAAGCCGTGTATGATCCCTCTGGAATTCTATCGGGCATTATATCGGAGAGGGTTAGCGGCCTATTAGTAGACATATTTTTTAACTGAGCATTACTCAGGTCTAACTTTTGCATGGTTGAATAGTTCACAGGCCCATTGGTTCCCTGCTTAATTTTAGCCATTGTTCTTTTTGCAATTTTATTGCCCAAGCCTTGACTTTCTAAACCACCTGTATTTCCTGAAAATGATACACCGCCGTCTTCTGAAAAAATAGGGATTGAATCAAGTTTATTTGCACATAAAATGGGGTCTATAGTTGCATAGAATAGTAAGTCATTAAAATCTTGATCGCAGTCGTTTCTATCGCGCAAAATGTCTTCGAATCCAATTACTAGTCTATTTGTTAGCGTGTCTCTAACAATAACAGTATGTTGTTTAAGCGAGTCATTGCTTTCAGGATTAAATTCAGAGTTTGAATAAACTTTCCAATTTCCATTTTTTACCCTCGATCCATCCCATCCATCTGAAATTAACACAAATCCAATTTCTGTATTCGCAGGAAATCTTCCTAAAAATACTTTGTCTCCCGCAACCATTGAGCCTCCAAAACCACTTTTTGATGCATTCGGAAAAATGATGGTGATGTCTCGATTATTAGGGGCAACAGTTGGAGGATTCCCTTTTGGATAAGTATAATATCCCAGGGTATTTAAAAAAGATGCCCCTTCGTCTATAAAACTGATCCAAATATCTGATGGGCAATTGGTTCCAATCGTTTTAACATGATTCTTCGAGATGAGTAGTGGGTTGTATACTGGAACAGGCCTATATTCTGGTAAAGTAGTTTCAATCGAATTCCTAAAATTTGAACTAACAATATCTCGAGGAGTAATCAAATAATTCGGCAGGCCACTTGAATTATAAGAACCCATATAAGTATAATTCTGAGACTGAACCTGCTGGGTACTTGCAAAAATGAATATTGCAAGTAGTATGGATAGGTTGGAGCGGCTCATAGTATTACGATTTACTACAAAAATACTGTATTGCAAAGCATTTGCTTGTTTTATTGGGGGGCTATTTGTTTTTAATGACTTAAATACCTACTATTTTGTATGAATTAAATAGGGAAAACTTGATTCGGACACATTGCCTTGGTTTTGTACCTTCGCAGCATCATGGAAATCACCGTAAAAACAGCCCAGCAGTTGCGATTAACTGCAGATGAATTTGAGTTGATAAAGCAAAAAATGGGTCGCACCCCTAATTTCACTGAGCTCTGTGCTTTCAGTGGCATGTGGAGCGAACACTGTAGTTATAAAAACTCTATTAAATGGTTAAAAACGCTTCCTAGAGATGGTGGAAGAATGTTGGTTGCAGCAGGGGAAGAAAATGCTGGCCTCATGGATATGGGTAATGGATTTGGAGTGGTATTTAAAATTGAAAGCCATAATCACCCTAGTGCCATTGAACCATTTCAGGGAGCTGCAACAGGTGTTGGCGGAATTCAACGTGATATTTTTACCATGGGAGCAAGACCAATTGCTTCTTTAAATAGCTTACGTTTTGGTAATTTAAAAGACAAGAAAACCCAACATCTTTTAGCAGGAGTAGTAAAAGGAATTGGACATTATGGAAATTGCTTTGGTGTTCCTACTGTTGGGGGTGAAGTTTATTTTGAAGATTGTTATCATACCAATCCTTTGGTGAATGCTATGAGCGTAGGTATTATGCAAGCCAATAAAATGGTGAGCGCTACCGCAAAAGGCACTGGTAATCCGGTGATTTATGTGGGAAGTGCTACTGGCAAAGATGGCATTGGCGGCGCAAGCTTCGCAAGCGCCGATATCACCCATGATTCTGTTCAAGAATTGCCAGCAGTTCAAGTAGGTGATCCTTTTCAAGAAAAGAAATTATTGGAAGCTTGTTTAGAAGTGTTAGAAACTGGCGCTGTAGTAGGCATGCAAGACATGGGTGCAGCGGGTATTATTTGCTCCACTGCAGAAATGAGTGCAAAGGGTGAAGTAGGCATGCATATTGATCTTGAAAAAGTACCTACCCGTCAACAAAATATGAAAGCATGGGAACTCTTGTTAAGTGAGAGCCAAGAGCGCATGTTGATGGTGGTAGAAAAAGGAAGAGAAGCAGAAGTGGTGGCTGTTTTTGAAAAATGGGATTTGAGTGCCAGTACCATTGGGCATGTAACAGATGATGGGTTGTTAAATTTCTATATGAATGGAACTTTAGAAGCCAGCATACCTGCTTATGAATTGGTACTTGGTGGTGGTGCGCCACAGTACACAAGAGAATATTCAGAGCCTAAATACTTTGAAAAAATCAATGCATTTGATGCAACTGCATTAGCCGATACACAAGACCTCAAAGCTACCACGGAGGCCTTAATCACCCTGCCAAATATTGCCAGCAAAAGATGGGTATATACCCAATATGATAGCATGGTAGGCGCAGCTAATACCAGTACTAATAGTCCAAGTGATGCGTCTGTTGTTTTAGCAAAAGGAACAGGTAAAGCTTTAGCTATTACAGTTGATTGCAATAGTAAATATGTATATGCTAATCCATATATCGGGGGAATGATTGCAGTAGCTGAAGCAGCAAGAAATATTGTTTGTAGTGGCGGTGAGCCCATTGGAGTTACCAACTGTTTAAATTTTGGTAATCCTTATGATCCTGAAGTTTATTATCAGTTTGTGCATGCCGTTACTGGAATGGGCGATGCATGTAAAAAATTCAACACGCCAGTAACCGGAGGAAATGTGAGTTTTTATAATCAAAATCCAGATGGTCCAGTGTATCCAACACCTACCATTGGTATGGTTGGTATATTGGACGATATAAATCAAAAAATGACCATGCATTTTAAAGATGCTGGTGATACAATTCTTTTAATTGGGGCACAACACAATGATATTGCTTCGAGTGAATATTTGCATAAACTGAAAGGAGTGCAATACTCTTCTGCACCTTATTTTAATTTAGAAGAAGAATATAATACACAGCAATTGATTAGCAAATTAATCAAGGGCAAAAAAATTAAAAGTGCGCACGATATTAGTGAGGGTGGATTAATGATTACACTATTAGAGAGTGGCTTCAGTGGTGGCAAAGGATTTAATGTAAATCCAACAATTGATATTAGACAAGATGCCTATTGGTTTGGAGAAGCGCAAGGGCGTATAGTTGTTTCTGTATCTGCTAGTGATTTAGCGGATGTGATTGCAGCCGTTACTGCTGAAGGTATTGCCTTTACTCAGTTGGGTACTGTTACTTCAAGCGAAGTGGAAGTAGCTGGAAATACATGGGGTTCTATTGAAGAATGGAAAAATAAATATGATACAGCTATAGAAAACTTGATTAAATAATATGAGTAACAACCTGCATATTATGGTTACAGGTGCTGCCGGTTTTATTGGCAGTTGTATGGTTCAATATTTAAATGAACAGGGCTATTCGAATATTTATTTAGTAGATGATTTTGGTGTTGAAGAAAAAAGGAACAATTGGCAAAACAAACAATTTGTTACTATTATTGAACGCTATAATTTATTGGATTGGTTAAACCAACATCAACCCAAATTAGATGTAGTTATTCATTTAGGTGCAAGAACGGATACTACTGAATTTGATTATGCAATTCATGAAGAACTCAACTTAGAATATTCTAAAGATGTTTGGAATTATTGTTGCATACATTCAATACCACTTATTTATGCATCTAGTGCTGCTACTTATGGTGGAGGCGAACATGGGTACAATGATGATCATGAAGTTGTAAATCTGTTAGCACCTTTAAATCCATACGGTGTTAGTAAAAATGAATTTGATAAATGGGCATTGCAACAAAAATCTCAACCTCCTTTTTGGGCGGGCTTAAAGTTTTTTAATGTGTATGGTCCAAATGAAGCGCATAAGCAAAGAATGGCTTCTGTTATTTTTCATTCATTTAATCAAATCAATAGCACGGGTTTAGTAAAATTATTTAAGAGTCATCAGCCCTCTTTTAAAGACGGCGAACAGCTTCGAGATTTTGTATATGTAAAAGATGTGGTTTCAGTGATTGCATGGATGATGGAAGAAATGGTACAATCAAAATGGGATAACAATCATAATGGGTTATTCAATTTAGGTACAGGTAAAGCAAGAAGCTTTATTGATTTGGTGAATGCCACTTTTGCCGGGATGGATATGATGCCAAATATTGAGTTCATTGATATGCCGTTAGATATCAGAGATAAATACCAATATTTTACAGAAGCCAATATGAATAAATTGCAAAAGGCAGGATATACAAAACCCTTTTATTCTTTGGAAGAAGGCGTGGAGGATTATGTACGACAGTATTTGAGTAAGAACCAGTATTACTAAAAATAAAAAGAGGCTGCTTGTTCAAACAGCCTCTTTTCTTTTATAAGCTTCATCCAATCTATAAACGTGCTTTCAAAAATTCAATGGTCTTTTTGTGCGCATCTTCTGTAGCTTCTTTATTAAATGAAGGATTACTTGGATTTGCAAAACCATGATTGGCTTCGTAACGGTGTATAGTTATTTTTTTACCAGCAGTAGCCATATCTTTTTCGAACGCATTCACTACTTCAGGCGAAGGGCTTCTATCTTGGTTACCAAAAAAACCAATAACATCAGATTGCAATGTTTTCAATTTTTCTAGGTTATTTTCTGGGCGACCATAATACATTACCGTACCAGCTGCTTGTTTACCTGCCAATATGCTGCTTTGCAAGCTCCACATTCCACCAAAGCACCATCCAATCGTGAATATTTTTGCTTTAGTACCTGCATAAGTTAAAGCGCCTTTCACGATTGCTTCCAATCTTGGATTAGTAGCTGCTCTCATTAATTTCATGGCACTGTCTGGTGTAGCAGCTACTTTACCATCGTACATATCTAAGGCAATTACATTAACATTGCCTAATTCTGCAGCTAATTTTTCTGCTTCTTGTTTTATTTGATCGTTTAATCCCCACCATTCTTGAATTACAAAAATCCAATTGTTGGTCTTTTTCTTGCTTTTAATAAAATATCCAGAAGCTTTATTGCCGTCTGGTGCATCAAAATGGATGGTTTCTCCTGTACCATTCGTCAATTTAAACGGAAGTGGATTCTCGTGCATTGCTGCAAATTCAGGAGTCATTGCTTCATCTCTAAATTGATCGCGGATATCTGAGTAGCAAGCCAAATACTCTTCAGCGGAGCGGATACTTTGTTTGGTTTCGGTATAGCGGAAACCCTGAATGGAAATCAGTACTACAATAGATAAGGCAAAAAATCGTAAATGTTTCATATATATTGGTTATTAAAATAAAGACTTGTTCACTTTTCACTAACAGTTTTTTGCCATATTAGTTGAAAATCAGTTCGGTATTTTTCTTATTTCATTTTTTAAGCTAGCTTTGTTTGACCTCCGAACTATTTCAGTTCAAATTTTCAGGTCTAAGATTGTTTTTTAATTTATTGCAATAAAAGTATTCATTTTATGGCCAAGTATATTTTTGTTACCGGTGGCGTAAC
>JBMLPQ010000009.1:0-8384 GCA_049242025.1 Sediminibacterium sp.
CTGAAATTGATCAGATGGTAGTAGAACACAATATGTTCTTGCATCAAATTGCCGATTATTCTGCCAATATCCAAATAAAACAAACCCTACATGAGATTCATCAAAATCTGTTAGAAAGAGGTGATTTAAACGAAGGTGGTGCTTTAAGTCCTAAAGGAAAAGTGATTCAGTTTTGGAATAAGTATAAAAGAGTTACAGCCATTGCTGCTTCTGTTGGAGGTGTTATCGCTTTATTCATTAGTGGGTTGGCCATGTATTTTTCTACTTCGGTAAACGATCCCAAATTAGAACAACTAGGTAAAGATTTAGAAGTAGTAAAGAAAAATCAACAATACCAAGGCGATATTATTAATGAAGTAACTTCTAAAATTCCGATGAATGCCCGTTTATTAAGTGGGGGATCTGGTTTTTTAGTTGATGTTAAAGGGTATATTGTTACCAATGCGCATATTCTGAAAGGGACTGGCGCAATTGTGGTGAATAGTAAAGGAAAAGAATTTAAATCTTCAATTGTACTGATTGACCATGTTAAAGACTTGGCCATCTTAAAAATAAACGATGAGGATTACGAAGCTATAAAAAGCATCCCTTATACGATTCAAAAGACCAATTCTAGTTTAGGAGAAGAAATTTTTACGCTAGGATATCCAAGAAATGAGATAGTGTATGGAATGGGGTATTTGAGCGCTAAATCTGGTTTTAATGGAGACTCATTATCTTACCAAATACAAATTAGTGCTAATCCTGGTAACTCGGGCGGACCTGTGTTCAACAAAAATGGTGAAGTAATTGGAGTGCTGAGCACTAAGCAAGCTCAAGCAGATGGAGTAGCTTTTGCAGTGAAATCAAAGAATATACACGCGATTATTGAAGATTTAAAGAAAAGTGATACGGCTTTTCAAAGAGTTAAACTGCCTAATAAGTCCTCTCTAAAAGGTGTTGAAAGAAAAGCACAAATCAATAAGCTAGAAGACTGCGTTTACTTTGTAAAGGCTTACGGTAAATAAAGTGCGTAAAGTAAATTACGAATGCATCTTCAATAAAGTTTCTAATTAAGAAAGGTCTCAGTTACATTATGCAGCTGAGACCTTTTTATTTATTTGAAATCTATTGAAGTATTTACTTCCATAAAGAAGCAGGATATATTTTTTCTTCTACTAATTGGCTAATTGCAGCTTGCACGCCAGGAGCGTCTTCTTTATAAGTTACACCAAACCATTGAGCGGATGTTGGTAAAACCTTTAATACGCCTTTTCCAGACTGAATGAACTCATTTGCAGCGTAAGGAATAAAAAATTCTGACTTTAATTCTTGCCCTTTTGCAGCAAGAAACTCAGTAAACATACCTTCACACATATCAATAAATTCTGGTGCAAAGCAAAAATAATTCATACTTACTAAGCTAGTTCCAGGCAATGGGGTTTTCCCATTTTCATCCTCGAAAACAATTTGGTCGTTTTCGCGATAAATTTTAGTTCGTTCATTAATTTCGGTCAAATTATTATTGGCATCGGCAGTGCATACTCCTCTACTTACACTTCCATTTTCACTTAAGGTTTTTTGAAGCTCATATCCTACTAATGCAAATGTAGAAGCGTTACAAGCAGTAGTTAAAAAGTCGAATGCTTTATCAAATGCATCACGACCATAATAATCATCTGCATTAATTACTGCAAAAGGCTCATTTACTTTGCCTTTGCAACATAATACAGCATGTGCAGTTCCCCATGGCTTTGCGCGATCCGCTGGAATTGAATACCCATTGGTGTATGCTTCCAAATGCTGGTATACGTAGTCTGTAGCTACTTTACCTGCCAACTTTGGTTCAAAAATACTTTTGAACTGATCGGCAAATTCTTCGCGGATGATAAACACTACTTTACCAAAGCCAGCATGTATAGCATCATAAATTGAATAATCCATAATGGTTTCCCCATCAGGACCAAATGATTGTATTTGTTTCATGCTTCCGTAGCGGCTAGCCATTCCGGCAGCTAAAATTACAAGAGTAGGTTTCATAGCTTTAATTTACATTACAAAGTTAAAACATTTAACATTGCAATAATTGATAATAATATGTCTTTTGACACAAATAAAATTATTTTACAGCCGCTACAAAATCTATCAACACCCTCAATTAGTGTTGCAACCCTTAGAACAGATTTAATTCATCCAATTGTAAGTGGTAATAAATGGTTCAAATTAAGGTTTTATCTGGAGGAAGCGAACCGGCTCAAAAGCGATACCATTGCTAGTTTTGGCGGAGCTTACTCAAATCATATTGTGGCACTTGCTGCTGCTTGCAAACTAAATGGAATAAATTCAGTCGGTTTTATTAGAGGTGAAGCAGGTAATTCTCCAACACTTATCGAAGCAGCTTCAATGGGGATGAAACTTTACTATATATCTAGGGAATCTTATCAAAACAAATCACAAATAATACACCAATATGCTAAGGAAAACTGGTATTGGATTCAAGAGGGAGGTTATGGAATACAAGGAGCGCTAGGTGCTGCCACAATGTTAAGCGTTAGAGATTGTTCTGCCTTTACCCATATTGTTTGCGCTTGTGGAACTGGAACCATGATGGCAGGAATAGTATCAGGTTCAACATCAATTCAAAAAGTGATAGGCATTAGTGTACTTAAAAACAACTATGGTATAGAAGAATCCGTCAAAAAAATTATCCCTTTAGGAACAACCAAACATTTTGAAATATTTCACAACTATCATTTTGGAGGATACGCGAAACACCCGCCTGCATTAATTGATTATATGAATAATCTTTTTAAAAGAGTAGAAGTACCCACCGATTTGGTATATACTGCTAAACTTTTTTATGCCGTGGAAGATTTGTTAAAACAGCAATATTTTGGCAATCAAGCAGCTATTTTAATTATACATAGCGGAGGCCTACAAGGGAATAGAAGTTTACCCAGTAATAGCTTAGTATTTTGACTAAAATAAATTTTGATAATTTTGGACCCTATGCGTTTATATATTTTATTAAGCTTAGCATTTTTATTTTGTAATGGTGTTGCTGCGCAAAAAAAAAGCAAAAAAAGAGCCCCCAAAAAAACTGATAAGCAGCAAATTTTTATAAAAGACAAACTGTATATATCATTAAGCAAGTCTGCATACAATCACTTTAGGGATTCTATTTTTAAAAACACAAAAGACACATTAACCAGGAAAGATAAAAATACAGTTATCCTTTCTCCAGTCTACAAAATTGACTTGCAAGAAAACTGGATTCCTTCAATTTATGTTTTTACAAATGCAAAAGGTAACCTAGCCATTGAATTGCCAAATACACAATCTAAACGATACAGCCTTTTAATTTATGATGGAAAACTATTGTTGCACAATATCACTAACTTACAAGAAGATAAATGGGTGGTAGAAAAAAGTAATTTCTACCATAGCGGATGGTATCAATTTGAACTTTATTGTAATGGAGAACTGCTAGAAAAAAATAAATTTTATCTCCAATAAGTATTAAGCACCTATTAAACGGCATTGAAAAAGAGTTTGGAAATGCTTTTTTACCCTGTATTTTACTTCATCCATATCAACTACCCTACCTAACTCCTGTGCTAAAGTAGCAACTTTTTTATTTTGTATTCCGCAAGGAACGATATGATCAAAATAACTAAGATCTGTATTTACATTGAAAGCAAAACCATGCATGGTAATCCATCGGCTACATTTGATTCCCATTGCACAAATTTTTCGCTCTTTCCCCTTTATATGAGCATCTAACCATACCCCTGTTTCTCCAGCACTTCTCTCTCCTTTTAAACCATAATCAGCCATTGTTAATATAATCACTTCTTCAAGTGTTCTTAAATACCATCCTAAATCGGTTTTGAAACGTTCCAGATCTAAAATTGGATACCCTACTAACTGTCCTGGGCCATGAAATGTAATGTCTCCACCCCTATTAATATGAAAATATTCAATTCCCTTTTTTTGTCGATCGGCTTCGCTAATAAGCACATGTTCTTCTTTTCCATTTTTTCCCAATGTATATACTGGGGGATGTTCTACAAATAGTAAATGATGTAAGGTAGGTATTGTATCGGGGGCATAAGATTGTTGGTTCCCAAACTTGAATGCCATTTTAATATCTGCATTTGCCTTAAGCAAAGATTCTTGTTGATCCCAAACCTCTTTGTAACTTCTTTTGCCTAAATCTTTGAAAATGACTTCCTGCTCCATACCACAAAAATAAAGCTAATTTTGCCGCATGCAGATAGATACAGCATTAATTTCAGAGGAACAGTCTGATGCCTTATACGAACGAAAGGTATTTATGGTAGATAAAGGTCAAGAACCCTTCAGAATTGATAAATGGGTTCAAATGCATATGGAAGGGGCAACCAGAAATAAGGTTCAAAAAGGAATAGACGCAGGCTTTTTAACCGTCAACGGCAAAATGGTAAAAAGCAACTATAAAATAAAACCAGGCGATGAAATTATTTTAATGAGCCTGATTAATCCTGAACACACTATATTAAAGGAAGAAAATATACCATTAAACATCGTTTATGAAGATGATTATTTAATGGTCATTAATAAACCGCCCAATATGGTGGTACATCCTGGGGTTGGTAATTTTAGCGGGACACTTTTAAACGGAGTAGCTTACTATTTAAGACAACAAAATCCACAATTAAACGAAGAGAGCTTACCCCGGTTTGGATTAGTTCATCGAATTGATAAAAATACAACCGGCTTGATTGTATTAGCCAAAACGGGTGAAGCTGCCGCACATTTAGCCAAACAGTTTTTTAATCATACTGTAAACAGACGTTATGTTGCATTGGTTTGGGGAAATATAACAGAAAATGAGGGCACAGTCAATGCACATATAGCGCGTCATAAACAACATAGAAAAATGTTTGATGCATATCCTGATGGTGAAACAGGTAAACATGCAATAACACATTACAAAGTATTAGAGCGTTTTAATTACGTAACCCTTGTTGAATGTAAATTAGAAACAGGCCGTACACACCAAATTAGGGTGCACATGAAATATATTGGACATACCTTATTTAATGATGCAGAATATGGAGGTGACAAAATATTAAAAGGCACTGTTTATTCGAGATACAAACAATTTGTAGACAATTGTTTTGATGCTTGTCCTAGGTGTGCTTTACACGCCCAAACACTAGGTTTTATTCATCCAGCTACGGGAAAAGAAATCTTTTTTGAATCACCAATACCCTCAGATATGGAATCTGCGATTGATAAATGGAGAACATACAGCAAGGTTTAACTTTTCATTAGCAAATTTGGCCAAATTGAAGGCATAATCCATTTAGAAATAATAAACTCTAACCTTTATTTATCATTAGTATTCTGCAAATTTGTACCGAGAGAAAATTTATTATACATGATTTGTAGGACTGTGCTTGCCATCCTAATTGGATGTGGATTTGGTTACTCATCTTTTGCGCAATCGGAAACTCCCAGAGGTTGGCATTTATTGGACCCAGAAGCCAATCAGTTTTTTGGGATAAGCCTGAACAAGGCCTATGACTTCTTAGCAACAAAAAATAAAAAACCACAAACAGTTATTGTTGCCGTTTTAGATTCAGGGGTAGATACTACACATGAGGACCTGAAAAAAATATTGTGGAGGAACCCAAAAGAAATACCCAATAATGGTATTGACGACGACAATAATGGTTATATAGATGATGTTTATGGTTGGAATTTTCTTGGAGGCAAAAATGGGAAAAGCATCAAAAAAGCAAGTGATGAAAGAGCTAGGGTTTACCATAGATTCAAACACTTGTATTTAAGTAATCCTATAGATACCAATCAACTATCAACAAAAGATAAAACCCAATATCTAATGTGGGTAAAAGCTGCTAAAGAACTCAACTTTAGTCAGGAAGAAATGATGGATTTAATGTTCATTGAAGTAACTGCAAAAGCGCTCAAAAGACATGACAAAGTCTTAAGACATGAAATGGGAACAGAAGAATACACTTGTGAAAAGCTTGAAAAATTTGAGCCGATCACAAAAACTGCCAAAGACGCAAAATTGGGTTTCTTAACAGTTATGAAAATGTTGCAAATTGATCCTGATGAAAAAAACACCAATGCAATAAAAGAATTAGAAGAATACATTGATGGGAAAAAATTAGCTTTTGAATCTAAAGACATTGCCCCCCCCAATTACAGACAAGAAATTGTAGGTGACAACTATTTTGATTTTTCCGATAAATTTTATGGAAATAATGATGTGATGGGTCCGGGTCCAACTCATGGAACCCATGTTACCGGGATTATTGGTGCACAAAGAAATAATTCAATGGGAGTAGATGGTGTTGCAGATCAAGTAAAAATTATGTCTTTAAGGATTGTTCCTGATGGAGATGAATATGATAAAGACATTGCTTTAGCTATTCGCTATGCGGTAGACCATGGCGCTAAAATTATCAATATGAGTTTTGGCAAGTCTTTCTCTCCAGAAAAAGCATGGGTAGATAGTGCTGTTAAATATGCCGAAGAAAAAGATGTATTAATTGTGCACGCTTCAGGTAATGATGCGGAAAACCTTGACTCTGTTGAAAATTTTCCCAATCCTTGGTTGGTGCCATGGAAAAGTTACGCAAAAAATTACATTACTGTAGGTGCAAGTAGCGACCCTTCCATAGGACCGAGTCTTGCTGCAGATTTTAGCAGCTATGGTAAAAAAAATGTGGACGTTTTTGCTCCTGGTGTAAAAATTTATTCTACAATTCCTGAAAGAAATAATTATGGGAATTTAAAGGGTACAAGTATGGCAACTCCAATTGTTTCGGGTTTAGCGGCTATCTTAAAATCCTATTATCCCCTCTTGTCTGCAGTTGATTTAAAAAACATCATTGAGCAGTCCGTTTACGTTCCAGCAAAAGATATCAAATGCATTAAACCGGGTTCTGAGCAAGTTCCTGTATTGTTTTCAGATTTATCGAAAACAGGTGGGATTGTGAATGCTTACAATGCTGTTAAACTTGCACAAGAGTTTAAATCAACTACAACTAACAAACCAACCGTTCAATCAAAAAAATAATCATGCCTAAACCTCTACCCGGAGATTACCCCTCCTTTTTTGAAGGATATGTCAATCAAATTGAATCTAATAATATCAAGGATGCGCTGAATCAAATTTCGCATCCCTTAACTTATTTCTATCTAAATCTTCCTGAAGAAAAAGCAGATTATGCTTATGCTGCAGAAAAATGGACTTTAAAAGATATGTTGCAACATATTATAGATACTGAAAGAATTATGCAATACCGTTTGCTTAGAATCGCTAGAAATGATACTACACCATTACCAGGATTTGATGAAAATGTTTTTGCAAAAAATGCGAATGCAAGTACTAGAACTTTTATTTCTTTGAAAGAAGAATTAAAAGCCCTTCGAAAATCTACCGACTTACTAGTACTTTCTTTAAGTGATGACCAATTAGCGAATGAAGGAATTACAAGCAATCAAAAAATTACAGCAAATGCAATTGCATATATTTTATTGGGGCATTTAATGCATCATAAAAAAATAATTGAAGAACGCTATTTTTAAATAACCCTTTATCAAAATAAAAAGTCTCGGCAACCAAATTGGTAACCGAGACTTTTTATTTAAGCATATTAGAACTAAACTAATTGGATTATTTAGTCGCATATAAGTGTACAGCAACCTGCACATCTTTAGCAATATTTCCTACACCGTAGTTAATACCAAACAGCGTTCTATCCATTGCAAAAAACGCTTCAGCAAATAAACCCTTTTCATCAGCACTACGAATAACTGCTTTAAAGCTTACAGGCAGTGTTGCACCTTTCAAGTTTAAATCGCCATTAATGGTTACGTTGGTATCATCAACATAAACAACGCTGGTAATCTTATAAGTTGCTTCACCGTATTTAGCTACTTCAAAAAAATCAGCAGCTTTAAGATGACCTTCTAATTTTGCTCCAGCACCATCTGTTACTTTTAAATTAGCAAGATCAATAACAAACTCACCACCTGTTACTTTTCCACCATTTACTTGTACAGAACCACTTTTAACGTTGAAAAAACCAGTATGGAAATCATTCTTTTTAGATCCAACCCAGTCAACGCGGCTTTTTCCAGCTTCAACTTTATAAGTGATTACTTCTTTGGTACTTGTTACACCAGTAAAGGAATAAATTCCTGCTAAAAAAGCTGTGCTTAATAGCGCTAATGCCATTTTTTTCATGTTGATTTTTATTTAGAGTTATCAAAAATACAAAAATTAATGTTACAACAACAATTTTAACAAAAGGTTTAAATCTGCATTCACGATTATCTTATCTTCGCAAAAATTGTTCCATATGAATCTTCATGAGTACCAG
>JBMLPQ010000010.1:0-17132 GCA_049242025.1 Sediminibacterium sp.
CAGTTTTTTTAGAATAGTAATTGTATTCACCTTCTTTAAATGGAGCAGAATATTTATCGTAATTCCATAGTTCTTTTAATCTAGATTGAATCGTTTGTAAAAAAGGAATATTGGCTAAATAAGCATCAGTGACTTCATTTTCTGCTTTCACCCAAGCGTTGGTTTGGGCTGAAGTATCATTTTCCATCCAACGATAGGGGTCGGCAACAGTAGTGCCAAAATAATTATCTTTTACTGTACTATCTTTTTGTGCAATTGGGTATTTCACTTCAATTTTTTTAAAATCCGTTTCCGCGCTATTTTGTTTACAAGCCACTAAAAGCAATAGCGCAGATGTTGTTAGTAGAATATTTTTCATTGTAATACTTTTTACTTTCAAGTTAAATTAAAAAAATCAGCTAGTCATTCTTTTCAAGGCTTCTCTTTTGCTCAATGGGGCTAACTCTTGGCTTTCAACAAATGATTTTACCCATGCTGGATTACTCTTGCTATACTCCCTTAAAGCCCATCCAATTGCTTTTTGAATAAAAAATTCTTTGGATAGTTGGTGCCGCAAAATGTATTCGGCCAATAATTGGGTATGGGTATTTTTTTTATAAGACCGTTGAAATAAGATGCTGCTTCGTTGAAGCCAAATATTGTTAGACTGATTCCATTTTTGGGTGAGTGGAATTTGTTTTTCGGGAAATAAAGAAAAGTATTTAGGCAACCAATCACTCCCAATACCATCAACTGTATCCCACCAACTTTTATGGGTTAAACAAAATTGAATCAATTGTGATGCACTTGTTTTCCATAAAAGCTGGTGTGATCTAAAAACATCTATTGCTGCATATTGCCACTCTCTTTCTGTTTGTTCCCACATGAATTGTACCACTTTCTTCAAGGTTTGATATTCTTGAATCCGATGGGTTTTTAAATAGGATTGAACAATGCTGTCCCTTACTGGCGTCTTTATTCCATAAAACTCAAACTGATTCAGCATATAGGCTTTCATGCCAATGGCATTCTGCTTATTGGCTGCTTTTTTAAAAGCCAGCTTTAATGGGTTCAAATAAAGAGTAGGCTCCAATGCATTTGTTAATTTAATGTTCTACTATTTAGTTTTTTGGAAGTTCCTTTTCTTTTTCCTTCATGCGTTCTACATAACTTACCCCATCAGTAATCCATTTCTCGGCTGGCTTACCCAGTAAGTAATGATCAAACCACTCTCTCTGCCTTTTTTGATAATCAATTTGATTTTCTTTTTTGGTGAAATTGTGGTTCTCATCGGCATATACCAACATTACAAATGGTTTCTCCATTCTACGCATAGTACCGTACATTTCTATTCCTTGGTGCCAATCAACTGCCCCATCTTTATCGCCAAAAGTTACTAATAACGGTGCCTTAATTTTGCTGGCATTAAACATAGGCGAGTTGCGAATATGCGCTTCTGTTCTTTCGTACCATGGTCCATCAAATCTTCCTTGACTGGTCTCAAAAATCTTCTGATCTGGTGTTCCAGTATTCCAATAAATAGACAAAGACATACTGATTAAATCAGTTAAGGGAGCGCCTGCGATTGCTGCTTTAAAAATATCGGTTTGGGTAATCAAGAATGAAGTTTGATATGCTCCCCAGCTATGGCCCATAATCCCAACTTTATTGGCGTCTATCATGCCTGTTTTCATTACTTCCTTTACGCCTGGAACAATACAATTTACCGCACTCATGCCAGGGTCGTTGGTTTCGTAAACAATGTCTGGTTGAAATACGAAATATCCGTTGGTGGTATAGTTGGTAGTATTGTAAGCTCTTCTTATACTTGGGGCTACATAGTTGTGTACATTTTGCGTTAAGAGCTCATACATGTACACAATCATTGGGTATTGTTTTCCTGGCTCGTAGTTTGCAGGATAATATAATGCTCCTTGCATTTTTTTGCCTAATTTATTGGTGAAAGAGACCAATTTACTCTTGCCCCAATAATAGTTTTGTTGTTGTGGATTAGTAGTAGCTGCTTTTTGCTCTTTGGTAAAATTTTCAGAAATGTACAACTCAGGAGAAAGGTCATAATCTTGCTTTATATAACTAAACACATTGGCATCAAGTGCTTTTGCTAAGCGATTTACTTGCAAGTCTTCAAATATGAGTTTAGTGGTTTTACCGTTTTCATATTGGTAATACCCAAACTTTTTTGTTTTATCGCCATAGGCAGAAAAATAAATTGGTTTGGAGTCATCCAAATAGATTTCTTCAAAATCAACTCTAGTCACACGGAATGCAATTTCTTCTTTGTCGCCCTCTGTAATTTTACGTGCAGCTGATCCATCAGGACTTACAGCCCAAATATTGTATTCGTCATATAATAGTACTTCTTTATCGTCCTTTATCCATCCACCTAAACCAAATGGGGGCTTTGTTGCCGGATGATCGTCTCGGGTATTCCAAAAACTACTTTTTATGGTGCCTGTAAGATTGGTGTTTTGATCGGTAGCAATATTGTAGGTATACCAATTTTTATCTTTAAAATAAATCAAGTACTTACCATCAGGAGACGATTGTGGTGCTGTGTAAAATCCAGCCTGCATGCGGGTATATAATAATTTGCTTACCCCTGTTTTGGTATTGATTAATCTATAATCGGCATAATCTTCTTTAAAAGCCGGTTTGTATTTTTTGTCCGTTGCAATAACAGCCATTTTTTGATTCCCAGTGAGTGTAGCAATTGGAAATGCTTCAGTTGCTAATTGATAAAACTGATTATTATCTGTATTCCAAACAGATAAATAACTGGCATTTTTATCTTGTATATACGTTACTTTTTGACGTGGTTGAATTTCTGCATCTTTCCAATGCCATACATCCGCTAATTTATTGTCAGACTTTAGCGCCAATTTTGCGGTAGCCATTTTTATACTATCCGCTTTTGCTTTAGAGCTATCGGCTGCTTTTTTATCTACTTTCTTAGGCTTTGCAGTCCAGGTTTGAATACCAAAAAATACAGCAGATAAATCATCACTCATGCGTAAGTTAGATCCATTGTGTACACGCATTCCAGCAGGGAAATCCTTTGTTTTTAAGGGATCAAAAACGGTTATAGTTGGATTACTCAAATTGGTACAACTATATACCTGCGCATTTTCTTCTTCAAAATCATCTTTCTTAAATGTTTTGAAGAAAGAAAAACCATCTCCTTCTTTTGACCAATTTAATTTTGAAAATTTCAAGGTATCACTTGCTACAACTTTTAGTGTATAGGTATTTAAATTAAATAGCTCCACTGAGTTTCCTGCTGTATTTGCAGACTCCACTACATAGGTTAAGTAATCACTTTTTTTATTGAACGCATATTCGGTTACATTTCCGATGGTTCTGGTGCTCCCATCTGTTAGATTTTTTAATAAGAGTACACTTCCTTTATCCTTATTTTCTTTTGGAGGCGCTAAATAGGCAGCCAACATTTTTCCATTTTTTGAAAATCCAAACCGACTGATATTCGAGATGGTTTCAATTTTACCGGTTGAAAGATTGAGTAACCCCATTTTATATTCAATGGGTTTGCTTTGGTCTCTTAATTTTTCTGCTTCTTTAAAGGGTAATCCAATTCTATATGCTAACCATTGATTGTCTTTAGAAAACTCAGGCGTACTGGCAAATGCCAATTTGTAAACTTTGTTAGTGGCACGATTCACTACATATAAACTATCGTTGTCTTCCTGAACAATAATTTGATAAGCTACCCAAGCTCCATTGGGAGATAGTTCAGTTTGTCCTAGACTTTGCCATTTGCCATAATCTTCAGGTGTAAGCTGTTTTTTTTGTGCTCCTGCAGAAAAGCCTAAAACAAGTAGGCAAATAAGCAATCTCAATTGTTTACGCATAGTTGAATATTTGTAACAAGTTATAAAAAAGTTTAGCACCATAAGCTTGTTTTTGCCCACCATCTGATTTATTTGAATATTTTGCCCCATGAACCGAATTTTATTGTTCATTATATTAGCGCAGTTTTTTTGTACTTCTGTCTGGTTTGCTGGAAATGCAGTGATGACCGATATGGCAACTGCTAAACAGTTAGATGGTTTATTTTTGGTTTATTTAACGAGTGCAGTACAATTTGGATTCATAGCTGGCACCCTTTTATTTGCCATATTGGCTTTTGCTGATCGATATTCTCCGTCGCTTGTTTTTCTTTTTTCTGCTTTAATGGCTGCATTCTTTAATGGGTTGGTTACCCTAGATTGGATGGGTGCAAACGAAATATTAATTGCTAGATTCTTTACTGGTTTTTTCCTGGCGGGAATTTATCCTGTTGGAATGAAGATAGCCGCTGATTACTTTGAAAAGGGCTTGGGTAAATCGCTGGGTTTTTTAGTTGGGGCATTGGTTTTGGGAACTGCTTTTCCTCATTTAATTAAGTTCTTTTCTTTCAGTTTTGATTGGGAATATATATTTTATGCTACTTCTTTTTTAAGTGTATTAGGTGGCTTATTGTTATTTGTTTTTGTAAAAGATGGTCCTTATCGAAGGCAATTAGGACAAGTTAATTTAACCGCAATAAAAGAAGTTGTTTCACTTCCTTTATTAAGACAAGCAGCATTTGGTTATTTTGGTCATATGTGGGAATTGTATGCTTTTTGGACTTTTGTTCCAATGATGCTCGCCTTAAAATTAAAGGAAGACAATTTCAATATTTCACTTTTATCGTTCTTGATCATTGGGATTGGTTCAATAGCTTGTGCCATCAGTGGATTATTATCCGTTCAATTGGGAGCCAAGCAAATGGCAAAAGTATCAGTAGCCATTTCTGCCATTTGCTGTTTAACTTTTCCATTGTTTTTTTCTTTTGCATCTAATACTATTTTTATAGCTTATTTATTATGTTGGGGCTTTTTTGTTGTTGCAGATTCTCCCATGTTTTCAAGTTTGGTTGCAGCAAATGCTCCAGCGCATTTACGTGGTAGTATTTTAACAATGGTCAATAGCATTGGATTCTTCATTACTATTTTGAGTATTCAATTCATTGGCCAATTCATTCAGTCGATTCCATTTGAGTTGGTATGGTTGGTTTTAGCAGTAGGGCCAATTTTTGCTTTTTTACAACTCTATAATCCCCCAAATAGCGCTAAATTGTAGTTTCACTTTATTGGTAATTATGTCGAATAAAAAAATATTGATCTTGTTTTTTCATCCTCGTTTTGAGGATAGTAAGGTGAATGTGAAATTAGTGGAAGGCGTGAAGCAGCTTTCAGGGGTCACTTTCAGAGATATGTATGAATTGTATCCAGATTTTAATATCAATATTGTTGAGGAGCAACAATTATTACTTGCTCATGATATTATCATTTGGCACCATCCCTTTTATTGGTACAACTGTCCACCATTAATGAAACAATGGTTAGATCTGGTGCTAGAATATGGTTGGGCTTATGGATCAAATGGAAAAATGTTAACAGGTAAATGGGCTATGAATGTAATTTCTTCTGGAGGCAATTTTAACGTGTACAACAAAGAGGGGAGGAACCGATTTACGCATAGGGAGTTTTTAAATTCATTTGATCAAACGGCTCATTTATGTTTGATGGAGTATTTACCCCCTTTTATTGTTCCAGGAGCCAATAAATTGAGTTCAGCTGAAATTGAAGATTATATGATTCGGTATGAGCAAATTGCCCATTTTTTAATGAAGGATAATATTGATGTAAGCAAATTAAGGTTAGTAGAAAATTTTAATCAATTAAACGAAGATCAATGGGAGCATCAGTTTTACAAAACGCAATGATTTTTTTAGGTGCTGCTTTGCTTTTTGTACCCATTGCAAAAAAACTGGGTATTGGAAGTGTATTGGGATATATTATTGCTGGGATTGTTATTGGTCCATTTGCACTTGGCTTTATTGGTACAGAAGGTGAGGATATCATGCACGCTGCTGAATTTGGTGTGGTGATGATGCTTTTTTTAATTGGGCTTGAATTGAACCCTCAGTCATTTTGGAAGTTGCGTAGAAGAATCATTGGGATGGGTGGATTGCAGATGCTTTTGACGGGGATTCTATTTTTTGGTTTGTTTTATTTTATTCAAAACATTGAATTAAATACGGCAATTGCATTGTCATTAACATTTGCCATGTCTTCTACGGCAATTGTTTTACAAACATTAAAAGAAAAGAATCTAGATAAAACCCAAGCAGGAAAATCTTCCTTTGCTGTCCTATTGTTTCAGGATATTGCAGTGATTCCTATTTTGGCTATTATTCCGCTATTAGCTTCCACTTCTAATAGAGAAGTAAAAAATATTAGAGAAGGTTTTTTGGGGGTGATTGATCAGTACCCAACCATTACCATCATTGCTGCAGTTGCTACTATTATCTTTCTAGGAAAATTTGTTTTTAGCCCTTTATTACATTGGATTGCAAAAGCACATATGCGCGAATTATTTACGGCCTCTGCACTCTTTTTAGTGATTGCTGTTTCTTGGCTGATGGATATGGCTGGTATTACTGCAGCCTTAGGAGCTTTTCTAGCAGGCGTATTAATGGCTAATAGTGCATTCAGGCACGAATTAGAAAGTAATTTAGAGCCCTTTAAAGGGATTTTATTAGGGTTGTTTTTTACCGCCGTTGGATCTACCATCAATTTCGGCTTAATTGTTCAACAACCCTTTAAGATATTGCTTGGGGTATTGCTATTCATGTTGATTAAATCAATCGTATTATATATTGTAGCGGTTATTTTCAAATTAGTATTACAGCAAAAAATTTTATTTACCCTCTTGCTCTCACAAGTTGGGGAGTTTGCGTTTATCCTTTTAGGATCCATTGGGGCATTAGGAATGATTGATAATTCTTTATTTGATTATTACATGGCAGTAATCACCATCAGTATGATCATGTCTCCTGTGTTTCTTTTTTTAGATGAAAAATATTTATCAGGTAAATTTTTTATTCAAAAGAAATCTGATCATCAATATCAAGTAGATCCTAAAGAGCACAACGAAATTATTATTGCAGGATTCGGACATTTTGGAAGTACGTTGGGTAGATTTTTAAGGGCAAATGGCGTAGAAGCCACCATTTTAGATAACAATAGCGACCAAGTGTTGTTGTTGCGAAAAATGGGATTTAAAGTGTTTTATGGAGACGTTACCCGAATGGATATTTTAGAAGCTGCGGGTATTTCTAGGGCCAAAATTTTAGTTTCTGCATTAGATATTCCCGAAAAAAACTTGCAGTTATCTGAATTGGTTTCAAAACATTATCCTCATCTTAAGCTTTTCTTTAGAGCTAAAAATAGGGTAGATGCCTATGAATTAATTGATAATGGTATCAAAAATATTTATCGAGAATCCATTCATGCTTCTGTTTATATGGGGGTAGACATTTTAAGTGAATTAGGATTTAGAAAATATACTTCCCTTAGAAAAGCCAATGATTTTATCATGTACGATCATGCTGCACTTTATAAATTATCTAAGCATCGCCACGATTCGGATAGTTATGTAAAGAGCGTAAAAGAAGAAATAGAACAACAAGAAAGAATTATTGCAGAAGATCGTAGGTTCATGGAGCACAAACCTGATAATGCTTGGGATAAGTCAAAAATAATCGAGAATGATTAAGGGTTTATTTGGATGATTTTTCCTAATTCATGACTTTCTTTTGCTGCTTCAATCAATTTCATAACATTTAATCCGTCTAAACCGCTAACTAAGCAAGGTGCATTATTGATAATCGTGTTATATAATCCATCGTAAAATGCCCCATAGTTCCCCCTCAACGACGGTACGTATTCTTTAATGGTTTGACCATTTATTTCTGTATGTAAATATCCCATTGCAGTGGTTGGTTCTTGTCCCCAATTTTCGGTGTAGGGGATAGCCTGATTCATCAATGCTGCTTCTTGAATATCAGCTCTTGTCTTCAAAAATGAACCCTTGGTTCCATGAATAATATAGGATGGTATTGGTTCTTTAACCATTAAGCTACTCTTTAAGGTAACTCTACAGGTAGGATAATACAATATTAATGTGAACTCATCATCTACTAAAGAATTTGGCCTAACGGTTCTAATATCTGCCATCACTCCATTGGGCATTCCAAAAAGATCAATGGCTTGGTCAATTAAATGCGGCCCAAGATCTAATAAAAGTCCTGCTCCTGCATTGGGGGTTTCTTTGTGCAATTTTGGACTGAGGGATTCTTTAAATCGATCAAAATGAAATTCCGCAGTAATAACGCTACCTATTTTTTGTTCTTTCACGATTTTTTTTACCGTACTGAAGTCGCTGTCCCATCTTCTGTTTTGATATACCGCAAGTACCAATCCTTTATCGTTAGCTAATTGAGTTAATAACTGCGCTTCTTCTACAGTGGTGGTAAATGCTTTTTCCACCACAACATGTTTTCCTGCTAATAATGCTTTCTGCGCAAATTCAAAATGCGTGTTTGTTGGTGTATTAACTACAATTAATTCGATGTTTTCATTCTCTAAAACAGCATCAACATTTTTATAAATAGTTGTGTTTGGATAAATTTGGGCTGCCTCGTTTTTAGAACGTTCTACTATGCCAACTAAGTCAAATCCATGGTGGTATTGAATAAATGGGGCATGAAAAACTTTTCCAGACATGCCAAATGAAAGGATGGCTGTTTGAATGGGCGGTGTGATTGATTTATTGTTTTTCAAAACTATATGTAATTTTTGCGATGATATTTTTTTCTTTATCTCTAGCAGTTTCTGTTTCCTTTAAACCATTTGAATGATAAGTATAGGTCCAGTGAATGATCTTGCTTCCGTTATAACTAACTTGTATCATATTGGTCAATTGATTTTGTTGGTTGTACTCGTATACAAAATCAGGAATTAGTCTATTGGCTTTTAGATTAAATCTTACAACATCTGTTAGCTGATTATTGGTATAGTAATAATAGTAAGACTCAATTTTCTTGCCTTTTTTATACCAATATTCTTCAATGATAAGGCCTGCACTATCTGCTACAAATGCAACTTGAACGGTGTCCATCCCATCTCCCCATTTACGCATGCTCATGGGTACGCCGTTAGGTTGATATTCCCAAAGATGTATTTCTGAAATAGGCTTTTTTTGCATAGAGTCTACGGTTGTAGCGTTTATCTTGCTTAATAATCCTTTTTCGTTGTAGGTATAATCTGTAGTTGTTTGAATGCTTGATCTGTTGGTGACGGTTCGCTTTAATTTGCTTAACTCATATATGTTGGTAATTTTTTCTGGTGAGCTAGACAAACTTGCTATGGAAGTAACCATTTTTTTACCATCAACTTGTAATTCCTGGTTTAATAGAAACCCTTTTGTGTTGGAGCCATCGGCTTCAATACTATTGGCAGTAATTTTTATAATCTTGTTTTTTCGCATTAATTGGTACTTTTCATGCGAAATTTTTAATCCTAGAATATCATTTAAGTAGTATTGACCGCAAAGGGAATTACCTACAAAAAGGGTGCAAAAAACTAAGGCCCACTTCATTTATTATCTTTATTCAAAAATACAATCTTAAATGGGTAATCCATACAAGCCACTAATTGTGTATTTTAGTTAAAAAATAAGCTTTGTCTAGTCTTTCGGAACGTAAGGAGAAAATTTGTTTGAATTGTAATGCCGTTGTATACGGCAGATTCTGTCATATTTGTGGCCAAGAAAATATTGAGCCAAGGGAACCATTCAAGCATATGCTTGCTCATTTTGTATTTGATTTGTTCCATTTTGATGGGAAGTTCTTTGTTACCATGAAATCGCTCTTATTTAAGCCTGGATTCTTATCTCAAGAGCATTTAAAAGGCCGAAGGGCAGATTATTTGCACCCTATCCGCTTATATATATTTACTTCTGCTTTTTTCTTTCTTTTTTTGTTTTCTTTCAATTCTAATAAAATAGACGATAAACAGGTCTCAACGCCAAAAGATTCCGTTACAAACAATGATTTAGTCAATTTTGAAAGAAGTTATTCAAGCATCCGTGAATATGATTCTGTTCAAGCAAAACGACCGAAAGACAAAAAAGACGGGTTTATTATAGAGAAGTTAACCCGAAAGAACTTGATTCTGAAAGAAAAATATCCAGATAGCAAAGAATTATGGTCAAAAGGAATTGACGTGTTCACTCATCAGTTCCCTAAATTGCTCTTTGTTTCTCTACCCATTTTTGCGTTTATCCTTTTTTTATTATACGCAAGAAAGGGTCGATATTTTTATGCCGATCATATTGTTTATACGCTCCATTTGTATTCTACCTTTTTTATTATCATTTTCTTGGTCATGTGTTTGAATATTGCTTTTACTGCAGTTGGTTTATTCGATTATGGAAAAGGGGGTGAAAAAAATTATTTAGATGGATTTATCTCTTCCGGCTTTTCTGCTTGCGTACTATTATTTTATTGGTATAAATCTTTGCGAAAATTCTATCAGCAGTCTAGAAGAAAGACAATCTTGAAGTTTTCTTTATTACTTATGATCAATGTCATTATTTTCTCTTTGCTCTTTTTGATCTTTATACTTTTCTCATTTATGATAATCTAATATGATGAATAATAATGCTATTGCTTTTTTACGTTTGGTAAAGATTATGGATGAGTTAAGGGAGCAATGTCCTTGGGATCAAAAGCAAACCATACATACGCTCAGGTCTATGACCATTGAGGAATTGTATGAATTAGTAGATGAAATTGATACTCAAAATTGGCAAGGAATTAAAGAAGAATTAGGCGATTTAATTCTGCATATCATATTTTATGCTAAGATAGGATCTGAACAAATGCAATTTTCTCTTGAAGATGTTCTCGACGGTATCTCAGAAAAACTGATTAGAAGACATCCGCATATTTATGGAGATGTTAAAGTAAAAGATGAAGCTGAAGTAAAACGCAATTGGCAGGCCATTAAGGCTGCTGAAGGAAAAATGAATAAATCAATTTTCGAGGGCGTTCCTAAATCACTTCCTGCAATTGTTAAGGCAATTAGAATTCAAGAAAAAGCAAAGCAAGTAGGATTTGAATGGGAAAATAAAGAAGATGTTTGGAAAAAGGTGGATGAAGAAATAGGAGAGCTTAAAGAAGCTGAAAATCAGGGTGATCAAAATGAAATTGAGGCTGAATTTGGAGATATTTTGTTCAGTTTAATTAATTACGCACGGTTTTTGCAGGTTGACCCTGAAGCGGCCTTAGAAAAGACGAATCAGAAGTTTATTCAACGATTCAAAGAAATGGAATCCATTGCTTTGAATAAGGGGTTAAAATTGACCGATTTAAGTCTGAGTGAAATGGACGATATGTGGAATTCAGTTAAAAAGAAAAGCTAATCAATTGCTGACCAGTTTACAAAATGCAGTGTTTAAAAATGGTTATTTAATAATAACTGCAGCTTGGTTATATACTATCTCCTTTATTTTCTCTAATTACTTTAGCTATAATTCTGGACCAGAAAAAGTAAAAGAAAATATCGAAAATAGGATTCATGATGAAGAGCAAAAGTTTGATGATTTTTCAAAAGATACGATTAGTTTAAACTCACTTGTTTTTGACTCCTCTAGTACCGAAGTAGAATTAAGGCTTGAGAAAGGAAAGTCTGGCGTTTTTCTCTATAAAGAAAATTTAAAGGAAGGTTTTGACGAGATATTTTGGAGTACAAATAAAATGACCGTACCTCAAACATTTCTTTTTGCTAAAGAAAATATTCAATTTCTAAATAGTTCAACAGGGCAGTTCTTATTATCTAAGAAGGAAGTGAAATTAAGGAAACAAAATTTTCTTCTGGTGAATATGCTGCCAATCAAATGGTCCTATTTTATTGAAAATAAATATTTCAATGCAGATTTTGCCGATTTCCCTGGATTAGACGAACAATATAGTATAACAAGTGATTCTGCAGATACACCTATTTATAGTGAAGCGGGTAATTTTCTATTTAGTATTCAACTTAAAGAGGGTAAGCAGTTTGTGTCTTATGATTTTATAACCATCTTTTTCAGGTTGGCAGCTGTTTTTTTATTGTTATTATTTATACATGCAATTTCAAAAGATTTAATTGAGCAGGTTAATTTTAAAATCGGGTTTCTCTTTTTGCTAATTGCTGTTTTTGTCCTTAGACTATTTTCTTACCTCTTTCCCTTTCCATTTGATTATTCAAAATTACCACTATTTGATCCATCTATTTATGCATCAAACTTTTTGCACCCGTCCTTAGGTGATTTGTTTTTAAATGCGTTCTTATTTTATTGGGTTACGCGTTTTGTGAAAAACAATTATACTATCAAAAATGCGGTTCCTGCTACTGGATTTTCTCCATTGAATAAAATAATTCGAATTTTAATCTATACCAGTACTGCTTTTTTAGTTGTAGGTATTGTGCAGAGTTTGGTGCGAGATGCAAAAATTTCATTTGATGTAACAAACTTCTTTAGTTTGTCTATCTATAGTACTATAAGTATTGTTATTTTATGTTTTTTAGTACTTGGGTTTTTCTACTTTTCTCAAATTATCCTTACGCCAATTATCATTTCAAATAAATCTTTAGGGTTATTGACGATAATGGTAATTCTCAGTGGCTTTATTAATATTTTAATTCACTATGATGCGGCTCAAATACTTTTTCATTTTATTGTCATTATCTGGTTAATTCTGTTTCTTTTATTACTTAGAATACGAGCAATGGATTTGAGAATCCCCATATTTAAATCTTCCTTCTTTATTTTCTGGATGATGATTTTTGCAATGTCTATTGCTTCACTTGTTATTTATCAGCATCGTTTGGTAGAATTTGAACAACGGAAAAGAATCGCAGAAAAGTTAGCCATTCAATCGGATCCATCAGGAGAAAGTTTATTAAAAATTGCTACAGCTAATTTTAATAATAATTTTTTGAGTGAAAATTTTAGCCGTTTTCATGAAAGTGAATATGCTAATAAGTTTATCAAAGACAGTTTGATTAATCAAAATTTCTCTGGCTATTTAAATAAATATGATACCCGTATTTATACTTTCGATAGTCTTTTCCATCCTTTGTTTAATGAAGATTCATTGAATTATGCATCTATTAAAACAATTGTACTCAATCAAGCAAAAGCCACTGAGATTCCCAATTTGTTTACGTATGAAAATACTATTAAAGGGTATAATTATATCTATCAAGTTACTGTAGAAAAGAGCAATTCAATTATAGGCTATTTGTTTATTGTCATGAACTCTAAGCGCTATAAAAGTGAAGCTTTATACCCTGAATTGTTTAATCAATCGCAGGATATTGTTTCAGATTTAAATAGTAATTACGCTTATGCAATTTATTATAAAGGAAAAATTATAAATCATTTCAATAGTTACAATTTCCCTACTATACTTAATTCTTATAATTTACCACAGTTTGAGTTTACTTATACAACTCAAAATAATTTCACCGAATTATGGTATAATGCCGGTAATGAACGTCAGGTAGTTGTTGTGAAAAGAAATACCTGGTTAATTGAATCAGTCACTTTATTTGCCTATTTATTCTGCTCTTTTTTGTTAATCATTTTTGTTTTTCATGTAGGGTCTATTTTAGTCAAAGTCAAGTTTCGCATCAATCTTGTGAAGAAATTGCTTCAGTTTAATATTCGAACTCAAATTCAAGCTACCATTATATTTGTAAGCGTTTTTTCTTTTTTTGTAATTGGAATTGCAACAATCTCTTTTTTTATTTATCGGTACAATCATTCCAACGAAGAGCGACTTTCTAAGTCTATACAAGTAATGGCTAACGAATTAAATACTAGGATTGTAAGCATTTTAGCATTAGATGATGAGCCTAGTAATTCCGGTGTCAAAAATGAATTAGAACAAGTGATTGCCGAGATTTCTGATTTGCATGACGTAGACATCAATTATTATTCAGGAGAAGGCGATTTATTAATTTCTACTCAACCCTATATTTATAATAAGAATCTATTGAGTAAAAAAATGCATCCAATTGCATTTATGGAAATGAGGCGTAAAAATAAAATTCGCTTCATACAATCTGAAACCATTGGTAAATTTGGTTACTTAAGTATTTATATCCCCTTAATTTCAGAAAGTGGAAATACTTATGGTTATTTAAACATCCCTTATCTCAACTCACAAATTGATTTAAACGAGGAAATTTCAGGCTTTTTGGCAACACTGATTAATCTAAATGCTTTTATTTTTCTTTTGGCTGGCGCTATTGCTTTCTTTATTACCAATCAGATTACTGCTTCTTTACGATTAATTGGGGCAACAATGCAAAAGATGAATTTGGGAGTCAAGAATCAACAAATAGATTGGAATAGAGACGACGAAATTGGCGTTCTAGTTAATGAGTACAATAATATGGTTCGTAAGTTAGAATTGAGTGCTGCATCTCTTGCAAAAACAGAAAGAGAGGGTGCTTGGCGAGAAATGGCAAGGCAAGTAGCACATGAAATTAAAAATCCACTTACGCCAATGAAACTAAGTATCCAATATTTACAACAAGCTATACAACAGGGTGCTCCCAATGTGACTGTTTTAACGACTAATTTGGCTAAAACCCTTGTTGAGCAAATAGATCAATTGGCTAAAATTGCAGGCGATTTTTCTCAGTTTGCAAATATTGGAATTGTTACGCTCGAAAAATTTTCAGTGGTAACCGCCATTCATTCTATGCAAAGCCTTTATTCTGGCGATGCTTCCGTTTCTATTCATTTTTCAGATGAATCTACCAACGCATTGATAGAGGCGGATAAGGTTCAAATAAATCGGTTGTTCATGAATTTAATTCAAAATTCTGTAGAAGCAGGGAAGGACTTAAAGGGTACTGCAACAATTGAAATTAAGCTGGTTAACAATAACGAATATGTTGTGATCACCATAAAGGACTATTCTGGGGGTATTCCGCCTGCAATGCATGGGAATATGTTTAGACCCAATTTTACCACAAAGTCTGCAGGTACAGGGCTTGGATTAGCAATATGCAAGGGCATAGTAGAGCACGCAAATGGATCAATCCAATATGAATCAATTGATGGTATTGGAACCATTTTTGAAATAAAACTTCCCCTTGCAGTACGTAATTAGTTTCGTTTATTTTTTTGCATCTGAACAAATTGTTCAAACTGTTTTAAATTAAAACTGCTTAGGTTTTGATTCTTCGCTAAACCTGCTTTTTGGGCAACTAAAACGCCATATTTACAATCGTCTAATCCATCAATTGTATGTGCATCTGGATTAATTGAGATAAGTACCTTTTTTTTAAGGGCTTTTTCTATCCAACGCCAGTCTATATCTAATCTTCGTGGGTGTGCATTCAATTCAATTACAACTCCATTGGCAGCACAAGCGTCAATAATTAAATCGTGGTTAATTGGGTATCCTGCCCTGCTTAAGAGTAAGCGACCAGTCATATGGCCTAAAATAGAAGTGTATTTGTTTTCAATAGCTTTTAATAGTCTAGCATTCGCTTTCTCTTCACTCATTTTTAAATTGGAATGAACAGAGGCAATTACCACATCAAAACTTGCTAATATTTCATCAGGGTAGTCTAAACTTCCGTCGTTCAATATATCGCTTTCAATACTTTTAAATATTTTAAAAGGGCTCAATTTTTGGTTGATTGCGGCTATCTCTTTGTGCTGTTCTATTATTCTTTCTGCACTAAGTCCGTTTGCATAAAAAGCCGATTTAGAGTGATCGCTAATGACTAAATATTGCATTCCTTTTGCCATTGCTGCCGATGCCATTTCAGTTAAGCTATTACCTCCATCACTCCAAGTGCTATGTGCATGTATGATACCAGCAATATCATCTTTTTCTATTAGGATAGGCAAATCGTTTTGGATTGCTTGATGTATAATTGTTGCAGACTCCCTTTGGCAAGTTGGAATAGGACATATATTGTAGGTTGAAAAAATGTCTTCTTCGTGTGCAAAAAATAACTGATTATCCCATTTTGTTATTTTGTTCCATTCTAGTAAAAATGATTCGCTGCAACTTGTTTCAAATAATCTTGCTTCGAAATTTTTTGGATCAGCTAAAATGAATTTTACTGTAATATTTTGCTCATTTTTAAAACTTAAACTGGTTGAAAATTCTTCAATCAATTTAAATTGAATGGACTGCATGAAACCAATTAGACTTGAAGCATTTGCTGTTGTAACCCAATCAATTGAATCAATAATTTCCATTTGCCTTCTCATTTCTCCAGTAAGTTGAAAGGAAAAGGGGAGGGTTGCTTTCAAAATAGTTTCTAACTCTTTTGAAAAATTTTCTACTTGTTGGTAGAGATACCTACCCATGGCACCCATGTAAAATTCAATGGACTCTTTAATGTTTTGTTGTGTTTTTTCTCCAAAGCCTTTATATAAAGTCAATCGGTTTTCATTGCAAGCGTAGAGTAACTCGCCTAGCGTTTCAATTTCTAATTCCTTCCAAATAGTTGCAATTTTCTTTGGGCCAATTCCTTTTATTTTGAGCATTTCTAAAATGCCAGGAGGGGTCTTAGAAATGATATCCACTAATAATTGGAGTTTACCGGTTTGCAATATTTCTATGATTCTATTTCCTGCACTCTCACCAATGCCCTTGATCGAAAAAATATCTTTTTGATTCATTTCCGATAAAGGAGTGGTTAACTTATCAACGCTAAAAGCCGCTGCAGCATAGGATTTTGCCTTAAATGGATTGTCGCCATGTATATCCATTAGTTTGGCTAATAAAGAAAAACTATCTGAAATTTCATCATTGGTTATCATGCTGGAAAATTAGTTACTTGATTGCTTTCTTACAAATTTAAAACCCGTTCCAAATAAAAAACCCGTTCCAAATTTGGAACGGGCATTAAATCTATTTCTGCTTGAGAAATAAGAAGAGAGTTACTTCTTCTTAGCAGCTTTTTTAGGAGCAGCTTTCTTAGCAGCTTTTTTAGGAGCGGCTTTCTTAGCAGCAGCTTTTTTAGGAGCAGCTTTCTTAGCAGCAGCCTTTTTAGGAGCAGCTTTTTTTGCAGCAGCTTTTTTAGGAGCGGCTTTTTTTGCAGCAGCTTTCTTAGGAGCAGCAGCTTTTTTTGGTGCAGCTTTTTTTGCAGCGGCTTTTTTAGGAGCAGCTTTTTTTGCAGTTGCCATGTTTTTTAGATTTAATGGTTAGTAAATAATACATT
>JBMLPQ010000011.1:0-4381 GCA_049242025.1 Sediminibacterium sp.
AAGGGGTACATCGTTTCTTGAAAAAACTATGGCGTTTGTTTTATGATGAATTAAAGGGGAAGGTTTGGAATGAAGACAGCCCTAATCCAGCAGAGCTGAAAGTATTGCATAAAACCATTTTAAAAATTCAAGAAGATACAGAGCGATTTAGTTTTAATACTGCCGTAAGTACGTTCATGATTTGTGTAAATGAATTGGCCGATCTAAAATGCAATAAGAAAGCTGTTTTAGAACAAGTGCTGATTTTATTAACGCCTTACGCTCCTCATATTAGCGAAGAGCTTTGGCATCAGTTGGGAAATAATGGTTCTATCTTGGATGCAACATTTCCAGCATTTGATGCATCTTATGTTCAAGAATCAGCTAAAGATTATCCAGTGAGCATTAACGGTAGGGTTAGAACCAGTATTAATTTGCCTTTGGATATGGAAGCTCCTGAGGCACAAGAACAGGTGCTGGCCAATGCCTTGGTTCAGAAATGGCTAGAAGACAAGCCAGTAAAGAAATTCATCTTTGTAAAAGGAAAAATGATTAATGTCGTTATATAAATTTTTATTGGGCATTGCCCTTAGCGCAACAATAGGGGCATATGCACAAGAACCTGCTATTCCTGTTCCTAAAAAAACAATTCGGAATTTTATAAATCCCGACTCGTTACAATTGATGAACCTAAGAATTGTGCCCATCCCAATCTTCACTTCTACCCCTGAAACAGGTATTAGAGTGGGAGCTGCTCTAGAATATTTTTTTAATGCAAAAGATAAAGAATCGGAAGCTCGCGGATCCTATATACATGGTCAATTTACTTATAGCACACTTGGGCAAGTAGAAGTTAAAAGTACCTGGCAGGTATTTACTAAGGGAGAGAAATTTGTTTATAGGGGCTCTGGTGGATATAGTACTTATAACGATCGTTTTTGGGGCGTAGGAAATAATACCGTGGATGAAAAAAACTTTTTGCCTCAAGACTACAGTAGAATTTTTTTAGAGTCTAAAACTTATAGATTATTAAAGAATCAGTGGTATGTGGGTATGAAGCTCGATTACAATGATGTGTATAATGTAGTAAATAAGAAACCATTAACGCCCGATCAAGTGGATGTTCCTGGCATTAATGGAAGTAAAACTTTGGGGATTGGTCCTGCTATTTTGTATGAAGGAAGAGATTTCCCATTCAGTGCTCACAAGGGTGCTTATGCTGAGTTTTATTTTACCAGAAATATTACGTTTAAAAATAATCCGTTTAATTACAATACCTGGTTTTTAGACTTACGAAAATATTTCCCCTTATCTCAAAACAGTACCTTGGCTTTTCAATTGCATAGTATGCATGCCACCGGAAATGTTCCTTTTAGAGAATTGCCTCGTGTTGGAGGCTCTGTTTTAATGAGGGGATATTTTACGGGCAGATTTAGAGATCACTCTTTTACTGCCTTACAAGCAGAATACCGTTTTTTAATTTGGCGCTGGATTTATGGTGCTACATTTGGATCGGCAGGTGTGATTGATGAGTCTATTGCTAGTTATTCAACTTCTAATCTTCTAAAAGCCGGTGGATTAGGACTTCGCTTTTTGCTGAATAAAAAGAATAGAATGTTTGTTCGTTTTGACTATGCCCTCAATAGTACTTCGGGTGGTGCGTATTATATTCGCTTGAGCGAAGCATTTTAATTAGCTGAATAAAGCTTCTTGCAGATTTTACTATATTCACGGTTCAAATGCTGAACCATGAACAAGTTTATTCTATCGTTTGGGATGCTATTGCTTGCATACCCTATGTTGGCTCAAAAAAAAGTAATCAGTAAAGCTGATTTAATGGCCAATAAATTACCAGAAAATTTTCGCAACCCATTGCCTCAATTTATGAAATGGTTGGATGATGATCGAGTGATTTTAAATCAAAAAATTCATCCTGATTCTGTGGCTAAGAATTATGTAATGGAAGTGAAAACTGGTAAATTGATGGTGGCTACACCAGATCAAATGAAGGGCGCAGCTCCTCCCACTAAAACAGTATCTGTAAAAAAAGCAGATTTGTTTTATAAAAACGGCGATACCGAAAAGCAAATTACTTTTGATGCAGCCGAAGAGAAAAATCCTACTTTCTCTCCCGACAGTTCATATATTGCCTATACCAAATCCAATGATTTATATACCTATAATTTAGTTACAAATAAAGAGACCAGACTTACTTTCAGTGGCTCTAGCACTTCATTAAATGGTTTTGCTAGCTGGGTTTATTGGGAAGAAATTTTTGGAAGAGGTACTCGTTATCGTGCATTTTGGTGGAATCCAAATAGTAAGCAATTGGCTTATATGCATTTTGACGAAAGTATGGTGCCTATGTTCCCTATTTACAGTAGCGAAGGACAACATGGTTTTATTGAAGAAACTCGTTATCCTAAACCAGGTGATAAAAATCCAGAAGTGAAAGTAGGTTTTGTAAATGTAGATGGAGGTGCAACTACTTGGGCCGATTTTAATGCTAAAGAAGACCAATATTTTGGTTGGCCAGTTTGGAGAAATGATGGTAGTAGTTTATTGGTTCAATGGATCAATCGTGGCCAAGACCATTTGAAAATTTTTGATGTTAATCCTGGAACTGGGGCTAAAAAAATCATGTACGAAGAACAACAAAAAACATGGGTTGATTTAGAAGACAGAGCAGGTCAACGTTTTACTTTCTTAACAAATAAGCCAGCATTTATTTTAGAAAGCGATAAAACAGGATGGAATCATTTGTATTTACATAATAATGATGGTAGCTTGATTAATCCAATTACTTCTGGTGAGTTTACTGTGTTAAGCACTGAGTTAATTGACGAAAAAAATGGATTGGTTTATTTTACAGCAAGAGGTAAAGAAAATACGGCTCGTACAGATTTATACAGCATTAAGATGAATGGTTCAGAAATGAAACGTTTAACTTTTGGAGAGTATAATCATACGCAAATAAGATTATCACCTAATGGGAAATATTTTGTAACTACTTATAGTAATTCTACCACTCCAAACAAAATGACTTTGGTTGATGGTAAAGGTAAAATTGTGCGTGAGTTAGGAGATGCAAAAGGATCAGCAATGGATGAGTATACTATTGCTAAAACGGAATTCATCCGTATTAAAAGTGCTGATGGATTATTTGAATTGCCTGCTCAGGTAACTTGGCCTGCTAATATGGATCCTAGTAAAAAATATCCCATGTTAGTAGATATTTATGGTGGTCCTAATGCAGGAAATACCTGGGACAGTTGGAGCTGGAATCCTACTCGTGAAATGTATGCTCAAGAAGGATTAATTCATGTAAAGTTTGATCACCGTGCGAGCGGTCATTTTGGAAAAGCAGGGGTGAATTATATGCACCGCAACTTAGGTTTCTGGGAAATGCAAGACTATATGCATATGGCAAAGTGGTTTATTCAAAATGGTCAAGCCGACCCTACTAAGATAGCTATTACTGGTTTTAGTTATGGTGGATATATGAGCGCTTATGCATTAACGTATGGGTCATCAGTATTTACTCATGCGATGGCAGGCGGATCTGTAATTGACTGGAAATTATATGATAGTCATTATACAGAAAAATTCATGGATACCCCTGCAGAAAATCCTGAAGGTTACAAAAGCGGTAGCGTATTAACCCATATTGATAAATTCAATGGAGTATTGCAGTTGGTGCATGGAACCATGGACGATAATGTGCATATGCAAAACAGCATTCAATTGGTTAGTGCATTACAAGACAAAGGGAAAGATTTTGAATTCATGTTGTACCCAGGTGGAAGACATGGCTGGGGTGGCGCTAAGGGTAATCACTTTAGTAACCTAAAAACTAAGTTTATCTATAAGCACTTATTAGGCAAGGAAACTCCAAAAGGAATGTTGCGTTAAAAGCAGCTCAATGTTGATTTTAAAAGCCACTCAATTATATGGGTGGCTTTTTTTGTTATATAAATACACTTATTTTCAATATTCAATTTGCAAATATGCTTACTAAAAAATTATTGGTCTTGTTTGGTTTAACCGTTCAAACCCTTTCAGCACAAACCGTTTCACCTCGTTTTCTATCCCATCCTGTATTATCACCGGATGCACAAACCGTGGTATTTAGTTTTGAAGGTGACCTTTGGAAGGCTTCCACATCCGACTTGCAAGCCACTCGTTTAACCGCGATGCAAGGCTATGAAACAACTCCGCGAATTTCTCCAGACGGGAAATGGTTGGCTTTTACAGGCGAGCAAATGGGTAATACCGATGTTTATATTATGCCATTGGGTGGAGGAGAAGTAAAACAACTCACTTTTCATAGTGCAGCAGATTTGGTATCTAATTTTAGTTGGGATAGCAAAACCATTTATTTTACTTCTAGTAGGTATGGTCC
>JBMLPQ010000012.1:0-15870 GCA_049242025.1 Sediminibacterium sp.
TTAGAAGAGCACGCTAAGTAAGAATATCTATTTAGTAAGGAATAATTTTAATCCGCCTTTTAAGGTTTTACCATAAAAGGCGGATTATAACATAAACTGGTTTGTTGTATGCAATTAAAGCGCGTAGTTGTTACTGGTATAGGTACGATCACTCCAATAGGTAATAATCTAGAAGATTATTGGCATGGATTAATTAATGGTATACCTGGTGCTGCTCCTATTACTTTATTTGATGCAACTAAGTTTAAGACCCGTTTTGCCTGTGAGGTAAAAGGGTTTGATCCAACCAGTTTCATGGAAAAGAAAGAAGCTAGAAAACTTGATCGCTTTGCACAACTAGCTCTTTTTGCAAGTGATATGGCCGTACAAGACGCTCAAATTAGCAAAGAAAATATTGATGTAGATAGAGTGGGAGTCATATTCGCAAGCGGAATTGGTGGACTAAGAACTTTCCAAGAAGAAGTGCAGAATTTTGCTACTGGAGACGGTACACCAAGATTCAATCCTTTCTTTATTCCTAAAATGATTTTGGATATTGCGGCCGGACAAATTTCGATGCGTCATGGATTCCGCGGTCCAAACTTTGCAGTTGTAAGTGCCTGTGCTTCTAGCACCAATGGCATTATTGCTGCTGTAGATACCATCAGACTCGGTAAAGCTGATATCATTATTAGTGGTGGATCAGAAGCCGTTATTAGTGAAGCAGGTGTGGGTGGTTTCAATGCCATGAAAGCCATGAGCGAAAGAAACGATGATCCTGCAACAGCAAGTAGACCCTACGATAAAGACAGAGATGGATTTGTTATGGGCGAAGCCGCAGGTTGTTTGGTTTTAGAAGAATATGAGCATGCTATCAAAAGAGGCGCTAAAATTTACTGTGAAATTGCAGGAGGCGGTGCAACGGCCGATGCGTATCACTTAACTGCTCCACATCCAGAAGGGTTGGGTGCAAGAAACGTAATGATAGCAGCCCTTAAAGATGCAGGTATGCAGCCTGATGAAATTGATTATATCAATACACATGGAACTTCTACCCCATTAGGTGATGGTGCAGAAGCTAAAGCTATTACAGAAGTATTTGGAAGCCATGCGTATAATCTAAATATCAGTGCAACAAAATCTATGACAGGCCATTGCTTAGGTGCAGCGGGTGTAATAGAAGCCATCGCATGTATCCAGAGTGTGATCCATGATATTGTTCCCCCTACAATCAATCACTTTACTGATGATCCTGAACTGGACCCAAAATTGAATTTTACGTTCAATAAGGCACAACAAAGAACAGTGCGTGCTGCATTGAGTAACACATTTGGTTTTGGTGGTCACAACGCATGCGTTATCGTGAAAAAATACGTAGCATAATAAAGTGCAATTTTTAATAAAGTTATTTAAACCAAAAGCTGCCTCATCTTTTGAGACGCAGATTAATGACATGTTAGGTATACAGCCTGGCAATCTGCAACTTTATCGCAGTGCATTAAGTCATCGTTCTGTTAAAGAAACCCCCGATGAAAATAATGAACGCTTAGAGTTTTTGGGTGATGCTATTTTGAGTGCAGTAGTGGCAGATTATTTATTTAAATTATACCCATACAAAGGCGAAGGATTTTTGACAGAGATGCGATCTAAGATGGTCAATCGACAGCAGCTAAATGATATTGCCTTAAAAATGGGTTTGCGTAAATTGACTTTTTACAACAAGTTTGATAGCGCTTTAAAAGCTAGCCATATTTTTGGCAATACCCTAGAAGCCTTGATAGGAGCGGTTTACCTAGACAAAGGCTATGCTAAAACGCAAAATTGGATTCTGAAACAAATTGTGATTCCGCATTTATTCATGGAAGATTTAGAGTTGATTGATATCAACCTTAAGAATAAACTAATTGGTTGGGCCAATAAAAATGGTAAGACCATTACGTTTGAAATGGCGGATGAAAAACTAGAGGGCAACAGAAGAATTTTTACCATGAACGCCGTATTGGATGGCGCCGTTTTTGCACAAGGAAAAGCAGGTAACAAAAAAGACGCCAGTCAGATAGCCGCGCAGGTAGCTATTGAAAAGCTGGGTTTATAAAATAGGTGTATCTGGATGATGTATTTCTTGACACAATTCTATCAAGACCCCATTGGTTCCCTTAGGATGTAAGAAGCATACCAACTTATTGTCTGCCCCTTTTTTAGGGACTTCATTTAAAAGGGTAAACCCTTCTGATACCAAGCGCTTCATTTCTGCATGAATATCAGTAACATCAAAAGCAATATGGTGCATCCCTTCCCCTTTTTTGTCAATATACTTGGCAATAACCCCTTCTGGATCAGTAGAAGCTACCAATTCTATTTTTGATTCCCCTGTTTTAAAAAAAGCTGTCATCACTTTTTCGGAAGCTACTTCTTCTGTTTTATAACAGGCACTATTCAATAATTTTTCGAAGAGCGGGATGCTGGTGGCCAAATCTTTAACTGCAATACCAATATGCTCGATCTTATTCATTTAAAATATTTTATATATGTCCTTACGATTTGAGGAAAAACAACCATTGAGTAACAATGCATCCCAAAATTATAGAACCTATTGTTATACTTTTGTGTTATTAGAAAAAACTAGCAAGCAATATGTTGAAGTTACCAGTTTATTTAGATAACAACGCTACTACCCCAATGGATCCAAGGGTATTAGAAGCAATGATACCGTATTTTACAGAGCATTTTGGAAATGCTGCAAGTCGTAACCACCCTTTTGGATGGGAAGCAGAAGAAGCGGTTGATTATGCCCGTGAGCAAGTTGCCAAATTAATTGGCGCCGATCCCAAGGAAATTATCTTTACTTCAGGTGCAACTGAAGGAGACAACTTAGCCATTAAAGGAGTGTTCGAAATGTACGCTTCTAAAGGCAATCATATCATTACTGTAACAACTGAACACAAAGCGGTTTTAGATACTTGTAAGCATTTAGAGCGTGCTGGTGCTGAAGTAACTTATTTAGAAGTTCAGGCTGATGGATTAATTGATCTAAAGGAATTAGAAGCGGCTATTAAACCAACCACTATCTTAATTGCAGTAATGTATGCCAACAATGAAATTGGGGTAATACAACCAGTGAAAGAAATCAGTGCGCTTGCTAAAAAGCATGGTGTATTGTTTTTCACCGATGGCGTTCAAGCAGTAGGTAAAATACCCGTAGATGTAAATGCAGATGGTATTGATATTATGGCGTTTACAGCACACAAAATGTATGGTCCTAAAGGGATTGGTGCATTGTATGTACGTCGTAAAAACCCTCGTGTAAAAGTTACTGCCCAAATGGATGGTGGTGGACACGAGCGTGGTATGAGAAGTGGAACTTTAAATGTACCAGGTATCGTTGGATTTGGTAAAGCTTGCGAATTAGCTAGATTAGAAATGGCTGATGATGCTGCTCGCCTAAGCAAATTGCGTGACAAATTAGAGTCTGCATTGGTTCAATTAGAAGAAGCATATGTGAACGGAAATAGAGAATATCGTTTACCACATGTTGCCAATATTTCTTTCAAATATGTAGAGGGAGAAGGTTTGTTGATGGGCTTCAATAAGAACATCGCATTGTCTTCTGGATCTGCTTGTACTTCTGCTTCATTAGAGCCTAGCTACGTATTAAAAGCGCTAGGATTAGGTGACGACTTAGCACATAGTTCATTGCGTTTTGGATTAGGTAGATTTACCACTGAAGAGCAAATCGATTATACGATTAAATCTGTTAGCGAAACAGTATTGAAATTAAGAGACATGAGCCCATTATGGGAAATGTTTAAGGAAGGAGTAGATATGGACAAAATTGAGTGGGCACATCACTAATTGTAAAACATTAAATAACCAATAAATTAATATACCATGGCATATTCAGAAAAAGTAATTGATCACTACAGTAATCCTAAGAATGTAGGAACGCTAGACAAATCTAAAACCAATGTAGGTACGGGTTTAGTAGGTGCTCCTGAGTGTGGAGACGTAATGCGTTTGCAAATTGAAGTAGACGATACAACAGGTGTAATTACCGATGCTAAATTTAAAACATTTGGATGCGGATCTGCTATTGCTTCTTCTTCATTGGCAACAGAATGGTTAAAAGGTAAAACCCTAGACCAAGCAGTAGCTATCGATAATATGGAGTTAGTAGAAGAATTGAACCTTCCTCCAGTAAAAATCCATTGCTCTGTATTGGCTGAAGACGCTATTAAAAGCGCTATCAACGATTACAGAAAGAAGAATGGTTTAGAAGAGTTAGTGTTCGAAGAAAGAATTCACTAATACATCAATACAAAGAGTATGAGCGAAACAGCAACAGAAAATAGTATTTACGTAAGTGATAAAGCCAAAGCAAAAGTAATCCAGCTCATGGAAGAAGCTGGTGTTAAAGGCGATGATAGCTATTTTTTACGAGTGGGCGTGGTAGGCGGAGGTTGTTCTGGGTTAAGCTACAAGCTAGACTTCGACAACGAAATAAAGCCGATGGACCAAGTATTTGAAGACAATGGCGTAAAAGTAGTAACCGACCTTAAAAGCTTTTTATATCTTGTAAATACAGAGTTAGATTTTTCTGATGGCTTAAATGGAAAGGGTTTTTACTTTGATAACCCCAATGCCAGCAGAAGTTGTGGATGCGGAGAAAGCTTTGCGGTTTAAAAGCGCTAGTTGATGTACACGCAGTGTTAAAAAAATTAAATCTTGATAGTAAAACCCCGATTCGTCGGGGTTTTTGCATATAAAAACTTTAGTTTTGAGCCATGTGGATGATCTGTAAAAAAGAGTGGCAACAATTTTTTGCTTCCTTAACAGGATACCTTGTACTGGGGATATTTTTAGGGGTGACTGGGCTATTGTTTTTTGTTTTTCCGGATACCAGTCTACTCAATTTTGGCTATGCTAGTTTGGCGCCATTTTTCCAGTTAATGCCTTGGTTATTATTGTTTTTGATTCCTGCAATTACCATGCGAAGTATTTCGGATGAAATTAGAACAGGAACTTATGAATTATTGCAAACCCTACCGCTTACCTTAAGACAAATTATTGTTGGTAAATATTTGGGCGTGCTGTTGATTGTTTTGATTGCACTGGTTCCAACGGTGATTTACGCGTTTTCAATGCAAGCCCTAAGTATTACTGGAGGGATTGATATTGGTGCTACTATTGGGAGTTATATTAGTTTATTTTTATTAGCAGGAGTATATGCTGCAATAGGAATTTATGCAAGTAGTGTAACGAATAATACAATTGCTGCATTCGGTATTGGAGCATTGATTTCCTTTGCTTTGTTTGCAGGCTTTAGTGCAGTTGCCAAACTTCCTATATTGAATGGAGGAGCAGATTATTATATTGAGTTATTGGGGATTCAATTGCATGCGGCTAATATTAGTAGAGGGGTATTGTCGGCAACCGATATCATTTATTTTATTGCAGTAATTGCTTTCTTTTTATACATCACTCAATTACGATTAGCTTCAACTACTAAAAAGCCAACCAAGTTATTGGCTGCAGTTGCCCTATTGGTCAGCATTTCAGTAGCAGGCTCAATGATCAGTAATCGATTAGACTTAACGGAAGACAAGCGATTTACCTTAAGTAAATCAACTGTTCAATTATTATCCAATATTGATTCTACTATAACAGTGGAAGTTTTTTTAACTGGAAGTTTGCCAGCAGATTATAAAAAGTTGAGCATGGCCACTTCGGATGTATTGGCCTCTTTTAATAACTATGCCAATAACCAAATTAGGGTGGTTTTTAGGCATCCAGGAGATGGAATACAAAGTGATACTGCCAAAGCCATTTTGTATGATAGTTTACAAAAAATGGGAGTAGTATTTGAGCAATCCAACACAGCGCAAGAATCGGGTGAAGCCATATTGAATCAATTGATTGTACCTAGTGCAATGGTATACTATCAAAAAAATCAGCCGCCCGTTGCAGTAGATTTACGAAGTAGTAGAAAAATATATAAGCAATTTAATGTACTCTCCGAAGAGCCACAAGAAGACGTAGAAGCCACGCGAAATGCAGCAGAAGCATTACTCGAAAATAAATTTGCAACAGCAATTGATAAGTTAACCAGAAAAGAAATACCCACTATCGCATATGTGGTAGGCAATGGACAACCCACCGATTTAACCGTGAACGATTTAGGAGAAAGTTTACGCAATGATTATCGATTGGGCATCTTTGATTTAAAGCAAGCTTATCCAGATGCAAGTATTATCAAAACATTGGTAATGGTAAAACCTAAAAATAAATTTACCGAAGAAGACTTATTGAAGTTAGATCAGTATGTAATGAATGGCGGTAATATTATTTGGTTTATCGACAAATTGCATGCAGAGCTAGATAGCTTAAAAAGAACTGAAGGACAGTATACTGCTTTCGATAGAGGTTTAGGATTAGATGAATTGTTGTTCAAATATGGAGTAAGAATCAATGGAGATTTATTACAAGATCTGAATTGTTCTAAAATTCCATTGGTGGTAGGGAAAAATCCAGATGGAAGTATTCGTATGCAAAGAATACCTTGGCCATATTATCCATTATTGTCAGCACGAACGCCAAACCCTATTTCAGAAAACCTAGATCGAGTTTTGCCCATTTTCCCATCTAGTATAGATACTGTGATGGCAAGGGGAATTCAAAAAACGATTTTGCTGGCATCAGATACGAATAGTAGAATTTTGCCATCACCTGCATTGGTTTCTTTAAACAGTGTAAGAAGCCAAGAAGATTTGTACAGTTTTAATAAAAGCTATATTCCTGTTGCAGTGCTGCTCGAAGGAAAGTTCAATTCATTATTTAGTAATCGCTTGCCTAAGTTGGTAATTGATTCGGTCAAAATGAGTACAGGAAAGCCTTATTTATCAACAGCAATAAAGGCAGGAAAACAAATAGTGGTAGCAGATGGCGATATTGTAACCAATGAGGTAAGTAATACAACCGGGCCATTGCCAATGGGACTTATTCAAATGGAAAATTATCGCTTCGCGAACAGGGCATTTTTTTTGAATAGTATAGATTATCTTTCGTCTGATAATGCATTGTTTGAAAGCAGAAATAAAACGGTGGTTTTACGCTTACTGAATAAGCAAAAATTACAAGAACAGAAAACATTTTGGCAAATCATCAACGTATTGTTACCAGTAGCAATTGTTTTTTTGACAGGGTATTTTTTCCAATTGTGGCGTAAGAAGCGCTACAGTTTTTAATATAGTTTTATAATTATGAACGCACATCAAATTGTTTATTTAGTATTTGGAATTGTATTGTCGGTTGCCTTGGTTTTTGACCTAGGGCTGCTAAGTAAAAAAAATAAAAGCATTACCATACGGCAGGCACTTAACCAAACTATGTTTTGGGTAGGATTAGCCATAGCTTTTTTTGTTTTTCTTTGGATAGAAGGTCCTGCGCTAGCAGCAGACAGTGGCGGTCAAGATATAAGTAAGCATCAATTGGCATTTGAGTTTTTGAGTGCTTATTTGATGGAGTGGAGTTTAAGCATAGATAATATTTTTGTTTTCATCTTAATTTTCAATTCATTTGGCGTTAAGGAAGCCTATTATTCGAGGGTATTGCTATTAGGTATCTTAATGGCCATCATTTTCAGGGTAATATTTATTACGTTGGGAGTGGCATTGGTTGCTAAGTTTTCTTGGTTGCTGTATTTTTTTGGAGTGTTCTTATTATATACGGGCGTACATATGTTTAAAGCCAATGACGAAGAACAGTTTGATCCACACAAATCAAAAATTTATAAGTTTTTAAAATCCTTCTTGCCATTGGTAAACCACGACGGAGGTGGCAAGTACATGGTTAGAGAAAACGGGAAGCCCGCTTACACTACTTTGTTTGTAGTGGTTATTTTATTAGCAGCTATTGATTTGGTATTTGCATTAGACTCTATACCAGCAGTAATGGGTATTTCAAAAGACCCATTGATTATTTATACTTCAAATATTTTTGCGGTATTGGGTTTACGTTCTTTATTCTTTTTATTAAGAGGAGCAGTTACCAAATTTGATTATTTACAACAAGGGATTGCCATTGTATTAATATTCATTGGTGTTAAAATGTTAGGAGAGCATTACCTAAGTATGTGGATGAGTAAGACCAGTCAAGTAGCATTATCATTGGGTGTAATAGTACTCTGTATTTCGGGATCTATTTTATATTCTATTGTATTAAATAAAAAAGGTACACCCAAAGATGTTGTAGATGATTCTGTTAAATAAAATAGCAACCATTCTGGCGCAACCTTTACAAGGCCATGCAGACAGCGTTATTCAATATTTAGCAATTGATAGCAGAAATATTGTGGTACCTGCGCAAAGTTTATTCTTTGCAATCAAAGGGCCTAGAAGATCTGGCATCTCTTTTATTTCGGAAGTGTATCAACAAGGGGTCAGAGCGTTTGTGGTTGACGAAGCCATAGACACCAGCAAATACCCCGATGCAATTTTTTTTAAAGTTGCCAATAGCGTTCAAGCTTTGCAGCAAATTGCTGCTGATCATCGAAAAAAATTCAATATACCAATCATTGGGATTACTGGTAGTAATGGAAAAACGATTGTAAAAGAGTGGTTGTATCAATTACTACAACCAGACTTTAATATTGTAAGAAGCCCAAGGAGCTATAATTCTCAAATAGGCGTACCACTCAGTGTTTGGCAAATAAATGCTCAACATGAGTTGGGAATATTTGAAGTAGGTATTTCGGCAAAAGGAGAAATGAAATCCTTGTCAGAATTGGTGCAGCCAACGATGGGCGTGCTCACCAATATTGGAGATGCACATAACGAAGGATTTAGTAGTGTAATAGAAAAGATGGATGAAAAAATTCAACTTTTTTCCTTCGCAAAAACAGTCATCACTGCAAGTGATTATATACCAACTACATTCAAAACCAATGCAACAATTGTTCGGTGGGGATCAAAGCCACTGCCTGGTGCAAACAACGAACTACCTGAATTACAGTTATTAGAACAGCAAAAATCATCAACGGAAACCAATCTAGTATTGCGTTATCAGCAACAACGCTTTCAGTTGCAAGTGCCATTTACCGACGAAGTATCCATTCAAAATGTAATGACTTGTGTATTGGTATTGCTGCAAATGAATTATCGTATTTCGGTAATACAGCAAAGAGTCATGCAACTTACCGCCGTTGAAATGCGGATGCAATTGCGCAGGGCAATCAATCAAAGTTATTTACTAAATGATAGCTATAGCAACGATAAAATTTCTTTATCATTGGCTTTGCAATTTTTGAAAGAGCAAGCCAATCAGCAACCAATTATAGCCATTGTTTCAGATATTGTAGAATCAGGTGAAGCAGAAGAACAATTATACCAAGACGTGGCCAATATGTTGGCGAATAGCGGGGTAAAAACATTGTATGCAGTAGGTCCTCAAATCAGTCACTTTTTTACGCAGAAAAATTCAGACCATTATCCCTTTAGCGTACAATCGTATGCAAGCACAGAAGACTTGCTGCAACATTTGCACGAAACCATGTTTCAGCAAAATTATATTTTATTAAAAGGTGCAAGAAAATTTGCATTCGAACAAATAGCGCATTGGCTGGAACAACAAGTGCATCAAACCATCATGGAAATTAATTTAACTGCCATGGTGCATAATTTAAAAGCATACCAATCATTGTTGTTGCCCAGCACCAAAATGATGGCAATGGTAAAAGCATTTGGATATGGAAGTGGTGCAGGAGAAGTAGCCAGAAGATTGCAACAACAGCAGGTAGATTATTTAACAGTTGCGTATGCCGATGAAGGTGTTACACTAAGAAAGTCGGGGATTCATTTACCCATTATGGTAATGAGTGCCGATGAATATTCTTTTGATGCAATGGTAAACTATTCCTTAGAGCCCGAATTATTCTCTTTTGAAATACTAACTGCGTTTCATCAATATATTTCAAAACAAGGAATACAGCAATACCCTATTCATATAAAGTTGAACACAGGAATGAATCGACTAGGGTTTGATATGCATGAAGTAGACGCATTGTGTAAATGGCTCTCTACGCAGAATTTACTAAGAGTAAAATCGGTCTTAAGTCATTTAGCTGCAAGCGAAGATGCAAATGAAGATGCTTTTACACAAATGCAAGTAGATCAATTTAGTAATGCAGTAAATCTAATCGAAAATGCGATAGGCTATGGATTCATCAAGCATATAGCTAATACCGCTGCAATTAGAAGAAATCCTTCCTGGCAATTTGATATGGTTAGATTAGGTATTGGATTGTATGGGGCAGATAATGTTCATCAAGCAAATTTGCCCTTGCAAACAGTGGCTACACTCAAAACAACCATTGCACAAATTAGGCATTTAAAGAAAGGAGCTACAGTTAGCTATAATAGATCGGGAGTAATCACTAGCGATAGCATCATTGCAACGGTAAGAATAGGGTATGCAGATGGTTACCCTAGACGAATGGGAAATGGGGTAGGAAAAATGTTTATTAAAGGAAAGCTAGCACCTACGGTGGGAAAGATTTGTATGGATATGTGTATGATTGATGTTACTGATATACCTGATGTAAAAGCAGGTGACACGGTAGAGCTATTCGGTAAAAACATTTCAATACAAACAGTGGCAAAAGCTGCTGATACGATATCGTACGAAATAATGACAGGAATTAGTTTGCGAGTTAAGCGTGTTTATATAGAAGAATAAATTATTTGCAGTGTTGTTTCTTTAAATATTCACCTTGCAAACTACCTAGTTTGGCAGCCTGCGAAAAATCTGAACAACTACCCGACTTATCATTTTGTTTTTGTTTTACCAAACCTCTTTGTAAAAAGAAACTTGCTTCTTTATTATTAAAATTAATGGCGGTATTAAAAAATTTGAGGGCATTTTTAAAATCTCCAGCACTGTAATAAGTATTTGCAAGTTGAAAATATAGATACTCATTGCTGTCTTCAATTTCTAAAGCCATGTTTAAATCTAATACTGCAGCACCGGGATTCCCCAATGCCAATCGAATATCTGCACGCATCATATAAGCTTCCGTTGCATTTTCATCTATATCGATGGCTTTATTACAATCTTGCAATGCGCCATTTATTTCATTAAGCCCGCGCTTAATTGAAGCCCTCAATAGTATAGCTTCAACACTATTGGGTGCAGCATTTATTACTTTATTAATATCTTCTAATGCGTCTTGGTGCCTGTTCAATTTAAACAAGGCTTTGCTTCTATTTAAGAAAGCATCTGCGTACGTAACATTTTTTTCAATTGCCGTGTTAAATGAAAGCAATGCCTCTTCTGGTTTATCCTGTTCTAAAAAAATAATTCCTTTGTAATTGTATGCTTCTACATTATTGGGGTCTAATTGAATGGCCGTATTAAAATCAGACAAAGCATCTTTTTGCATTTTTAAGCCAGCATGTGCTCTACCTCTTAAATGATAAACCTTTGAAGCAAGTTCGTTAGACTTTTCAACGGCGACTAATTTGTTTAAACCTGCCAATGCTTCTTTATAATTTTTAAACAGAATTTTATTATTAGCGGTTCTGAGTAAATCAGCAACAGATTGACCCCAAATAGTATTTGTTAGCAGGGTAACAAAACTGAAAAGAAGCAAGTATTTTTTATTCATAGTTTAATAAATAACAAAAATTTAGCCGGGGGGTGACGGTTTATTTGTTGGGGGGCATACCTAGTTATAGGTATTAAGAATACAAACTGTTGAATTTTATTGTAAAGTTAACTAAATTTTATATTTTTAGCACTTACTATAACAATTATGAAACTACATCTACTACTTACCGCAGCTGTTTTAGCAGGAACCACATTAGGTGTTTTTGCTCAAGATAAAGACAAGAAAAGAAAAGAAATTGGATTTATAGTGGGATTGCAAAGGTCTAATTTAGACTACAATCAAATTGCTGCAACCAATGTAGCGGAAGAAGCGAAGACCAATATTGGTGGATCCTTCTTTTTGAATTCAAGATTAATTGGACATTTTATTACACTAAGAACCGAATTAGGTTTTTACTCTAAAGGTGGTACGTATACAGGTGCAGGTGCTGCATTCAGCGAAACCAACCTGTCATATGTAGCAGCACCAGCATTGTTATTGCAAACCAAAATTGGATTTCTAAAAGCTTATGCAGGCCCTCAAATGGGGTTCTTAATTACGGCAAAATCAAAAACAGGTAATTTGGAGCAAGATGTAAAAAATACATTCAAAACCACAGAATTATCTGGAGTGATTGGTGCAGAAATGAACTTACCACTTCGATTAATGGCGGGTGTTCGATACAATTTTGGTATTTCTAATATTTCAGAAATACCTCAAGGCACTAGTAGACCGGGCATGTATATGCTGTATGTTGGTCTTAGGCTTAGAAAATAATTGCCCCTCCCCCCAGGCTAGAGCATAACAATAAAAAAATTATGAAAGTGATGAAGCTTTTAGTGTTAGTACTATGCATGGTGGCGTTAACAAACCAGACAAGTGCACAAAAGAAAATTAAGGTTAGTATTCAACTAACTGATGTACACTTAAAGTATTCCAATAAAAGTGGAACAGATCCAAGAATTAAATTTTTTAACAAGCAAGACAATGCTTTATTAAACCCTAAAGATTCCGAAGGGTTTAATTGTTTTCGCCTAATAGACTTTAAGCAAACAGATGCAATGGTAGATTATCCATTGATTCCTATTGAATGGGACTTAAGCAATGGAACGTCCATTGGTCTTAAAATGGAAGCATTTGAAAAAAATAAGAAAAAAGGAGATTGTGAATTTGACGGAAGCGGTTTGTTTAATAAAGACAAAATGCATGAATTTGGAGAATGGGTAATAGACCTTAAAACCATCAAGCCAGGAGTTACTTCAGGAAAAATGAATGTGAGTACTTCGGGTGGTAATTTTTCAATTGAGTATAAAGTTAAATACACACTGCCAGCAGCTGATCCAATTGTGTTGGATATTGCTTCTGGAAAATATTGCAGCAACAACAAAGTAAAATTAACAACAGGTGCCTCATTATTACCCAATAAAGAAGACGTGTTGTATAAATGGGAATACCAATTAGAAGGTTCTGCAGATTGGAGTTTATTGACTACCACACAAGCGCCAGAATTGCAAGTATCATTGGCAGATGTATTGAAGGCAGAACCAATGGGGAATCAAAAAATAAGTGTGAGAGCATCATTAATGGTAGGCACCGAATTAGGAATGCCCGTAACCAATGCTTTCATATTTATGCCAGCAGCACCTTCATTGAAATTGAATGATATTGCAGTTAGCAATACATGCAAAGACTTAAGCGAAGGAGTCATCTCAATTAAAAATATCAAAGGATACACCGAAAAGTATTTGCTCCAATTAAAACCAACCGATAGAACAGAACGGAGTAGTGATGGGAATGCCGTATTTACAGGTGTTCCAAAAGGACAATACCAATTGTTCTTAACCAACGACGATCAAAATCAAGGAGCTTGTAGTGTTAATTACCCTGTAGTGGTAAATGAGCATCCCAAATTAGAAGAGTTAAATAAAAGGATCAATGCGGTTACTTGTAATGGTTTATCCGATGGGTCGGTGGTTGTATCACTCAGAGGTGGTAATCCAGCAGCGCTGAGAGCAACTATATTGCCACAGGCTGGAACAATGGAAATTAAAAACAGAGAAGTGACTTTTACTGGGTTAATGGCTGGAAAATATATTATTCAAATATTAGATTCCTGTAACAACAAAATAGAATTTACCGCTACATTAACAGAGCCAGTAGCAGCAAAAATTAATGTGACCAATCTAGTGAAAAGTAGTTGTACCGAAACTCCGAATGGTTCATTTACCGTGAATATAACACAAGGCGTTGGGCCGTTCCGCTATGTATTAGTGAAGCGTGATAACAACAAGGAAATTTTCCGTTCTGAGTTTACGAATTTACCAACTTGGATGTTTAATAATTTACAAGCAGGTGAATACAGCGTGTTGGTTTATTCTAACAATAGCGACGTATGTAAGCCAGTAGAAAGAAAATTCCGTATTGAAGAATCGGTATTAGAGGTAGATGTGAAAATGACTAAAATAGTACCAGCCACCACCGAAGATGCAAAAAATGGCGTATTGCATTTTGCAGTTTCTGATACTAAAATTTCATTACAGTTTATCTTAACTAACTTGGTCAATAACCAGGTTTACAGCAATACCACAGGCTTATTTGACAATATACCTGCAGGCCGATATGCATTGGCATTAAAACGTGCCGATACCAACTGCAGTGATATGCAAAAAGTAGCAGAGATTTTTACAATAACAGCTACTCCGGTTCAGATTGTAGAAGATACTACTGTTAAAAAAGATACTACAAGAACGGGCGGTGGTAATTAAAGCAACGCCTTTCCTTATCTTTGTTTTTACGATAAAATTGAACCGTGAAAGCAAAACAGATAATTCTTATTATACTAGCCATTTTACTGATTGATCAGGGCTCTAAGTTTTACATTAAACTGAACTATTACACTGGGGAAGAACACAATGTATTGGGCACCTGGTTCAGGCTACATTTTGTAGAAAACGAAGGCATGGCCTGGGGTTGGAAATTTGGTGGTGAGTTTGGAAAAATTGCCCTCACTTTATTTAGATTAGGAGCAGTTATTTGGGGATCATTCCTGATACGCAATTTCATCAGGCAGAAACAGCATAAAGGGTTTTTAATTTGTGCAGCGCTAATATATGCAGGAGCCCTCGGCAATTTAATTGATAGTTTGTTTTATGGCATCATCTTCGAAGCCAGCAATCCATTTACACAAAATGTAGCAACCCTATTTCCTCCAGGAGGAGGCTATGCAGGATTGTTTCATGGGAAAGTAGTAGATATGTTGTATTTCCCAATTATTACGAATTCACATTATCCAACTTGGATACCCATTGTTGGTGGAGAAGAATTTGAATTCTTCAGACCCGTATTCAATATAGCAGACATGGCTATTTCAACTGGTGTGATAACCATCTTGGTCTTCCAAAATAAATTCTTTAATAAGCCAGATCAAGAACAACACCATACTGTTGTAACCAATGCAGAAGTAAACGATAAAACACAGATATTCTAGCCAATTCCATTTTTGCATTTTTTTGTAAATCTGGAATCAGATTCCATTTTTGCATATATTTGCAAATCTGGAGTTAAACTCCATTTTTGCAAAATTGAAGTAAATGGGTAATATTATTCAAAGAGCAATTCAGGCTGAAGCCGAGTTTAAGCTGACACAGTTTAGGGCTTTGTGTATAACAGGTCCTAGGCAAAGCGGTAAAACCACTTTGAGCAAAATGCTTTTCAAGGATAAGCCTTATGTCAACTTTGAAACCCCTACTACACAAGCAGCGTTTGAATCTAACCCTGAAGTTTTTTTAAAAAAATATGCAGGAGGCGCCATATTTGATGAAGTGCAACGGGTACCATTATTGTTTAGATTTTTACAGGAAATGCTTGATAAGAATACGAAGAGGGGGCAGTTCCTATTAACAGGTTCAAATAATTTTCTACTACAAGAACAAGTATCTCAATCGCTAGCTGGAAGAGCAGGATATTTGTCTTTGTTGCCATTAAGCTATGCAGAATTAAATGAAAACAATATTTCTGTTGATTCTGTTGATGAATTAATGCTGAAAGGTGGATATCCAGAAATTTGGAATGAACAATTAAAGCCTACTAATTGGTTAGAGAGCTATGTGCAAACTTATGTGCAAAGAGATGTTCGCTTACTAAAAAATATCAATGATTTAGCAGCATTTAATCGCTTTGTTTTTTTATGTGCCAATTATGCAGGTCAGCTTTTAAACAGAGAGGAGATTGCTAAAAAAACAGGAGTTGATACC
>JBMLPQ010000013.1:0-2001 GCA_049242025.1 Sediminibacterium sp.
TTCTCTCAAGACATCACCAACAGGGTAAAAGCAGAAAGAGAATTAATAAAAGCAAAAGAAGAAACGGAGAGAGCAAGTAGAGTAAAAGAAGTATTCTTAGCTAATATAAGCCATGAAATAAGAACACCAATGAATGGTATTCTAGGTATTGGCGGCTTATTATATAAAACCAATCTTAACCCAAAACAAGCAGAGTACACAAAGCTCATTTTAGAGTCTGCTGATAATTTACTGCATATTGTAAATGATGTTTTAGACTTTACTAAAATTGAATCTGGTAAAATTGAACTTGAGCATATTCCTTTCTTATTAGAGGAAAAAATTTCTAGTACATTAAAAACATTCATTTTTAAAATAGAAGAAAAAGGATTAGAATTAATTTTCGATAATCAGTTGGAGCATAATACTGTCTTAATTGGTGACCCTTTTAGATTAGGTCAAGTACTCAATAATTTAATAAGTAATGCACTTAAATTTACTAGTTCAGGACAAATTACAGTAAGCGCAGCTCAATTAAATGAATCTGGAGGAATACCTGTTTTTGAATTTAAAGTAAACGATACTGGCATTGGCATTTCTGAAGAAAATTTAGCCAATATATTTGAGGAATTTGTTCAGGCTTCCTCTGAAACGAGTAGAAAATATGGCGGAACTGGGCTAGGACTTTCGATTACTAAGAATCTGGTTGAAATGCAAGGTGGTACTATCAAGGCAGAAAGCATCATAAATAAAGGGACTTGTTTTATTGTAAAAATTCCTTATCAAATTGGTGATAGCACCATGCTCAATAAAAGCGAGGAAGAAGAAGTATTTATTCCAATCGATAAAAAAAGAATACTTGTTGCAGAAGACGTAACCATCAACCAAATCATCGTTAGGCAAATATTAGAAGAATGGGGACATGAAGTAGTATTAGTGGCAAATGGAAAAGAAGCATTTGAGGCTCATAAAAAAAGTGACTTTGATTTAATTCTAATGGATATTCATATGCCTGAAGTAGATGGCTACGAAGCAACTCAAATGATTAGGCAAATGGGGGATACAACAAAAGCTGCAATTCCTATTGTTGCACTTACTGCAAATGCATTTAAAAAAGATACAGAGCGTTTTGCTGAAGCAGGTTTTAACGACTATATCACAAAACCTTTTACTGAACTAGGTTTATATGATTGTATAAAGAAACAATTAGAGTTAAACAACTTAATAGACTTTTCAAAAAAACCAACAAAAATAAATACGGAAGACAATAGTCAAAAATTGTATGACCTTTCTGCAATTCAAGGCATTGATTTGGATGATACAGCATTTTTGACAGAAATTATCACAATTTTTATAAAGAACTCAACTGTAGATATTGATAATTTACAGAAAGCAATAGCAGCTAATGAACGGAATGATATTTTCCAGTTAGCACATAGAATGAAATCATCTATTTATAGTTTGGGGATTAAACAAGCATATAAAATAGTAGAAAGCATCGAGTTTTATGCAAAAACGGGCGAACAAATAGACAAGATACCTAATTTAGGCAATCAATTAAATGAGCTAATGCAAACAGTATTTGCTCAACTCAAATCTGATTTTACAATACAATAAATTTAGTTTTCCTCTTTTCAGTTACGGCGCTAATCGCTCTCTAAGCCATTGACTAGATTGATTATTTTTAGTGAATCTCAAACGATCGTGGAGTCGGCTGCTTCTGCCTTGCCAAAATTCAAAACTTTCAGGTTTTACTATATACCCACCCCAATGTGGAGGACGAGGCACTTGATTTTCATCTGGGTATTGCAACATTATGCGTTGATAATTCTCTTCTAGAAAATTGCGTCCTGGAATTACTTTACTCTGTGGTGAAACCCATGCCCCAATCCTACTACCGGCAGGCCTTGAATGAAAATAAGCATCGCTATCCGCTTCAGAAATTTTCTCTACGGTTCCTTCTATTCTGATTTGTCTTTCTAATTCTTTCCAAAAAAATAAAATGGCTGCATTTGGATTGGC
>JBMLPQ010000014.1:0-1538 GCA_049242025.1 Sediminibacterium sp.
TACCCCGGAAACTGCCCGATGCAACTCCAAATGAATGCTGGCGCGTATTCAGCAGAAATTAATGGGTTGATAAAATAAGCGTGAGTGTGGGGCTCTGGAGTATGGGGGTTGATAGTGAATGAGAACTGCCAAATTAAATCTTAACTAATTCAAATGATAACAAAAATTTATTGCCAAATCTTATTGATAAAGCTCTTCGGGATTTCAATATTAAAAAGGCTCATGCTACGTAAAACAATAAAGCCGCAGCTAGCGCAGGGGCTTTATTATATAAAGTATTTCCGATTCACTCATTTAATTCTACAAATACAGTCGCAGTATTTCCAAAATAATTCTTTAAATGTAAAGCAATTAATGTGTTAGTGATTCCAGTATCAAACTCACATAAAATTGAACCTCTATTTGAATTGTTTTTTGTTACATTAACCAGAGAGAATATATGGCTTTCAATTAGGCTATTATTGACTATCATGTATTCATAAAAATCCATTTCTTTTTTTTCACTATTATTTCTGTCCAACAACGTTTTCATTATATCAAATCTTCCAACTTCATACAATCTTATAATTGAACCATTCGATATAATTTCATCATCCCTTAAAAAACTAAGTTCTTGCATGACTTCTCTCTCTTTTTAAATTACAGCTTGATATCATAAGCTTTATTCCTTTCCTTATTCATTACTCCGTCAATGTTAATAGAGCCTTGATGTGAAAGAGTTTTTCCTTCCTTTTTGAAAACTTCAAAGTGACCATGTAACTTATCAATTGACCCAAATGTACCATCTCCTAAATCATAAAATTCGTTACCTGTTTTCTTTGACAAATCACCTGCCTTTTTCCAGTTATTGGTTTTTGCTACGTCTCTTAGAACACTCTGAACCATTCCAACTCTATCTTCATAAGTACCAGCTTTTACTAGCGCTTTTTCAAACTGTTCAGCATTCTTAAAAGTTTTTCCAGCATATTTATACCCTTCAACAGCAGTAGTAAAACCTTTGAATATATTCTTTATCGAACTTCCACTGAGAAATGGTATAAAAATCCCAACACCAGCAGCAGTATAATCCCCTACAGTAGCATCTGAACCATCAAGGTTTTTACCTTGCATTAATACAGCACCATCATTAGCATCTGAGAAAGCTGCTGTAGAGCTCCACCAAGGCCCTATATATACCATTGCCTTTGTCCACCAGGTAATTCCATCACCATCTGTTCTTCCCTGTTTTATAGCCATTTGCCTTGCTTGCTCTGCTATCCTATAATTTCGCATACCACTCTGATGCTTACTAGAAAACCAATTGGCGACAGAATTAATAACCTTTTTTGCATCCTGAACACTTAGAATCATTCCATGTCCACCTGAGTTTCCCATCGGCATTCCCGTTGCTACAAGTCCTTCTAATCCATCTAAATCTATTGCCCAAATCGGAGTATTGCTTGCAAACTGATATGGCGTTAAATCAGGGTACTCATTTGTAATTGGATCCACACTCAAAAACTTACCAATTCTTCCATCATAAATCCGCATCCCATAAT
>JBMLPQ010000015.1:0-1288 GCA_049242025.1 Sediminibacterium sp.
TGGATAAAGGCAATACCGATGAAGTAAAAGCAATAGCTAACGATGTTGTACAAAATCTAGAAAAGATAAATCACCACGGTACACGTGCAGCCGATATTGTAAAAGGTATGCTCCAACATAGCCGCAGCAGCAATGGGGTAAAAGAGCTTACCGATATCAATGCCTTATGCGATGAATACCTGCGCCTATTCTACCATTGACTAAGGGCTAAGGACAAACCATTTAATGCTGATTTTGAAACCAAATTTGATACTACATTGGCACCCATTAATGTAGTACCCCAGGATATTGGCAGGGTAATTCTGAACCTGATCAACAATGCCTTTTATGCAGTGAATGAAAAATCAAAACAAGGTATTGCGGATTACGAACCTACAATTTCCGTTGTTACAAAAAAGGTCAATCATCAAGTAGAAATCAGGGTTACCGACAACGGCAATGGAATTCCTCCCAATATCTTAGATAAAATATTTCAACCCTTCTTTACCACTAAACCCACGGGTCAGGGTACTGGATTGGGGTTGAGCTTGAGTTATGATATTGTGAAGGCGCATGGTGGAGAACTGAAAGTGGAAACAAAGGAAGGAGATCGGTCAACGTTTATCATTCATCTACCCATGAATAGTTAAGCAATGAAAAACGAATTAAAGTTGTTTGAACATCAGAATGTAAGAACCTATTGGGATGAGAAAGAAGAGAAGTGGTATTTCTCAGTTATTGATGTGATTGAGATACTTACCAGTACAGACCTAAGCAGGAAGTATTGAAATGATTTGAAAACGAAACTGAAAAAAGAAGAAAGTGAACTGTCCGAAAAAATTAGACAGTTGAAAATGAAAAGAAAAATCAATGAAATCAAGCCATTCATGCAAATCTGTGATTCAAAAAACTAATGTATAGAAGTTCAAAGCACAATTGTTTAAAATGAAAATAAAACTTGTTGTATTTTTTATTTTTTGCCTTTATCTACTCTTTAATAATTCTTTGTTAGCTCAGCCAAATATAGCTGAATTAAAAGAAGCTTATCTGATGGCAAAAGATGATTCTACAAGGCAAAATGTACTTTTAAACATAGTTACATATTATGCTGATATAGACCGCGATTCCGCTGATTTTTATAATGAACAAAGACTAGTGATTGCAAAAAAATCTGGTTACAAATTATTAGAAGCGGCTGTATTAGGCGTAAAGGGGTATCAAAAAATACAAAAGGGCGAATATGCTGAAGCCCTAAAGTGTTTACAAGAGTCTTTAAAAATTACCCAAGACTCAAATAATCTTGAAGTGA
>JBMLPQ010000016.1:0-2015 GCA_049242025.1 Sediminibacterium sp.
TGGCTTTATAGTCGAATGTGTTGGTATTAAAATGCAATAAAGCTTTACTGCGACCACCCGTTGATAAATTAAAAGCCGTTTGAATTTTATATAAAGGATCATCCCAAGCAATCAAGGGTATTTGCACTACCCCTTTGATGAGTTTAATATTCGTTAATGGCTTGGTATTGGTATACAGAATGGTTGCATTATTTACTTGAATATTTCTAGCCCAATATTTAACCGGTTTCGTTTCAACTTTTTTAGTGGTATCATCTGCAAAAAAGCGATTCATCAAATCGTCGTAGTTAAACTTGTCGCCTTTTTGTATGACTTGTAAATAGGGACTAGACAATTCTACAGAAGTAATATCATACTTACCTACCCATAGTTTGTAAACAGCAATATTGACGTCTAATACATCTGTTTTAAAAAATGGCTTTGTAGACTTTGCTTCAAATACAGTGAAGCCCTTTGCGGTTATGCTTCCATTAAATATATTGATGCTTAATTCTTGCATTCCAATTTTACGACCCGTATATGCTTCACTGTATTTTTCAATTAAATATTTTGAAATGGGAGAAATGAAAATAATAATCATTAAAACCAGTCCAAGTAAAATACTAGACAAGATGACCGTAATCTTTAAGCTTTTCTTCATTGGCATTAAATACTGAATGATTCAAAATTAATATATTACAATTAAACTCAATGATTCAGGCTATTCGAAGCTGTAACAAAAAAATTATTCAACTAATAGCCCCTTAACCTTAATTTTGCAGAATTCTTATAAAAAATGAACCCTACTCTCAACTCCAACGAATCGATTCCTTCTAAAAAGAAAAAAATAATTGTTTTAGGTAGCGGCCCTAACCGAATTGGTCAGGGAATTGAGTTTGATTACTGTTGCGTACATGGCCTCTTGGCAATCAAAGAATGTGGTTACGAATCCATTATGGTGAATTGTAATCCAGAAACAGTTTCCACTGATTTTGACATGGCAGACAAATTGTATTTTGAGCCTGTTTTTTGGGAGCATTTGTGGGAAATCATTGAACTAGAGCAGCCAGATGGAGTGATTGTTCAACTTGGTGGTCAAACCGCCCTGAAACTGGCCAAGCGTTTACATGAGAAGGGTGTTACAATCGTAGGTACTTCTTTCGAGAACATGGATATTGCTGAAGATAGAGGACGTTTTAGTGATTTATTAAAAGAATTAAATATTCCTTATCCTGAATATGGTACTGCATACAACGCTGAAGATGCCATTGAAGTAGCAAACAAAGTTGGTTACCCCGTTTTGGTTAGACCTAGCTATGTAATTGGCGGGCAGCGTATGAGAATTGTAATTAACGACGAAGAAGTAGAGAAAGCAGTAATTAGTTTATTGAAACATATTCCAGGAAATAAAATTTTAATTGACCATTTCTTAGACCGTTGTCAGGAAGCTGAAGTGGATGCCATTTTTGATGGAGAAGAATTCCATATCATGGGCGTAATGGAACATATTGAGCCTGCAGGTATTCATAGTGGAGACAGTAATGCGGTATTGCCTGCGTTTAATTTAACGCCATTGGTGATTGAAACCATGGAATTTTATGCAGAGAAGATTGCACGTGCATTAAATATCAAGGGCTTAATCAATATTCAATTTGCTATTAAGAATGGTAAAGTATATGTGATTGAGGCAAATCCTCGTGCATCTAGAACCACTCCTTTTATTGCGAAAGCATATCAAATTCCTTATTTGAATATTGCTACCAAAGTAATGTTGGGTGCTGCTAAGTTGTCTGAGTTTACCATGGAGAAAAAACTAGAAGGGTATGCCATTAAAGAACCCGTATTTAGTTTTGATAAATTTCCTGGCGTAAACAAAGAGCTAGGACCAGAAATGAAGAGCACAGGTGAAGCCATTCGCTTTATTAAAGACTTAAGAGATCCTTATTTCAGAACGCTTTACAAAGAGCGTAGTATGAACCTGAGTAGATAAGGTATTAATACCTGATTTTGAGGCTGCAGCAAAAAACTGCAGCCTT
>JBMLPQ010000017.1:0-5745 GCA_049242025.1 Sediminibacterium sp.
TAGAGCACGACCTTGCCAAGGTCGGGGTGGCCGGTTCGAGCCCGGTCTTCCGCTCCAAAAGAATCCCGCTCTTAATGGGTCGGGATTTTTTCATGGCAGCCCCGGTGGTGGAATTGGTAGACACGCAGGACTTAAAATCCTGTTCGCCGCAACGCGAGTAACGGTTCAACTCCGTTCCGGGGCACAAAGCCTCTTCAAGATTTTGGAGAGGCTTTTTTATTTGTGAGCGACGAAAGCTTGCTTTCGAAAGCGAACAAATAAAAAAAGCCTTCACCGCCGAAGGCGGTGAGGAGGCTTTGAGTAAGACCAAATATTCGGTAATCAGCGAGCGAAGCGAGCTAATCCGTTCCTTTCTAATTCTAATCCGTTCCTTTCTAATTCTAATCCGTTCCTTTCTAATTCTAATCCGTTCCGCTATTCATCTTTACAATGACCGCAGCGAGCTAATCCGTTCCTTTTTGTTTACTGATCAAACTGATTCGGCCACTTAGACTTCATGCCAGCAGCTTTTTCTTCAACAGCATGCTTCATATCAGTTTTATAATCCGCCATTTTGGATGCAATACCAGCATCAAAGGCACCAATGATTTGTGCAGCTAAAAGTCCTGCATTCTTTGCAGCATTCAGTGCAACAGTTGCAACAGGTACTCCGTTGGGCATTTGTAGAATGGATAAAACAGAATCCCATCCATCAATTGAGTTAGAAGATTTAATAGGTACCCCAATCACAGGTAATGTAGTTACAGATGCTACCATTCCTGGCAAATGTGCAGCACCACCAGCACCGGCAATAATTACTTTCAATCCTCTATGTGCAGCGGAAGAAGCATAATTCATCATTCTTTGAGGAGTTCTATGTGCAGAAACAACGGTTAATTCAAATGGGATGCCCATTTCTTTTAAAACCAATGCTGCTGCTTCCATCACCGATAAATCGCTATCGCTTCCCATGATAATGCCTACCTGAGGTTGATTGTTCATATTGTAGTTATTAGTGTGATAATTGTCTTTTGTATAGTTGTACGGTGTTCTCAAGGCCTAAATAAATGGCATCACAAATTAATGCATGCCCAATGCTAACTTCATCCAGCCAAGGAATTTCTTTACTAAAATAACCTAAATTAAATCTATCTAAATCGTGACCTGCATTTAGCCCCAAACCCAATGTCCTAGCGGCTTCTGCGGCTGCTTTAAAAGGAGCAATAGCTTGTTCTTTATTTCCTAAAGTAAATTGCTGAGCATAAGATTCCGTGTACAATTCAATACGATCGGTTCCTGTAGTTGCTGCTGCTTCTACCATTGAAACGATGGGGTCTACAAAAATAGATACTCGAATATCTGCATTTTTAAACACGGCTATAATGGTCTTTAAATATACTTGGTGTTCAATGGTATTCCAACCATGGTTGCTCGTTAATTGTCCTAATGCATCGGGCACTAAAGTTACTTGTGCAGGCTTTGAAGCCAATACCAGGTCTACAAATTTTTGTTCAGTAGGATTGCCTTCGATATTGAATTCGGTATGCAATACTTTTTTTAAATCGTAAACGTCGGCATAACGAATATGTCGCTCGTCTGGTCTTGGGTGAACCGTAATCCCATCGGCTCCAAATTGCTCTATATCTAGGGCAGATTTTACTAGGTTTGGATTATTGCCACCTCTACTGTTTCGCAGCGTGGCTAGTTTATTGATATTGACACTAAGCTTTGTCATGACACAAAATTACTTAAACTATTCGCATATCAACTTTTGCTGTTTAGCTTTGTTTATATTTTATGAACTATCCATCACTAGAAGCTTGTTTAATTGATCTCGAAAAAAATGGTCAATTAGTTAGAATAAAAGAAGAAGTTGATCCCTATTTGGAAATGGCTGCTATCCATTTAAGGGTATACGAAGCAAAGGGCCCTGCATTATTATTTGAAAATGTGAAAGGGAGTAAATTCAGGGCAGCATCCAATATTTTTGGCACGTTAGAAAGATCAAAATTCATTTTTAGGGATACCATTGCATCTGTACAACAGTTGATTGAATTGAAAAATGATCCAATCAAAGCCATTAAATCTCCTCTTCAAAATGCTTCTGCTGCCTTGGCTGCTTTAAAAGCATTGCCTTTAAAAAATCCTTGGTCTAAACCAGTGATGTATGAAGAAATTAAGATTAGTGATTTGCCATTGATTCAACATTGGCCAATGGATGGAGGTGCATTTGTAACCTTGCCCCAAGTTTATACAGAAGATATTGAGCAGCCCGGAATCATGAAATCTAACTTGGGTATGTATCGTATACAGCTGAATGGGAATGATTACATAAAAGACAAAGAAATTGGATTGCATTATCAATTGCATAGGGGTATTGGTGTGCATCAAACCAAGGCCAACGCAAAAGGGCAACCTCTAAAAGTGAGTTGCTTTGTTGGCGGACCTCCTTCGCATACTTTATCAGCAGTAATGCCGTTGCCCGAAGGGATTAGTGAAATGACTTTTGCAGGTGTTTTAGGTGGTAGAAGATTCAGATATGCCTATGAAGATGGATATTGCATTAGTACCGATGCAGACTTTGTGATTACTGGTGAAGTATATCCTGGAGAGAACAAACCAGAAGGACCATTTGGTGATCATTTGGGTTATTATAGTTTACAACATGATTTCCCATTAATGAAAGTGCATAAAGTATATGCAAAAAAAGATGCTATTTGGTCTTTCACCGTAGTTGGAAGGCCTCCTCAAGAAGATACCAGTTTTGGGGAATTGATTCATGAAATTACAGGGGCTGCTATTCCACAAGAAGTACCTGGCTTGAAAGAAGTACACGCAGTGGATGCAGCGGGTGTTCACCCCTTGTTATTAGCTGTAGGAAGCGAGCGCTATACTCCCTACACACCCACTAAACAGCCTGCAGAATTATTAACCATTGCCAATCATGTATTGGGTACAGGACAATTGAGTTTGGCTAAGTTTTTATTTATTGCTGCAGATGATACCAATCAGTTAAAAGCGCATCATGTTTTCGATTTCATGAAATATGTATTGGAAAGAATCAACCTGCAAAGAGATATTCATTTTCATACGAATACTACCATTGACACATTAGATTACTCGGGTACTGGATTAAATACGGGTAGTAAAGTGGTATTGGCTGCTTATGGAGAACCCATTCGCGAATTAGCTACTGAAGTTCCGGCTGTTTTAAATGGGCTTATCCAGTTCGAAAATCCGAAACTAGTAATGCCAGGGGTGATTGCAATTAAAACCAAACCATTTACCGATTACACAACAGTGAAAGAGGAAATGAAAATGTTGAACTACCAATTGCACGATGCTATAGATGAGTTAAATGGAGTGGCCATTATAGTTGTTTGCGATGATGCTGACTTTGTGTCTGCCAATATGCGAAATTATTTATGGGTAACTTATACAAGATGTAATCCGTCGCATGATATGCACGGTATTAAAGAAAGTTTTGTAAATAAGCATTGGGGTTGTGAAGGGCCATTGGTGATTGATGCCAGAATTAAACCGCATCATGCGCCCCCAGTAGAAAAAGATCCTGCTGTAGAAAAACGAATTGATCGAATTTTTGCCAAAGGGGGCAGCTTGCAGAATATTGCGTAATTGATGCTTTTATTTGCAGTTATTTGCGTATTTTAGGTAAAATTATTACTCATGAACCAATATATTGCTCAATTGGCTCGAATGGGAGCTGCTGAAAAAAGAACTATTATCGGCTTAATGAGTGGTACTTCATTGGATGGATTAGATATTGCGCTTTGTGAAATAGCTGGAAGTGGGATGGAAACTGAAGTTACGCTGAAAAAATTTGTTACCGTTCCATTTGATGAATCGTTTAAAACGGCCATTCGCTCGATTTTTTCTAAGAAAATAGTTGATTTTGAATCGTTATGTTTGTTAAATCCTTGGGTTGGTGAAAAACATGCTTCCGTAATATTAGCCACTTTAAAGGGCTGGGGGATTGATCCCTCCGAAATTGATTTAATTGCTAGCCATGGGCAAACGGTATATCATGCCCCCAAAATTTTGCATGGTCACCCTGAATTTGGAAATGGTACTTTACAAATAGGAGACGGGGATCATATTGCTGTACAAACAGGCATTATTACGATCAGTGATTTTAGACAAAAGCATATTGCTGCTGGGGGAGAGGGTGCTCCATTGGCTGTTTATGGAGACTATTTTATTTTCAGTAAGAAAGGGGAAGATCGAATCATGCTGAATATTGGTGGAATTGCTAACTATACATTTTTACCTGGTAGTTTAGATGCTTCCAAAATTTTTAGCACAGATACTGGTCCTGGAAATACCTTGATGGATCAGTTGGCGCAAAAATATTTTGATCTGCCCTACGATAAAGATGCTGATATAGCGTTAAAAGGAACAGTTAACGATGTTTTGTTAAACGAGTTATTGAAGGATGCTTTTTTTGCAAAACCTTTCCCAAAAACAACCGGTCCTGAATTATTTAACCTTGCTTATTTAGAAAATGCTATAGATGCTGCTGGGCAAACTGGTATTTCTGTTTACGATATCATGGCTACTTTAAATAGACTCACTGCAGTATCTATTGTAGATGCAATTCGGAAAGGACAGGAATTGATTGGGCATAAAAATTTGTCTATTTATAGCAGCGGTGGGGGGATGCATAATCCAATGATTATGGAGCATATTCAATCGGCTTTACCCGATTCCTCTTTTTTTACGACGGACGCATTACATATTCATCCCGATGCAAAAGAAGCAGTATTATTTGCTGTTTTAGCGAATGAACATATAGCGGGTGGTGCCATTGAAATTGGTGGGGGTAAAGCAGGTATTCCTGCGGTAACGATGGGAAAGATTAGTTTCCCTAAATAAAAAGCCGCCCCTTTCGGAACGGCCTCTCTTTTTAAACCGAATTGCTATTGAGTACTATTTTTTATTATTTGAAAAAACGTTTACTTCTCCATATTCTGTAATTGCTAAAACAAGGTAACTGCTCTCACTTATCATAGAAACATAATAAGTCTTTTCATTAGAACTGTCTACAAAAGAGATGCATTCAAGTAAACTGTATTCAGGATATGTATATTTCTTAGTAATAATTTTAATAGCATTTTTGGGAAGCTTATCAAAATCTTGGTAACGGGTAGTGCCTATTAAATCTCCATCTGTATTGTAATAAACATCCACTTTTTGCTCTTCTACTAAAACGCTGGCTTTTTCAAAATTATCGGCAAGTTTCCACTGAACATTGGAAACCTTACCCAATAAGCTTTTTAAGTTGCCTTTGTCGTTTGAATTGTTGGTGGTAGCAGCAAAGCTACTTGTGCTTACTAAAATGGCTGCTGCAATTAAAATCTTTTTCATGTTGTTTTATTTTGTGTTAGTTATTTAATTTTTACAAGTCAAAACTACTTGCTTGCATATATCAGACGAAGTCAATTGTGATAGGTTACATTGCTGTAGGGGGCATTTAGATGAATGGTAAGGCATGCGGTGAACAGCTTTTTGTATAATTCGTTGAAATTGGCTACTGTAGCTGTTTTCAGGCAATTTGTTCAAGAAATGTTAAGGAGCATTTTGCTGTGATGAGAATTGTTAATGCTTTTTTCACACTTGATAAAAGGTTGCCGAAAAGCGTAATTTTGTGTTGATTTTGAAAAAAAATGGAAAAAAACCTTTTTTACTCTTGTTATTTTGGTGGATTTACTTACCTTTGCCGTCCGAAAAAATCGGAAAAAAACATTT
>JBMLPQ010000018.1:0-2503 GCA_049242025.1 Sediminibacterium sp.
ACACAACAGGTTTGTGAAATTGCGTTTTATTTAGGATGTTTACTATTATGGAAATTTATTTAATTAGACATACTACCCCTAAAGTAGAAAAAGGTATCTGCTATGGACAGGCCGACTTAGATATTACAGAAACTTTTTTAGAAGAAGTAGAAGCCATCAAACCGCATTTGCCTTCTGAGGGAATAAAAGTGTACAGTAGCCCTTTGCAACGTTGTAAAAAATTAGCAGATGCACTATTTGAAGGATTAAACATTGATATCCATGATGACTTAATGGAGCTCAATTGTGGTCAATGGGAATTATTGCCATGGAATGATATTCCTAAAGAAGAGATACAACCCTGGATGGATGATTTTGTTAATGTTCGTGTTCCACAAGGAGAGAGTTATGTAGACTTACATAACCGTGTGGTGAATCGCTTCAATAAAATTGTTGAAAAGCAAGAGTCTGCAGTGATAGTAGCACATGGGGGTGTGCTCAGAAGTATTCTATCGCATATTACTTCAACCCCATTAAAAGAATCGTTTGATGCTTTTACTTTACACTATGGTTGTGTGGTAAAAATCAATGTAACAGAAGATAATATAACCCACGAATTATTGTATAATTATTCTAGACAAGGAAAAGAATGGCATAGACCTACTCTTTAGTAAAATTGTATCTTTAAAAAAATAAGCTCATGGATTTTCAAATAGATCAACTGCTGACAGTTACATTTACCCTTTTTGCGGTAATTGATATTGTAGGGTCTATTCCCTTGCTCATTTCTTTAAAGGAAAAAATGGGTGGAGGCATTCGTTCTTTACAAGTAACGATGATTTCTGGAGCTCTGATGATTTTGTTTTTATTTGCAGGTAAACCCTTTTTAAAAATTCTTGGATTAGATATTCGATCCTTTGCGGTTGGAGGTTCAATCGTAATTTTTTTACTCGGACTTGAAATGGTATTGGGCCATGAAATTTTTAAAGGCGATAACAATGCAAAAAGTGGTAGTGTAGTGCCTATTGCATTCCCCATTATTGCAGGTTCTGGAACACTTACTACCATTATGTCATTGAAAGCCAACTTTGATGAAATGTATATCTTGTTTGGTATTCTAATTAATCTGGTAGTTGTTTACATCACTTTAAGATTACTCAAAGTAATTGAAAGAGCACTAGGCGAATCAGGATTACTTGCCGTAAGAAAATTCTTTGGTGTAATCCTGATTGCTATTGCGGTTAAAATATTTAGTACAAATATTGCAGCGTTTGGTAAATAATGATCCGGTTTACCAAAATAAAGTATAAAGGGCTGCTATTATTCCGAATAATATTAATACGCCTACCACAAATGCAGGATGTAATTTGAACATACTGCTATCTACTTCCAATCCATTGGTTTGAATACCTTTTCTAATATCGTTCATACTTATAAAATACATTCCTACTAAACAGATCAAGAATACAATGCCCATTCTATCTAAGAATGGAATTTCAAATATTCCATCCGCATTAGCCACTGCATATCCTGAAGATGCCAACCAAGAAAGGTCTACGAAATTTGGCATGAACTTGAAAATAATAGATAGTGCAAATCCACCTATAGTTGCAAACAATGCAGCGTTAGAACTCGTTTTCTTCCAGAAGAAACCCAAGAAGAACATGGCAAATACGCCTGGTGAAACAAAGCCCGTATATTCTTGAATATATTGAAATCCTCCTTTTTTATCTATACCCATAAATGGTGCAACTACCATTGCTAATACCATTGCAGCAACAATGGAAATTCTTCCAATGTTTACCATTTTTTGTTCTCCTGCTTCCGTATTAATTTTCTTTTTGTAAATATCCAATGTGAAAATAGTAGCTATACTATTTGCTTTACCTGCTAAAGAAGCTACTACTGCTGCAGTAAGCGCTGCAAAAGACAGGCCCTTTAATCCCACCGGTAATAAATTTAATAATACCGGATATGCTCTATCAGGATTTATTTCTCCATCTTGTAACAACTCTGTTTGAAAATATCCTTGCTGGTGCATTACATAAGCTGCAATACCCGGTAAAACTACTATGATGGGCATAATGAGTTTTAAGAATCCAGCAAATAACAACCCATTCCTTGCTGTTTTTAAATCGGCTCCCAGTGCTCGTTGGGTGATGTATTGGTTACATCCCCAATAATTTAAATTGGCAATCCATAATCCCCCTATCAATACAGTAAGCCCTGGCAAATCGGTAAAGCTCGGATTATCGGGCTTCAAAATCATATGAAAATGATCGTCTGCTTTTTCTCTTAAAACTGCTAAACCATTGAGCAATCCACTGGTTCCGTTTTGCTCTGCTACTAAGTTCAATGCTATGTAAGTAGCTGCCAATCCTCCCAAGATTAAAAAGAATACTTGAATTACATCGGTGTATCCTATTACTTTCATGCCACCCAAAGTAATGAGTACTGCAAAAAATCCAAGTGCTAACATGCATACGGTGAAAGAGATTCCAGAGATACTACTAATGGCTAATGC
>JBMLPQ010000019.1:0-3544 GCA_049242025.1 Sediminibacterium sp.
AAATCAATTTTATTGTCTGCGTGTGCACCACCATTCACAATATTCATCATTGGAATCGGTAATGTTTTGGCATTTGTTCCGCCTATATAACGGTATAATGGTAATGATGCTTCGTCTGCTGCTGCTTTAGCTACTGCCATGCTCACTGCTAATATTGCGTTGGCTCCTAACTTGGCTTTATTAGGTGTGCCATCTAAATCTATCATGATTTGGTCTATGGCTGCTTGTTCTGAAACATCCAATCCTACAATTGCATCTGCAATAGCAGTATTTACATTTTTTACAGCTTTTAAAACGCCTTTACCAACATATTTTTTCTTATCGTTATCACGTAATTCAACTGCTTCATGAATACCTGTGCTAGCTCCACTTGGAACAGCTGCTCTTCCCAATGCACCATCGTCGGTTAATACATCTACTTCTACAGTAGGATTACCTCTACTATCTAAAATCTGTCTTGCATGTACATCAATAATGTAACTCATGGTATTTGTTTTTAAATGGACTCAAATATAAGTAATATGTAGTTTATACACTAATGGCGCCTGTTAAGCTTCTGAAAATTGCTTCTAAACGATTGTTTTGATTCAAATCGTGTATGGCTTGGTTGGCTACTAAATTTCCTTTATGAATGATTAATACCCTGCTACAAATGGCTTCTACTTCTTGTAATATATGGCTTGAGAATAGAACTGTTTTATGTTGGCCCAAGGCTTTTATTAATTGTCTTATTTCTATGATTTGATTAGGGTCTAAGCCTGTAGTTGGTTCGTCTAAAATTAACACATCGGGTTCATGTATTATTGCGGCTGCTAATCCCACCCTTTGCTTATAGCCCTTTGATAATTGGCCTATTTTTTTGGTTTGTTCGGGCCCCAATCCCACCTGCTCAATCACTGTTTTAATTTGTGCATGCACATTTTTACATTGGTGTACTTCTGCAACAAATTGTAAGTACTCTTTTATGTATAAATCATAATACTGAGGGTTGGCTTCTGCCAAATAACCGATTCTTCTTTTACAAGCTATTGGGTCTTTGCTCATATTAATTCCATTCACTTCTATGCTGCCCGAATCTGGTTCAATTGAACCCGTAATCATTTTCATAGTAGTACTCTTGCCCGCTCCATTTGGCCCTAAAAAGCCAACAATTTCCCCTTTTTCTAAAGAAAAGGAAAGATCATTCACTGCTATCTGAGCTCCGTATTTTTTAACCAATTGATTAACTACTATAGACATTGATTCTTTTTATAAGTACCAAACCTAGTTCTTTTTGGTTTTATTTTTTTAGACAAATCGTTAATATTCCTGTCAGAAATCAATGCCCTTATAAGTTCTGTTACTTTCTACCTATTTTAACCCCTCTAAAACCGTACTTTTGCAGTCCGAAAATGAATTTATTATATGCTGAATAAGCTGGAAGCCATAAAAGCTAGATTTGATCAGGTGGGTATTGCACTCACCAACCCTGAAATTATCAATAACCAAAAGGAGTTTGGGGTATATAGTAAAGAGTACCGCTCTCTAGAAAAGATTGTAAAACCTTACGAAGAATACATTAGGGTATTGGCCGACCATAAATATGCCAAAGAGGGCTTAAATAGCTCAGATGAAGATATGCGTGAGTTGGCTAAAATGGAACTGCCCGAATTAGAAGTTCGTAAAGATGAATTGGAAAAAGAGCTCACTAAATTATTGATTCCTAAAGATCCTCAAGACGACAAAAATGCCATTTTAGAAATTAGAGCGGGTACTGGTGGAGACGAAGCCAGTTTATTTGCGGGTGATTTACTGGGCATGTATTTAAAATATTGTTCTAAGAAAGGTTGGAAAACCGCTGTTGTTAGTGAAAGTGAAGGTACGGTTGGTGGTTATAAAGAAGTGGTGGTAGAAGTGAGTGGTGAAGATGTGTATGGTACACTTAAATTTGAAAGTGGTGTTCACCGTGTTCAAAGGGTACCAAATACGGAAACTCAGGGTAGGGTGCACACTTCAGCTGCTACAGTTGCCGTTATGCCTGAGGCAGAAGAAGTAGATTTTGAGTTGAAAGAAAGTGATGTTAAGATGGAAACTGCTCGAAGTGGTGGTGCTGGTGGTCAGAACGTTAACAAGGTAGAAACCAAGGTTTTCTTAACGCATATTCCTACTGGCGTAGTAGTAGTTTGTCAAACGGAACGTTCTCAGTTGGGTAACAGGGAAAAAGCAATGACAATGCTTAGAACCAAACTATACGAAGAGCAGGTAAGAAAGCAAGAAGACGAAATATCAAGACAAAGAAAAACATTGGTAAGTACGGGTGACAGAAGTGCAAAAATCAGAACATATAACTGGCCACAAGGCAGGGTGACCGATCATAGAATTGGATTGACTTCCTATAACTTAGATGCAGTCATCAATGGTGAAATAGAAGAATTTATTGAAGCATTACAAATGGCGGAAAATGCTGAAAAAATGACAAATCAATAATTTTATTTAACTTAATGGTATGAACAAACTAATATTTTCATCTTGCTTCGTGTTGCTTTCTTGTATTGTTAATGCCCAAGATTATGGTGGGAATGTTTTTTTAAAAGACGTTAACGGTGTAGATATTAGAACTGCAGCTGCATCCATTGACAATGCGAATTATCTTTTTCATCCAGATTACTTGAGAGCAAGATTATTTACCAAAGAAGGGAAATTATTGGGAGATGTAAAGTATAAGCTGCTTTTGCAAGATAGTCGTTTGTTTTATTTGGGATCCGACGGTAGCGATATGGAAGTGATTAGTCCAATCATACGTGTAGAGTTTGATATGCCTAATGGAACTGTTACTGTTTTTGAAAAAGGCTTTAAACCAGTAGGAAATTTAACCGAAAATAATTTTTACCAAGTTTTAACCGATGGTAAGGCCAAGTTACTTTTGGATACCAAATTTGTAACTGAAACCAAGCAAGTATATGGTAATGGCGCAGTTACCTCCGTAGAAAAAATCTTGAATTACTATGGGGTCATTGATGGTAAAATTCTTAATTTATATAATGCCGATCAAGTGCTTGCACTAATGGCGGATAAAAAGGATGAAATCAATGCTTATCTTAAAAAAGAGAAAGTAAAATTCAAGAAACAATCAGATATGCAAAGCTTGTTTAACTACTACAACCAATTGGTTAAGTAATTAATTATTAACAGCCTGATCTGCTTCTTGTTTTAACTTCAACTCCCATTTCCAAGCTGTATCCATCATTTCTTTGATGCCGTATTTGATTTTCCATCCTAGTTTAGTAACTGCTGCATCGTTATTTGCATAGATTGCAATTACATCACCTGCTCTGCGTGGTCCTATTTCGTAATTCAACTTTACATTGCTTACTTCTTCAAAAGTATGTATTGCTTCTAATACACTTACACCATCGCCAGTTCCTAAATTGAAAATATCGCAGTTTGATTCATTCTTTCCATCTAATAAATATTGGATAGCTAATGTATGTGCATGCGCAATATCTGAAACATGAATATAGTCTCTTACGCAAGAGCCATCTTTAGTAGGATAATCACTTCCATG
>JBMLPQ010000020.1:0-2927 GCA_049242025.1 Sediminibacterium sp.
CCTTGCGATAACCAGATTTTGAGTCTAGCGCGTCTACCAATTCCGCCATCTGGGCTTTAATTGGAGTGCAATATTAGCCCATGCACACATATTTTCCAAAATATTCTATTGTAGGCCCGATATAATTCTATCGAGGTACTTCTTTTTGAAGTAATAGTCTTTTACTTGCAGCAACTCTTTTTCGGTAGAAGTACTTTCCGAATAATTAGCCATAACTGGTTCAATAGCTTCATATAGTTCTGTTTCTAAGTTTTTGGCGGTGGCCATTAGGGCCGCTACGGCGTTGGTGTCGGTTTTGTCTAGCTCCATCACCTGCTCGTTCAAGTCCATTACTTCCATCAAGAAATCGGGGGGGAGGTTGTATTTTTCTTCTTCTTGTAACAATCCCTTGCTGGTGAGTATATACTTAATCAACAAATCCTTGTTCAATAAGGTTTTGTAGGCTTCGTTTATCATGGCCGATTTCTCTAATACTTCTTGCTGCTCGGTTGCGGTGCCGCCGCCGTTGAAGTCGGGGTGGTGGGTTCTGCTCAGTTCGTAAAACTTTTTTCTTACGGCTGCGGCGTCTATAGTAAAGCTGGGTGCGATGCCGTATAACTCAAAATAATTCATGCCGCAAAATTAAGCCCTTGGTTTTATAAATGATAAATATCATTCCTCGGCTCGTGGCAATAAACTATTTTCGTCAAAATTTTTTCGATGCTTGTTATTGGTCTAATTAGAGAGGGTAAAGTTCCTGCAGATAATCGTGTGGCGCTTACGCCTGCGCAGTGTAAGTTTCTCATGAAGAATGTAGAGAATGTGGTGGTGTATGTAGAGCCTTCTCCCAATCGTTGTTATTCGGATGCGGAGTATGAAAAAGCGGGGGCTATCCTGTCTAATGATTTGTCCAATTGTAATTTGTTGTTGGGGATTAAGGAAGTGCCCGTGAGTCAGCTGATTCCCAACAAGCGTTATATGTTCTTTTCGCATACCAAGAAAATGCAGCCTTATAACCGTGCGCTCATGCAGGCCATGGTGCAGAAAAATATTACCCTCATCGATTATGAATGCCTGGAACACAATGATGGGCAGCGCATCATCGGGTTTGGTTTTTTTGCTGGTATTGTGGGCGCGCACAACGGTATCATGGCTTATGGCAATCGCACGGGTGCGTTTAAGTTAGAAAGGGTGCACAAGATCAAAGACTATCGTGCACTCATTCATACTTATTTTGGGTTGAAATTGCCGCCGGTTAAAATTGCGGTGACGGGTAGTGGGAGAGTGGCCCATGGTATTTTAGAAATCATGAACCTCTTAGATGTGCAGGAAGTAGAGCCCGATGAATACTTATCCAAATCTTTTGACTATCCGGTATATGTGCATTTGAAGGGTAGTAATTTATACCAGCATAGCATTAATAAATCTTACCAACGTGATCATTTTCACGAGCATCCTGAGGAGTACACTTGTTTGTTCGAGCAATATGCTGCGCATACCGATATTCTCATGAATGGGATTTATTGGGCGGCGGATGTGCCTCGTTTGTTCTCGATGGAATTGATGCAATCCAATCAATTCAAGATTCAAACCATTGCCGATATTACCGATGATAAACATGGCTCTGTGCCTTGTAACCTGGGTGATGCTACCATTGAAGATCCGGTGTATGGGGTGGATAAATTAACGGGGGAGCAAACTGCTCCTTATTTGCCTAATTCGGTAGACATCATGGCCGTGGGTAACCTGCCCAATGAATTGCCGCGCGATGCCAGTCGTTATTTTGGTGAGCAACTCATCAAATATATTTTAGACGATGTGCGCAAAGGGGGTTCTGCTGTGATTGATCGGGCTACCATGTTAAACAAGGGTCAACTTACCGAGCCTTTTAATTATTTAAAAGACTACGCGGCCCTGGATTAATTCAATATATTATTTCAGCAAAGCCTTGATATCATTGAGTTTCATCAATGCTTCTACGGGCGTTAATTGATTGATGTCAATTGCATTGAGTTTTGCTCGGATGCTTTCAAAGGTTTCGGTATGTGCATCAAATATGCTCAACTGTACTTTGGGTATCGATGCATTTTGCACAGCCTCACTGATTCGTTCATTGGCAACATTGTTACCTGCATCTTCTCGCACGTGCTCCTTCTCTAATTGCTCCATAATCGCTGTTGCCCTGTTGATTAATGCAGTAGGCATGCCCGCCATTTTTGCTACCTGTATACCAAAGCTATGCGTGCTGCCGCCGGTGGCCATTTTGCGCAGGAAAATAATTTTATTGTTCAGCTCTTTGTGCGTGATATGATAGTTTTTTACGCGCGCTAAATGTTCTTCTAATTCATTCAATTCATGGTAGTGCGTAGCAAACAGTGTCTTTGGTGCAAATGGGCTATTGTGTATATATTCCACCATACTCCATGCAATGGAAATGCCATCATAAGTAGCCGTGCCTCTTCCTATTTCGTCTAATAAAATCAACGAACGCTCACTCATATTATTGATGATGCTCGCGGTTTCGTTCATCTCTACCATGAAGGTAGATTCTCCTCCACTTAAATTATCGGAAGCACCTACGCGTGTAAATATTTTATCGGTTAGGGGGATCATAGCCGCCGCTGCGGGTACAAAAGATCCCATATGGGCCATCAAAGTAATGATCGCAGTTTGTCGTAAGAGTGCACTCTTACCACTCATATTTGGCCCCGTTAAAATAATGATTTGCTGATCGGTTTTATTCAGTTCAATATCGTTCGATACATATTGTTCATCCAATGCCAGCTTGCGTTCTATCACTGGGTGGCGGCCTTCTTTAATCTGCAATTCCAATCCCTCATGTATCACTGGTTTTCTGTATTGGTATTGCAAGGCATTCTCTGCAAAACAAATAATACAATCTAGTGTGGCCAGTATATTTCCGTTTACTTGTATGGGCGCGATATAAG
>JBMLPQ010000021.1:0-1664 GCA_049242025.1 Sediminibacterium sp.
GATAAATTGGGTTGCCCTGGTGCTTTCTTGATTTGTTGGCGATGAAAACTCAATTGTACTTTTTCTTTTTCAGTGCTAACTTCTACATCATCATGGTTGCTGGCTGCTTCCCAAAAACCAATCACCCCTTTGGCTGTTAACCATTTTTCTGCAATGATTTTATCTAATAAAGCATTGGCATCATTGTACAATTTGGTCGCTTCTGCGCCCACTACTTCATCGGTTAAGATGGCTGGAAAATTGCCATGCATTTCCCATGTAATGAAAAAGGGCTTCCAATCTATGAATGTTCTTAACTCATTCAAATCATAATGGTCAAATACTTTGGTGCCAGTAAAGCTGGGTGTGGGTGGAGTATAACTGTCCCAATCAATGGCCACTTTATTTTTCAAAGCTTCTGCATAGGGCAGGTATTGCTTTACTGATTTCTTATTATCGAATCCTTCTTTGAGTTTACTGTACTCTTGTACCAACTCATCTAAGAATGGGGTCTTTTGTTCTTTATTCAATAAAGAGCCTGCAACCGTTACACTTCTAGATGCATCTAGTACATGCACAACACCATTTCCATATTCAGGAGCAATTTTTACAGCTGTATGCATTCTGGATGTAGTGGCGCCTCCAATTAACAATGGTTGCTTCATATTCCTGCGCTTCATCTCTTTGGCTATATGCACCATTTCATCTAAAGAAGGCGTGATTAATCCACTCAATCCAATAATATCTGCTTTCTCTCTTTCTGCTGCTTCCAATATTTTATCGGCTGGTACCATTACACCCATGTCTACAATATCGTAGCCATTACAGCCTAATACTACGCCCACAATATTTTTTCCAATATCGTGTACATCGCCTTTTACCGTAGCCAATAATATTTTTGCTGCGCCCGCTGTTTCTTCATTAACAGTGCCCGCTGCTAAGTGCGCTTGTTTCCTGTCTTCTTTTTCTTGTTCTATATACGGGGTTAAAATGGCTACACTTTTCTTCATTACACGGGCACTTTTTACTACCTGTGGTAAGAACATTTTTCCTGCACCAAATAAATCTCCAACGATATTCATGCCATCCATCAATGGACCTTCTATCACATCCAATGGTCTTGGATATTTTTGTCTGGCTTCTTCTGTGTCTTCGTCTATATAATCGGTAATACCATTAATTAAAGAGTGCGCCAATCTTTTTTCTACTGGCTCTTTTCTCCAAGCTTCATCTTTTACTTCTACTTTTCCTTTGGCTTTTACGGTTTCTGCGTGCTGTATTAATTTTTCTGTGGCTTCGTTGTTGTCGTTGTTTCTATTCAAGATCACGTCTTCACACAATGCCCTTAGGGTGGGTTCTATTTCGTCGTACACTACCAACTGTCCGGCGTTTACAATCCCCATATCCATACCTGCTTTAATGGCATGCAATAAGAATACCGAATGAATGGCTTCTCTTACATGATCATTCCCTCTAAAAGAAAAAGATACATTCGATACACCGCCTGAAACCTTTGCCAGTGGCATCAATCGCTTGATTTCTCTGGTGGCTTCTATAAAATCTACTGCGTAATTATTGTGTTCTTCTATACCCGTTGCAATGGCAAATATATTGGGGTCGAATATGATGTCTTGTGGATCAAACCCTACTTGCTCGGTTAATATTTTGTATGCGCGATGACAGAT
>JBMLPQ010000022.1:0-5339 GCA_049242025.1 Sediminibacterium sp.
ATACCACCTTCATACATTTTAGCTAATCCAGTTAAAGGTCCTTTGTGGTTAGGCCAGAAACCACCAGCTAAATCTGGATTGGTGAAATTACTATTTGTTCCAAGTACAAATCTCCAAAGGATGTACCCTAATACAACTCCAGCTAATGGAGCAATCCAAGAAATAATGTTGCTGCTCTTCTTCGGTTGAGTAGAAGTTGCACTTTTCACTGCAGCGGTTGGTTTTGTTTCAGCCATGACTCAAATGGTTTTTGATTTTTTAAAAAAATAACAAATGGTTTAAAAAATTACTTCACAATGCTAATGAAAATTATTCTGAATTATCAAATTCTTTAAAACAAATTCAAATGGCATCCTAAAGGGCTTACAAATTAGGTATTTTATTTAAAGCAACAAATTTGAACGCAATAATCTTTGGTGATATTTTACCGATTTATCATAAAAGTTCACCATTCATCCAATCCATTTAGGCATTTGATTGTTAAATACTATTCAAGCCTATCTTTATAGGCACTTTTTTAAAAATTCTAATTGCAACAATGAAAAAATTATTATTCTCCAGCACAGCACTGATGCTTGCACTAACTGTGTTTGCTCAGCAACGTCCCCCAACCCCGCAACAAACGCCAGGTACGGGTGCTCCAACACAAGTTCCTAATATGGGAAATTTATCAAATATGATGAATCCTCAAAGACAGGGACCTAAACCTTACAAAGAAGTCATTACTGCAAAAGCAGTTTCTAAAGTAGGCTTATTTACTGTTCACAAAGTAGAAGACAAATATTACTTTGAAATTGCAGATTCTATTTTTGGTAGAGAAATTTTATCGGTAGTTCGTTTTGCCAAAGTACCTGCCGGCGCAGGTTATGGTGGTGAAATTGCCAACCAACAAACTATTAAATTCGAAAAAGGACCTAATAATAATGTCTTTTTAAGAACAGTTACTTTAGTTAATCAAGCCGAAGAAAACCAAGACATTTACAAGGCAATTACTAATTCTAACTTAAATGCAATTGCATCTGCTTTTCCTATTGCATCTTTAGGTAAAGATTCTACAGGAGTAGTGATAGATGTGACTGAATTCTTTAGAGGGGATAACCAACCTGTTAGCGTTAATCCAAATATCAAAACGAGATACAGATTAACTGCTTTGGCACAAGACCGTTCTTATATTGGAAAAATTAGCACATACCCAATCAATACAGAAATAGTTACGGTAAAAACATACCAATCAATTTCTAGTGCTGCACCAAGTATTCCGGGATTGCCGCCATCACCAGGCATTGCAGCAGCAAGAGATGCAGGTGCAGTAACAATGGAAATAAATACTTCATTATTGCTTTTACCTAAAGTACCTATGCAACGTAGAATTGCTGACAAAAGAGTTGGATATTTTACCGACGACTTTGTACGTTATAGCGATTCTCAACAAAAAGTAGAAGAATTAAGTTTTGCCGTTCGTTGGAGACTAGAGCCTAAAGATGGCGAATGGGAAAAATGGAGAAGAGGAGAATTGGTTGAGCCAAAAAAGCCAATCATCTATTACATTGACCCTGCTACTCCTAAGCAATGGCGTTCTCATTTAATTGCAGGAATTAACGATTGGCAAGCTGCTTTTGAAAAAGCTGGTTTCAAGAATGCCATCATGGGTAAGGAATGGCCAGAAAACGATACTACTATGAGTATGGAAGATGCTCGTTTTTCTGTGGTACGTTATTTTGCTTCTGATATTGCCAATGCATATGGACCTAATGTGCATGATCCAAGAAGTGGAGAAATTTTAGAAAGCCATATTGGCTGGTACCACAACGTAATGAAATTGGTTCACGATTGGTACATGTTACAAGCAGGACCTAATGATCCAGGTGCACGTAGCATGAAATATGATGATCAATTAATGGGTGATTTAATTCGCTTTGTGTCTTCTCATGAAGTAGGACATACACTAGGTCTTCGTCACAACATGGGAAGCAGTAGCCAAACTCCTGTAGAAAAATTAAGAGACAAGCAGTGGGTTGAAGCAAATGGCCATACTGCATCTATCATGGACTACGCTCGTTTTAACTATGTTGCACAACCAGAAGATAATATCAGCAGAAAAGGATTATATCCAAGAATTGGTGACTACGATAAGTGGGCGATGAAATGGGGTTATGGATATATTCCAGGTAACACCGAAGAGGAAACAAAAATGAACAGTAATAAAATGGTTACTGCTGCTTTAAAAGAGAATCCTCGTCATTGGTTTGGTACTTACGAAAGCGGCAACAGAGTTGATCCTAGAAGCCAAAGTGAAGACTTAAGTGACAATTCAGTTAAAGCGAGTGAGTATGGTGTGATGAATTTGAAGCGCGTAATAAAAGGCTTACCTGAGTGGACAAAAGAGGAAGGTGATCAATATGAAAACCTTGCAAATATGTACCTTGCAACTTTAGGCCAATTTAACAGATATATTGGTCATGTTAGTACCAATATTGGTGGTGTTTATGAAACCTTTAAAACAGTAGAACAAAACGAAGCTGTTTATGAAATTGTTCCAAAGACTCGCCAAAAAGAAGCGGTTGGATTTATCAACAAAAATGTGTTTGAAACACCAACATGGTTAGTAGATCGTGCAATGTGGAATAAGTTCAATAACCCAATCAGCGCAGATCCAATAATGACTTTACAGGAAAGGACTTTAAATGGAATTGTTAGTACCGATCGTTTAGGTCGTTTACAATTGAGTGCTGAAAGATTTGGCGCCGATAAAGCGTATACCGCAATGGAATTATTAAACGATGTTCAAGGCACTGTATTCAATGAACTAAGCAGCAAAAAAGCAATTGATACTTATAAGCGTATGTTGCAAAGAGCTTATGTAGATCGTTTGTCCTCAATATTAAATCCATCTGCTCAAGCAGGAGGCATAATTATCACTTTTGGTGGTGGTGGACCAGCTCCAATTGATGCTAAAAAATCTGATGTTACTGCAATCGTTCGTGCACAATTAGTTGGACTTCGTAGCCAACTAAATGCTGCAGCTGCAACTACTGCTGACAAGATGAGCAAAATTCATTTGGTTGATTTAGCAGAAAGAATCAAAGAAGCATTGGATCCTAAATAAACAATAATCTTACTTTGCAAATCAAATTTGCTTAGTATAACCCACAGGTATAAATACCTGTGGGTTTTTTATGTAATTACTATATAATTAGAATAGTGGCTTCAAGTAAATTGTATATTTACTATATGAAAAAGATTCTACTATTAATGGTCATCCTGTTTGCTGCATCAAATTTAAATGCACAACAAACCATTTGGGGATACTTGAGAGACAGTATCAGTAATGAGCCAATTGAATTAGCAAGTGTTACCAACACCAATAAAAAACAAACTGTTATTTCCAATAATAAAGGGTTGTTTAAACTAGAAATAAGTAAGGATGATATTCTAACTGTTTCAGCAGTTGGTTATCGTTATTACACTGTTGTATATAGCGGGTTGATTGCGGCTTCCGATACAGTAGAACTCTACTTAGTTCCTATCAGCCGTAATCTGAACAATGTAACTGTACAAAACTCTGGTATTAGTCAATACACATTAGATAGCCTAGAAAGAAGCAATGAATTTAAAGAGGCAATGATTAGCCCACCTGTAAAAGCAGTTGAATTAGCTAACTCGGGTGCAGGATTTGGTATTAGTTTAAACAGATTATCCAATAGAGAAAAAAGTAAAAGAAAAGCAGTTCAACTTTTTAGCAATAGTGAAAAAGAAGCTTACATTAATTATCGCTTTTCTTTAGAAATTGTAAAAAAGTACAGTGGCTTAAAGAATGAAGCATTACAAAGTTTTGTGCAGCGTCATAGACCTTCTTACGAATGGCTAAGAAAGCATCCTAAAGAAGAAGATATAAAATACTATATCAACGATAAATTAAAAGCGGATAGGCAAATAAAGCAGTAAACGCTTAATTTCTACTCGTACCTCAAAGCTACTATTGGATTTAATTTAGCCGCTTTCATGGCTGGATAAATACCTGCTGCTAATCCTACTATGGAACAAATAACAATTCCAATGAATACCCATGTCCATGGAACTACGAAGCCTGTATCTAAAATAACACCAAAAATATTCCCTACTAGGATACCTAATATAATTCCAAAAATAGCGCCCAATAAACTGATGATCATGCTTTCAAATAAGAATTGCTGACGCACATATTTACTCTTACCACCAATCGCTTTAATAAGACCAACTTCTTTGGTTCTCTCATTTACAGCAACCAACATGATATTCATCAACCCGATTGCTGCCCCAATTAAAGTAATTAAACCAATTGCACTTGCGGCTCCTGTAATACTGCTTAAAAAGCCAATGAACATTTCGGCAAACTTGTCACTTTTCTCAATCACAAAATTATTGTCTTCGGTAGGTTGTAATTTTCTTATAGCCCTAAAAACAGAAGTAGCTTCATCTGTAGCTACAGGTATTACATTGATATCTGTAACATTAATCCCAATTAGATAAGTGGGGCCAATATTAGCATACCTGCGCACATTTGTATAAGAAGTGACAATTACATCGTCTTGACGGAGCATGGCACTAGAGCCTTTGCTTTTAAGCAATCCCACTACTCTATAAGGCGTACTGCCCACTTTAATGATTTTGTCTAATGAACGTTCGGGTCTTTCTCCAAATAATCGTGTAGCAACATTACTCCCTATCAAACAAACATTTCTTCCACTTTGTACATCAAGATTATTCAAATTTCTTCCTTGCTGAATCGTATATCCATTTACCAACAAGTAGTTTTCGTCTCCACCCCAAACCAATATTTGCGGGTTGGTTTTACGATCTTCATAGCGAAGTTCTTGACCGCCTGGTCCACGTCTGTAAACACTAACCAATGCACCTGGGAAATTATAATTTGATTTAAACCCTTCTACTTCTTCTAATCGAAGGGGCTTATTTAAGTTTGATTTTTTTTCTTTTAAACCACGCTTGGTTTTTTTCACTTCTTCATTGTCAGGACCCATTCTGGCACGAGAATCTTTGTACCGTATGCTAAAAGAATTCGCTCCCATAGATGAGAAGCTTTCTTTTAAACTTTGATTCATCGCTTCAATAGCGGTAATAATGCCAATCAAAGCCATAATACCAAAAGCAATAATCGCAATAGTAATACCTGCACGAAGCTTATTGCTTTTTACCGTGCGCCAAGCCAAAGTGAATGAGTCGAAAGCTGTCATAAAATAAAGGTACAGCGTTATCCTTAAACCCTTTCTACCAAACAGTCTAATTATGAAGAGTGGTTAAAAATAGAACCAATTGAGCACTATTGAAGGAAGAACGCCAAC
>JBMLPQ010000023.1:0-16811 GCA_049242025.1 Sediminibacterium sp.
ATATCTTCAAAAATGTCTTTGAATCTACCATCGTATTTCTTTAAAATGGTGTTTTTTGTAGAAAGATATAAAGGCCATTTCTTTGACAAAGCTTGGTTAAAACAAGCTCTTGCAAAACCTTTAATGCTTTCATCGGTATTGTACATTGCTAGTGCAACTCCGTCACCTTTAAAATTGTATACTTCAAATTCTTGAACCGTTCCGTCTTCGCCTTCAAACTTAACGGTAAGCTTTCCCTTTCCTTTGGTAACAAAATCAGTTGCGCGATATTGGTCACCAAAAGCATGTCTACCAATACAAATTGGAGCAGTCCAGTTTGGAACCAATCTTGGTACATTCGAACAAACAATTGGCTCTCTAAATACAGTGCCATCTAAAATATTGCGGATAGTACCATTCGGGCTCTTCCACATTTGTTTTAATTTGAATTCTTTTACTCTTTGTTCATCTGGGGTAATGGTTGCACATTTAATACCTACACCATATTGTTTGATTGCATGAGCAGCATCAATGGTTACTTGGTCATCAGTTTGATCACGGTACTCCATCCCCAAATCATAATACTTTATATCTAATTCTAGGTAAGGTAAGATCAACTTGTCTTTAATGAATTTCCAGATAATTCTAGTCATTTCATCACCATCCAGTTCAACTACAGGATTGGAAACTTTAATTTTTTGGGCCATAATTTGATTTTAATTTGTTGATTTCAGAGGGCAAATATATTACATTATTGGGGAATGACCTTTTCCGAAACATTCACAATTAATACTGGAATGGTTAATTGATGTCTTACATCTTCAATGGTTTCGCCAAAAACATAGTCTTTTAAGCCACTGTGCCGATGGGCACCCATAATTAACATTTCAGCTTTTGATTCGGTAACTAATCGAACGATTTCTTTTACTCTATGCGTATACCCTAGCATTGCTTTGGCATGATACCCTTTTAGGGTTAATTGATTCACATAATTGTCTAGTCGTTCTTTGTCCTTTCTTGTTTCGGCGTCATCACTAGAATAATTAGAATAACGTGCTGAAACGCTTTCAACAATATGAATTAAAACATACTCAACAGTGGTATTGCCTTGTGCCAAAGCATGTGCAATTAGTTTTTCATCTGCTTTAGTGAAATCTAACGCTACTGCAATTGTTTGTACTTTATTGATTGATAAATTTTCTAATAAAACAGCTTCTCCATATAATGTGTCTATGGATTGTTTCTTCTTTTGATGAATTAACGGGTAAAAAGTCATCGTTAAAAACAACCAAATAAACAGCAGAATCACAATAATAATTGCAGCCTTAGCAATCCAATGAATATCGGTATTAAAAATGGATAGTGTTTCGTCTGCTACTAGGTTTACATTTAAAAAAACTAGGATAATGGCAACTAACCAGGAAACAATTTTTGTTTTGGTGCCAATAGCAAAATCGCCCATTGTGGCTTTATTACTAACAAAATGAATCAATGGAATAACTGCAAATCCTAATTGTAGACTTAAAATAACTTGACTAAAAATCAATAAATCATCCACTTTTTCTTCGCCATAAATTAAGATTACCAATACTGCAGGAACAATTGCAATTAAACGAGTTAGCAATCTTCTTAACCAAGGATTGATTCTTAAATGTAAATAGCCTTCCATCACTATTTGACCAGCCATCGTACCAGTAATGGTAGAACTTTGTCCTGCAGCTATCAGCGCAACTGCAAATAAAATAGGTGCAAGCGAAGAGCCTAACAATGGTTCTAATAAACGATGCGCATCTTCAATTTTGGCTACTTCGGTGTTACCTGTTTTGTAAAAAACTGTAGCAGCCAACACTAATATGGCTGTATTTACTAAGAAAGCTGCATTGAGTGCAATAGTGCTATCGATGAGATTATACTTAATAGCCGACTTGATCCCCTTTTTATCAGGATTAATTTTACGTGTTTGTACTAATGCAGAATGTAAATACAAGTTATGGGGCATTACAGTAGCACCAATAATACCAACTGCAATATATAAAGCACCGTTGTCTAACATTCCTGGAACCAACCCTCCTACTACATCTCCCATTGCAGGCTGAGCAATTAAAATTTGCACTAAAAAAGACATTCCAATGATGGCAACAAGCGCAATGATAAAAGCTTCTAATTTTCTAATACCCCAGCGTTGTAAAAAAAGAAATAAAAATGTGTCTAATACAGTAATAGCAGTACCCCAGATGATGGGTAAACCTGTTAATAAATGAATTCCAATGGCCATCCCCAATACTTCAGCTAAATCACAAGCAGCAATGGCCAACTCTGCTAAAATGTATAAACAAAAATTAACCAGCGGTGGATAGGTTTCTCGATTGGCTTGCGCTAAATCTCTTCTTCTTACAATACCTAAACGGGCACTTAAACTCTGTAAAAGCAGTGCCATTAAGTTACTCATTAAGAGCACCCAAATTAATTGATAGCCAAATTTAGCTCCACCTTGTAAATCGGTAGCCCAATTGCCAGGATCCATATAGCCTACGCTTACTAAATAAGCAGGGCCTACAAAGGCGAGTATTCTCCTCCATCCCTTCCGGGGGATTGTAGTATCAACGGTTTCATGAACCTCACTTAAAGACTGTTCAGCATTGCTTACTCTCATAATTAGTTTGTTTTACGAATAAATGCTGTGCCAGTTTAGCACTAATATTTACTAAAATTTTATTGTTAATTTTCACTTCAATAGAATCATCGAAAGGGAATATTTGTTCTACTAAAATGCTGGATCCCAATTCAATATTTTTATGCCTTAAAAGCGCAAGCATATCTGCAGATTGACTTCCCACAGCAGAAATTTCACCCAAAGTATGAATCGGGAATTTGGTTAGATTAATTTGTTCTTGAACGGGCATTTTACCATTCGCGTCAGGAATTGGATCTCCATGAGGATCAAATTTGGGATTACCTAAAAAGTCATCAAGGTGGTTGATCAATTGATTGCTTTGAATATGTTCTAGTTGTTCAGCCACTTCGTGTACTTCATCCCATTTAAATTGTAGAATATTTACTAAAAAAGTTTCCCATAAACGATGTTTACGAATAATACTCAAAGCCGTTTTTTTTCCTTCCTGATTCAATTTGAATCCTTTGTATTTTTCGTAAACCAGTAGTTTTTTCAATTTTAATTTCTTCAACATATCTGTAACAGATGCTGCAGAAGTATTTAATGTAACTGCCACCGAATTGGTATTGACCATTTTATCATGTGCCTGTAATTGGTAAATGGTTTTGATATAATTTTCTTCCGTAGCAGTAAAAGACATCTTTAAAATTAATTTTAGACAAATCTAAAAAATAAGCAGGGTATTATCAAACAAATATGAACCTAATAGCCAAAAGGCTTATTTTTATAAAAATATATATGAAATGAAACTTGCTAATTATGTAGTAATCACCTGCTTTTTGGCAATTGGATTATTTAGCTGTAATTCCGCACCCATAGATTTATCTGGTAAAACCACAGTAAAAGAGAAGGATTTTCTAGCTGTATTCAAACCTTTACCCTTGCCTTTTTCAGTTGCAGATACGAATATTGATTCTAAAGCGGATACTTTGATCATTGGCAAAGAAGTATTCAAACAATTCTATCCTGATAGTGCATTCAGCAGTATAATGGGTAAAACAAAAGTATATACGATACACCCAATCGGATTAATTGAAAAAGAGAAAGAAAGATATTTATTACTGTTAATAAAGGAGAATAAGCGTAAGAAAAGATTGGTAGTATTAGTGACCAACGAAAAAAATCAATTTCTTGCTAGCAAAGAATTATTAAACAATTTTGAAGGAACAGAATACCATCGCTTTTTATCAATTAATAAAGAGCCCACTTTTTTAATCAGCAGAGAAAAAATGGGAAAAGCGAATGATATGCTATTCACGCGTGCAGGCTGGGTATATAATGATGCAGGTTTTTTTATGGTAGTCATTAATGATTCTAATGAGGACCCTACCAAAACGGCAGTCATTAATCCTTTAGATACTTTACCTAAATTAAATAAATACAGTGGAGATTTTATTAAGGACAAAAATAATTATGTTTCAATACGCGATGGGAAAGATCAGAATACCTATCAATTTTTTATTTTATTTGAGAAATCAAATGGCGCTTGTAAGGGCGAATTGAAAGGAGAATTCAGATTAATTAAACCAGCAGAAGGCCTGTATTCTAAAAATGGAGATCCTTGTTTAATTGATTTTGTTTTTAACGGGAGTCAATTAAAAATAAAAGAACAAGGAAGCTGTGGTAATCACAGAGGAATTAAATGTTTCTTCGACGATAGATATACCAAGAAACGAGAACCAAAGAAAAAGAAAGTGAATAAACGTTAGTTAGTGTAAAATTTACATTATCATATTTTAGCCTTATATTGCCATACCAAATTATTAACCAAACACGTAGAAATGAATTTTAGAAGTTACCAAGTTCCCTATCAAATTAATGAGCAATACGCTAAAAAAGCTGCGTATTTCTCTATGGAATTCGCCATACATCAACCTTTAAAAATATACAGCGGAGGTCTTGGATACCTTGCTGGATCTCACTTACGCAGTGCTTATGAACTCCGTCAAAACATGATTGGAGTGGGTATCTTATGGAAATATGGATACTATGATCAAGCTAGAAATCAAGATCAAACATTGCAAGTAACTTTCATGGAAAAAATTTATTCTTTCCTAGAAGATACTGGAATTAAATTTCAAATTTTAATTCATGAGCATCCAGTTTGGGTTAAAGCATTTTACTTAAATCCGGAAACATTTAACAGTGCTCCCCTATTTTTATTGAGTACCGATTTACCTGAAAACGATTACGTTTCTCAAACCATTACCCATCGTTTGTATGATGCCAACGTTGCAACTAAAGTGGCACAATTTATTTTGTTAGGTGTGGGTGGAGCAAAGCTAATAGATGAATTAGGCTTTAACCCAGACGTGTATCACCTCAACGAAGCACATGGTATTTCTTCAGCATTTTATTTGTTGAATAAATTCAAAAGTGTACAGAAGGTAAAAGAACATTTAGTATTTACTACGCATACTCCAGAAGAAGCAGGTAACGAAAAGCACGATATTTATTTGTGTCATAAAATGAGTTATTTCTGCGGATTAAGTATTGATGAAGTAAGAAAGTTAACAGGTATATCAGACGACCAATTCAATCACTCTTTGGCAGCATTACGATTTGCGCGTAAAGCAAATGGGGTTTCTGCTTTACATGGAGAAGTGAGTAGAGAAATGTGGAAGAATTACGAAGGTATCTGCCCCATTACTTCTATCACCAATGCACAGAACTGGCGTTATTGGGCAGATAAGCAAATGTATCGTGCCATGGAAGAAGGCAATGACGAAGTATACGACGATCGTAAAAAGTTCTTAAAAAAGAGAGCTTTCGAAATTGTTGCAGACCAAACTGGTAAAGTATTTGATCCTAATGTGTTAACCATTGTATGGGCAAGACGTTTTGCTGGCTATAAGCGCGCAGACATGCTTACCTATGATATGGAGCGTTTTGAAAAAATGTTAAGCAATACCAAATATCCCGTTCAAATCATTTGGGCAGGTAAACCTTATCCAGTAGACTATCCAGCCATTTCTCAGTTCAATAATTTGGTGCATTTGAGTAAGAATTATAAAAATGTTGCCGTAGTTATTGGATATGAATTAGCCTTAAGTAAGCGTTTAAAACAAGCTTCTGATATTTGGTTAAATAATCCAAGAGTACCAAGAGAAGCATCTGGAACAAGCGGTATGACAGCTGCAATGAACGGTGCTGTTAACTTTTCAACAGATGATGGATGGATACCAGAATTTGTAAATCATGGTAATAATGGATTTGTGGTTCCTAAAGCAGACTATGCGAATATGACTACGCATGATCAAGATGAATATGACTTGAACAAAGCATATGAAATTTTAGAGCAACAAATTATTCCATTGTATTATGAAGACCATGATACTTGGAGACAAATCATGAAAAACGGGATGCGCGATGTTCGTTTCCAATTTGATAGCAACAGAATGGCGCATGAATACTACGAAATCATGTATAAATAAGCTTTTTCGGAAATATCTAAATACCCTCCCCATAACGGAGGGTATTTTTTTAACCTTTCCCAATTAGTTTTGTTATTAGCATATGAAGCATAAAATAGTTATTGCAATTACTGGTGCAAGCGGATCCATCTATGCCAAAGGAATACTGGATAAATTAGTCCAATGCCTAGACCAAGTTGAAGCTGTAGGAATTGTTATGAGCAAAAATGCCAAAGATGTTTGGGAAACAGAATTGGGAAATCAGTCGTATAAAAACTATCCATTTTCATTTTATGAAAAACAAGACTTCTTTGCTCCATTTGCGTCAGGATCAGCACAGTACAAAACCATGATTGTAGTACCATGTAGTATGGGTACCATGGGGAGGATTGCTGCTGGCATAAGCGATGATTTACTCACAAGAGCTGCAGATGTGATTTTAAAAGAAAGAAGAAAACTCATTTTAGTTGCAAGAGAAACCCCCTATAATTTAATTCATATAAGAAATATGGAGACCATCACATTAGCTGGTGGGATTATTTGTCCGGCCACTCCCTCTTTCTATAGCAAACCCACTACCATAGAAGAAGTTGCAGCTACCGTAGTAGATCGAGTATTAGATTTGGCGGGGATAGACGTAAAAAGTTATCGTTGGGGAAAATAGACATTGCATACATATCTATATTTTAAAAGCCCGATAATATTCTTTATCGGGCTTTTAATTTTGCGTTCATCGAAGATGAAATTAAGATTCTGCTTTTGCTTCTTCTTCTTCAATTCTAGATTTAAAATTGAATTGAATCAAGCTGGTTTCTTTATTTAAATCGGCTATCAATATATCACCTTGTTTGATAGACATTTTCATAATTTCCTCAGCCAATGGATCTTCTAAATATTTCTGAATAGCTCTATGCAATGGTCTTGCGCCAAATTGAACATCATAGCCTTTTTCTGCAATAAAATCTTTTGCCTCAGGAGTAAGCTCTAGTTCAAAACCTAAGTTTTGCAAACGCTTAGAAACACCCTTCATTAAGATATCAATGATATTGAAGATATTCTCTTTAGTAAGAGAGTTAAAGACAACCACATCATCAATTCTATTCAAGAATTCAGGAGAAAATGTTTTCTTCAATGCTTTCTCAATAACAGCTTTGTTATTTTCTTCGGCATTTTGCATTCTAGTAGCAGTAGCAAATCCTACACCATCTCCAAACTCTTTCAATTGTCTTACCCCAATATTAGAAGTCATGATGATCATGGTGTTCTTGAAATCTACTTTTCTGCCCAAACCATCCGTTAATTGCCCATCATCTAATACTTGCAATAAAATATTGTAGATATCTGGATGTGCTTTTTCAATTTCATCTAATAAGATAACAGAGTATGGCTTTCTTCTTACTTTTTCTGTAAGTTGACCACCTTCTTCATACCCTACATATCCTGGAGGCGCTCCAATCAATCTACTTACCGTAAATTTTTCCATGTATTCGCTCATGTCAATTCTAATTAAAGAATCTTCAGAATCGAACATATAACGCGCCAAAGAGCGGGCTAATTCAGTTTTACCAACACCTGTAGGGCCAAGGAAAATAAATGTGCCAATGGGCTTCTTAGGGTCTTTTAATCCCACCCTATTTCTTTGAATGGCCCTAACTACTTTTTGAATGGCTTCATCCTGACCAATCACCATACCCTTCATATCTTCGCTCATTCTACGCAGTTTCTCCGTTTCTGCTTGAACCATGCGCTTCACAGGAATACCGGTCATCATGCTAATGACTTCCGCAATATTTTCCTCGGTGATTGGATAACGTTTATTCTTACTTTCTTCTTCCCATTGTATTTTAGCCCTTTCTAATTCTTCTCCCAATCTTTTCTCTGTATCTCTTAAAGAAGCTGCTTCTTCAAAACGTTGACTTTTAACAACTTTATTCTTTTCTACTTTAACTTCTTCAATTTGTTTTTCTAATTCAACAATGGTATCAGGAACATTGATGTTTTTCAAATGCACACGAGCACCCACTTCGTCCATTACATCAATTGCCTTATCTGGCAACAATCGATCGGTCATGTATCTATCACTTAACTTAACGCATGCATCAATGGCATCGTCTCCATAATGTACATTATGAAAGTCTTCGTATTTAGATTTGATATTGTTTAAAATTAAAATCGTTTCATCTACACTTGGTGGTTCAATTAATACCTTTTGAAAACGACGGTCTAAAGCCCCATCTTTCTCAATGTACATGCGATACTCATCTAAGGTAGATGCACCAATGCATTGTAATTCTCCCCTAGCTAAAGCAGGCTTAAATATATTTGAAGCATCTAAAGATCCACTTGCACCACCTGCACCAACAATGGTATGTATTTCATCAATAAATAAAATTACGTCCCTGTTTTTCTCTAGTTCGGTCATGATGGCTTTCATCCTTTCTTCGAATTGGCCTCTATATTTAGTACCTGCAACCAAAGCAGCTAAGTCTAGCGAAATCACTCGTTTATCGAATAATACCCTGCTTACTTTTCTTTGTACAATTCTTAATGCTAAGCCTTCTACAATAGCAGTTTTACCCACACCTGGCTCTCCAATTAAAATAGGATTATTTTTCTTTCTTCTGCTTAGGATTTGACTGACCCTTTCAATTTCAGCCTCTCTGCCAACAATGGGATCTAAATTACCCGCTTCAGCAATCTTAGTAATATCTCTACCAAAATTATCTAATACAGGGGTTTTGCTTTTGGCTGCACCAGTTGCTTGCTTACCCGTTCTTGACTGTTGAAAGCCTGAGCCTTTTTTATCCTCATCAAAATCATCGTCATTGTCTTCGGGAAATTCACTACGTGGAGGCGGATTAGAAGTTCCTACCATGCCCAATTCATTACGGAATAAATCGTAATCGATATTGAACTGATTCAGAATTTGTGTTGCAATATTTTCCTTGTTTTTTAGGATACTCAACATTAAGTGCTCAGTTTCCACCAATGGGCTTTTTAGCGCTTTGGCTTCTAAAACAGTTACCCTAATTACTTTCTCTGCCTGTTTTGTTAAAGGCAAACTGTTGATATTCGCAATGTTTTTACCTGTTTTATCCTTAACAGCCAATTCTACTTCTTTTCTTAGTTCGTAAAGGTCAATATCTAGCTGTTTTAATACTTTAATTGCAGTATTGTCCCCGTCCCTAATGAGACCTAGCAATAAATGCTCTGTACCAATAAAGTCGTTTCCTAACCTAAGCGCTTCTTCCCTACTAAAGGAAATGATCTCTTTTACCTGAGCTGAAAAATTATTATCCATATCTTATTTGGATTTATACAATTATAACGAATATTTTTGAGTGAAGTTGTGCAGTTATTGTACACAGTATGTTAATATATATTCTATATGCTAAATGTCAAAATTGATACCAAGGAAAAATTTGCTGTTATAACACTAGAAACGGCTGATATTACTGCAAATATGTCAGCAAGTTTGACGGATCATTGTAAATCGGTCTTGAATTCTCCACAAAAAAACCTGATTTTAAATCTGGAGCATGTTGAAACGATGGATCCAATAATTGTAAACGCTTTAACAGAGTCTCAACAATATTTTTATGAAAACAGTGCTTCATTTGTGGTTTTTGGAATTAAAGAAAAACTAGAGACTTCTCTTGACGAAATGGAAGTTTTGGAAATGTGGAATATCACTCCAACTGAATCTGAAGCATGGGACATTGTACAAATGGAAGAAATTGAAAGAGAATTATTGGATGGAGATGATATTAACTTTGAAAATCATCCAGAAGAGCCAGTTTAAAGCAATCAATAATGGTGGAACAAAATTGGTATGCGGTTTTAGGAATTACTTCTTCTGCAACTGCTTCTGAAATAAAAACTGCATTTAGAAAACTGGCGCATATTTATCATCCAGATAAAAACAATAACCCTGTTTCTTTTGAGCAATTTAAACAGATCAAGAAAGCATATGAAATATTAGGGAATGTAGATTCAAAGCGCTTATACGATAGAAGTATTCAACTTGAAGGGAAATCAAATTCTTCACTACCAACTATTCAAACAGTACATGATTTGGCGAAATATTTTCATTTGTTTGAAAGAGAGATGCAGCAAACTGATATTCGATTTGTTAATTATGATCGAATTAAATGGAAACTCAACTATCCGCTATTTTTACCGCTGATTCAAGAAATAATACAATCAGGAAGTTTACAAGAACAACAAAAAATATTGAAGCAGATAGGATATATTCTACATTTTTTACCCTATCATGAATTACAACCCTATCAAGAAAAATTGCTGCTTTGTTTTGTTGAAGCGCCTCATCTTTACTATATCAACCAACTGCTAAAAGAGAAAAAAATTGAATCAAAATGGAACCAATTTACCATTCCTTTAGTAGCTATTGTTAGTGCTCTGCTCTGTTTGGGAATCTATTGGTTGTCGAAATAAAAAAAGTCCTAGCTGTAATGCAACTAGGACTTTTTTGAACTAAAAATTGGTTTTAGTTATTGGCAACCAAAGTAGATGAAACGGTATTTCCTGGCACCCAAGGCGAAGGAGTTACAGAACCTCTAACTACAATGGTATATATTTTACCAGCAACAGCTGTCATTGGCTGTGTTCTAACTAATGCATTGGTAGCAGCATTCCTAATTTGAATACTATACGAAGTGCCTAATAAAGTAGCATCTAATGCAATAAAATTAGTAGACCCTTTAAAAGGGATTGCAGCAGGATATAAAGCTGTAGTAGCTGCACCAATAAAAGCATTTACAGCAGGAGCATCTTCACTCGCATGTATAATTCTTAGATGGGCTTTGTTATTTGCAGGCGTAGTTAAATTATCTTGAATCCAAACTAATTCAGCATTCTGCATTTTATTCACAGCTAACAAAGTATATCGTGCTGGTTGATCTCTTAAATCGGATACATTGTAACGATTTGCTGAAAAAATGGTTTGTTGCCCTGCAACTCTTACAGTGATTTGTTTATTGCCTGGGGTAGTACTATTATAGATAGTATTTGACCCAAATGAAATGGGCAATATATTTTGTTTTAGATCATCCACAAAAAAGTCTAATCCTGCTGCCACATCAGGGGCTGCATTGATAAACATATATTGGGCATATCCTGGGTTTACTGGATCCTTTGCACAACTAGTGAAAAGGAATGCCGAGAACAACCCAACAATGAATAGCATATTTTTTTTCATAAAATTCATTTGATAATTCAATTAATAAGTAGCCATGATAGTAATACCTCTAGACATAGTACCAGCAGTAGATTGATATCTACCTCTAAACACCACATTGTAAGTTCTTTTCTGATTAAACAAAAAAGTGTTAAATACTGCTAATGATGTTGTGGTTCCAGTTGCTCTTACTTCAAGTGTATCGGTAAGTCCTGTAAGGTGTGGAATATAGTTAGAAGAACCTAATGGTGGAATATTGGTAGCAATATTAGCTTGTCTTCTTCTAGAGAAAAGATCCACATTAGGGATAGCAGTAGAGCTGTATATGATATTTACGAACTTAACATTGGCTGTTGTGTCAGATGGAATGGTAAACACGTCATTTTGAATAAGCGCTTTTACTGCATTACTAGTATCATAAGTATAGACCGAATAAAATTTGCCAGCATCAAATGTTGCAGAAATGCTCACTGGAGTTTGCATAGGGAGTGCTGCACTGTCAAATACCCGTAAAGTACGGGAGCCAGGCGTAATTGTTGCAAAAGCGGTAACTGTAGATGCTCCTGGAAAAATACCGCCCATTGCTAATGGTGTTCCATTTAAAAGAACTCCATCTACTGTCATAAAATTTCTAGCTGCAGCTAAACTTCCAGGAACAAAACGTATAAATGCTTTGTTTTCTGTGCCAACAGATTCAGCGGTTCGGCCGTCAAAATCTTTTTTGCATGCTGTAAACAAGCCGATTACTGCAATTATTGAAAAGAGTTTCATTTTCATATTAATCATTTTAAGCGTCGTAATTAAGGTTTAGAGAACCACTGTTCTACGGTATGATAATCAAGCGCAATGGCACCGATTCTAGTTAACTCACTTACATTATATAAGTATTCAGAATTAAAACGAGGTCTTGCACGGTAAACCAATTTGCCATTGTTGTTAGGGAATAAGTTGATTCCTGCAGGTACTACTAAGTCGGCATAAACTGGTGTAGTTTGGCCAGCTTCTATATCTGTATAATGGAACCTTCTCATATCTGTCCAAGTTTCTTGAATACCATGACCATATAAGGCTATGTATTTTTGCAGCATAATATGCGATAAGGTTAAGTCGTTTGCAGCAGGTACTACCACTGGATTAGCCAAATAATTATCTCTTATTGCATCTGTAATTACTCTTGCCGAAGGAACAGAAGAACCATAATTACTCATTAATAAGTCAAAACTTAAACGAATACCATCAATATACGCTGTTCTTGCAGCCGCTTTATTTCCTTTACGATAATGTGCTTCTGCCAACATGAATTTGATTTCACTTGCTGTGATAATTGGGAAAGGAGAACCATTCTTAAATACATACCTTGCGTCAGCATCTGAAGTAGGTGCAGCAGTTGCTGCAAAAGCACCACCCCAGAAATTAGCAGGTTGATCTGCGGCTAATAAACCACTTGTTCCTGCATTTAGTCTAATTCCACGATAATTACCGTTTGGATTTTCACGAATAATATAAGCTGCTCTTGGGTCTACAGCCCCTAGGAATCTACTATTGTTACCAACGAGTAAATTAGCAATATAATCAGTTTGTCTTAGTGTACCCACGTTATTACGAACAGGCCCAAAGAAATTAGAAGTACCAGTAATTCCGGTATTTGCAAAACGCATGGTAGCATTATCATCATTTACATTCATTGCCAAGTTGGCATAGAAGATAACGGAGTCTGCATTGTAAGAAGCTTTGTTACTTAAATGATGAAATGAACGAGCCATCACTGCATAAACAAATTTCTTCCATTTGTTTACATCACCATTGAAGAAATAAGCGTCTCCCTTTGCTAAGTTGGCTGGGCTAGCGCTGTCTCCAGTGTTGTTCAAATTAACAATAGCAGCCCTACAAATTTGTCTTACCGTATCATAAACCAAAGATTGTTCATCGTATTTAAACACCAATTGGTCTGCTCTAAATGCTTCACGTACAATTATATCACCGTACATTTCAGCAGTGGTTAACCAACTCCATGCAGAAATGGCTTTACCTACCCCTACATAGTCCCATTTCTTTTCTACAGCAGCCCATTCCATCATACGCTCAAGGTTTTGTCCCATTCCGTAGTAATGCATAGCCCAAATAGAACCCATCAAATCACTTCCACCGGTGGCACCGCCCATTTGATCAAATTGATTACCAACTGTATTGGTTGCCCAAAACTGAACATAACGGCCAATGCTCAATCCATCATTTTGCGTACCATATGCAGAACCTGCTGCCGAAGAGCTTCCTCCCATATTACTGATAATACCAGGTAATAATGTTTCTACAGGTACACGTACACCTGCATTCGGATTGGGGAAAGCCTCATCCAACTTCTTTTGACAAGAAGAAATCAGTAACCCCGCAAAAGCAAGCGTTACCAAAGTTTTAATATTTATATATGATTTTTTCATGTTAGCTATTTTTTCAAGTTAAAAACCTACTCTCACACCAAAGTTTATACCAATAGGAGTTGCAAGGGTACCATAGTCAAATCCAAAAGCACCTACTCCTCTTGTTGCTGCGGTATTACCGCTAACTTGAGGATCCGCACCCATATAGTTGGTGATCAAGAACAAATCATTTCCTGTGATAAAAATGCTGGCAGATTTTACCCCATTCAAATTTCTTAATGCACGGTCAGTTAATGAATAACTCAAAGTGATATCGCGCATTCTTAACCAATTCACATTCTTTTGAATGAATGCTTCTTCAGGCATATTTGTTGCAGTATAATAAGCGTCATTAAATGCTGGAATTACAGAAATGGTATTTCTGGTTGGTGTTGCAGAATTTGCAAAACCATCGTTTAACACCCCGTCAATAACTCTAGGCACAAAACGGTCGATGGTTCTATTGCTTCTTCCCATAGCAGTCAAGAACATTTCATTTCCGTTAAATATATCTCCACCAACTTTCAAGTCCCATAAGAAACTCAAACGCCAGTTTTTATAACGAAGAGAGTTCTGTATACCTAAAGTAAATGCAGGGTTTCTGTCACCTCTTAACTTGAATAATCCATCCGTAAATGGAAGACCATTTGAAGGGTTGATTAAGATTTGACCGGCATTGTTTCTAGAATATCCCCATGCAGCTATACCGGTGGTTGGGCTGCCCAATCCCAATACACTTGCGCGAGCATTACCAAATAACCAGGTATCAGAAATATAGAATTCAGAAACGTTGGCTGGGAAACCTACCACAGCATTCCACATTCTATTGAAATTTAAACGCGTATTCCAACCAAAGTCTTTCTTTTGAATTACTTGGTAATCAATTGCAATTTCAACTCCTTCGTTTCTGGTGCTAGCCGCATTTTGTGTGTTCAATACAAAGCCAGTACCATAACTCAAACGCATATTTTCAATGATTTGACCTTTGGTTAAGGTATTGTAATAAGTTGCATCAATGCTTAGTCTGTTTTTCAAGAATTTGAATTCAGTACCAATTTCAAATGTGCTTTGGCGCTCAGGTTGTAAGTCTGGGTTGTTATTGGTAAATCCATAAGAGAACGCAGGACCGTTTGCACTACCAAAATTGTTTACGAAAACAGATTGTGTAGAATATGGCGTATTTAAACGAGCCGTATTGGCCATTGAACCTCGTAATTTCCAGTAGTTAAATACACCACTTTTCTTAAGAACTGGTAAGATATCTGTCATGATAGCACTCAAGCTCATGCCAGGGTAGTTGTAATTTCTATTGGCTGCTGGTAAAGTTGAAGCAGATTCAAAACGGTGTGAGTAGTTAAAGAACAATAAATTCTTATAGCTTACGGCAAATTCACCAAAGAATGCAATTTGTCTAAGTAAACGAAGGTTTGGTTCTCCAAAATTGTTGCGCAATAAACGTACTCTTGTGTTAGGAGCAGTGTTATTGGAGTCTGTTCTTCTAGGGTCAGCCACATTATTACCACTTACTGCAAATACTTCAGTTCTATAATCTTGCCACATGGTACCTGCCATTAAACGCAAACTAAAGTCTCCAACTGTTTTCTTAGCTGTAGCATTGATGGTATGGTTATATCCCTTGTAGGTATTCCAATAATTGTCTTGAGATCCTCTTAAAGCGGTTGATATTTGGTTTGATTGAGGATGAAAATTTTGGTTTCCAATAGTCTTGTAAGTATCATATCCAAAACGACCTGTAACGCTTAACCATTTGGTTGGATTAATATTAATACCTAAAGAAGAGAATAAACGATCTGTTTGATCACGACCTCTGTTATTGGTAACGTTCCAAATTGGGTTATCCACTTCAGCATTTGCATTGGCAGAAAAGATAGGTAATTTATTGCCCCCATCATCCCCAGCATTATTAATGTCGATGGTATTGGGGAATTGCATTAAGCTAAGTAAGTAGCCTCCAGCAGAACGTAAAACTTTAGCCGTATTGGTTCTTGTATAAGCTACTGATGGTGTGATTTCAATATATTTACCAATCTTGGTAGTGTTCCTTAAACTCAGGTTAATCTTTTCCTGATCGTTATTGGGTACAACACCTTCCTGTTTTAAGTAAGTAGCAGAAAAACGGAAGATTGATTTGTTGATACCAAAATCTACCCCAAGGTTATGGGTTTGAGATTTACCATTTCTAAAGAACGATCCAATATTGTCAAATAATCTAGTACCTGCTGGATAAGCAGGACCAAAATAACGAAAGATATTGCTCGCAACATTGTTAGTACCTGGAGTATATCCATCAAAAGTTGGTGGGAAACGATTTAATACTTGTACTCTAAATGCATTATCATATTGGATTGCTAATTTGCTGGTCTTTGCTTTACGAGTCGTAATAACAATTGCACCAGAACTTGCTTGGCTACCATATAAGGCAGTTGCCTCAGGCCCTTTTAGTACAGTTACATTTTCAATATCATTGGGGTTTAAATCGGAAACTCGATTACTATAATCACTTCCTCTATTCGGTCTATCAGAAGCCAAACCAACTCCTCTTCCACCATCAGATGTTTCATCAAAAGAAGAGTTGTCCATGATAACTCCATCTACCACAAATAGTGGTTGGTTACTCAAAGACAGTGAGTTAAATCCACGCAGTACAATTTGAGAGGAAGCACCAACAGTTCCAGAAGTTGGGTTTACTGTTAAACCAGCAACACGACCTTGTAAACTATTGATAAAATTATCTCTCTGCGTTTCTTGAATTTCAGAACCTTTTACTTGTTGGGTAGAATAGCCTAATTCGCGAGGCTTTCTTTTCTGATCCATCGCAACTACAACTACATCTTCTAATTCAGAAGACTCAGCTTTTAATCGTACAATGATTTTCTGATCATCTTTTACAAATACTCGCTGCGATTCAAAACCCAACGAAGTGATTAATAAAGTTTGACCCTTGGCTGCTTTAATGGTAAAATTACCTTTAGCATCCGATTTTGTTGCAACCGATTTGCCTGCTACACGAATAGAAACCGACTCTAATGCAGAGCCTTTTTCTAAATCAGATACATTACCTGTTACGGTAATATCCTGTGCAGAGACTTTCATAACAAGGAAGAAAAGCA
>JBMLPQ010000024.1:0-7695 GCA_049242025.1 Sediminibacterium sp.
CAACTAGAATTGTGTTTGGTTAGAATGCCCAACCAAGGCTTGAGCGATACCGATGCAAGGGAAATTTTAGAGTTTATGCGTAAAAATGATGGGGCAAAATAAACAAACTTCAATTATGAAAATAATACAATCAACTTCTATTGCAGCTATAATAGCTATATCTGCGTTATATTCATGTAAACCTAAAAACTCAGGAAGTGCTGTTAGTGGCGATGCAGCTGCCAAAGCCTATGTTGCTCCTGGGAAATATGATGAATACTATAATTTTGTATCTGGAGGATTTAGCGGACAAATGAGTGTTTACGGATTACCGAGTGGCCGTTTACTAAGAGTAATACCTGTGTTCTCTGTAGATCCTGAAAAAGGATGGGGATATAGCGAAGAAACCAAACCCATGTTAAACACATCGCACGGTTTTGTGCCATGGGACGATTTACACCATACAGAAATGAGCCAAACCAATGGTGAAATAGATGGCAAATGGGTATTCGCAAATGGTAACAATACTCCCCGTTTAGCAAGAATTGATTTAAAAACATTTAGAACTGCTGAAATAATAGAACTACCCAATAGTGCAGGTAACCATAGTTCTCCTTTTGGAACAGAAAACTCAGAATACATTGTAGCGGGTACCCGTTTTAGTGTTCCGTCTGATGAAGACAATGGTGATGTTGCCATCAATTCTTACAAGAAGAATTTTAAAGGGCATATCTCTTTTGTAAGTGTTGCAAAAGAAACTGGAGAAATGAAAGTTGCTTTCCAATTAAAAACACCTGGTGTAAACTTTGACTTGGCCAGAGCTGGTAAAGGAAAGTCTCATGGATGGTTCTTCTTTAGTTGCTATAATACCGAACAAGCTAGTACTTTATTAGAAGTGAATGCTTCGCAAAAAGACAAAGACTTTATTATGGCGGTGAATTGGAAAAAAGCAGAAGAATATATTAAAGCCGGAAAGGGTAAAAAAGTGAAAACCAAGTATGCTCATAATACTTGGAACGAATCTACTCAAACAGCTACTTCTAAAATGGAAGAAGAAGTATTGGTTTTAGATGTAAAAGAATTTAAAGACATCGTTTACTTCATCCCTTGTCCTAAGTCTCCGCATGGTTGTGATGTTGATCCAACTGGTGAATATATTGTAGGCTCTGGTAAATTAGCCGCTTTAATACCAGTATTTAGTTTTGATAAGATTCAACAATCTATTGCATCAAAATCATATGATGGTGATTATGAAGGCATCCCGGTAATCAAATATCAATCAGCTTTATACGGAGAGGTAAAAAAACCAGGTCTAGGGCCGTTGCATACAGAATTTGATGGTAAAGGAAATGCATATACATCTTTCTTTGTCTCTTCTGAAGTTGTTAAATGGAATATCAAAGATTTAAAAGTGCTAGATCGTGTACCCACTTATTATTCTGTTGGACACTTAAGTATTCCTGGAGGAAATACTAAGAAGCCTTCACCTAAATACTTGGTTGCTTATAATAAAATTACAAAGGATCGTTATTTGCCAACAGGACCAGAATTAGCACAGAGTGCACAACTGTTTGATATCAGTGGCGATAAAATGCAATTGATTTTAGACTATCCAACTATTGGAGAGCCGCACTATGCTCAGTCTGCCCCAGCTGATATTATTCGAAACAATGGCCAGTTAAAATTATATAAACTATCTGAAAATAAGCATCCTTATGTAACCATGGGTGAAGCGAATGCAAAGGTTACTAGGGAAGGAAATAAGGTACATGTTTACATGAGTTCAATTCGTTCTCACTTTGCACCAGATAATATTGAAGGTATTAAAGTAGGAGACGAAGTATATTTTCATGTAACCAACTTAGAACAAGACTGGGATGTGCCGCATGGCTTCGCTATTAAAGGTGCAGACAATGCAGAACTATTAATTATGCCCGGTGAAACAACCACTTTAAAATGGGTTCCTAAAAAGGCAGGAATGTTCCCGATGTATTGTACAGATTTTTGCAGCGCCTTACATCAGGAAATGCAAGGTTATGTCAGAGTTTCCCCTGCAGGAAGCGATGTACCACTTACATTTAGTTTAGGAAAACCTGTTCCAGAAACTAAATAAAGGTTTGTGCAAAAGGAGCAGAAAATGATAACTGCTCCTTTTTTATTTTAAATATAGAAAGATGAAAACAGAAATATCTAAATTATCGAAATGGTTATTGATCATTAGTGGCGTTTTTTTAGCAATATCAATAGTCTTACCCATCTGGAGAATTGAACTAGATGCTCCACAGTATCCAGAGGGATTGGGATTACAAATTTTTTCTTACAAGTTAGGTGGTGACGTTGCAATTATTAATGGTTTAAACCACTATATAGGCATGCAAACTTTACATGAAGAGAACTTTATAGAATTTACGGTTTTGCCCTATATAATTGGTTTCTATGCTATTTTAATGTTAATCACCGGAATTAAAGGTGGCAGAAAAATGCTTTACACTACTTTTATTGCTTTTGTTGTATTTGGTATTATTGCTATGATTGATTTTTGGAGATGGGAATATAATTATGGACATAATCTAGACCCCAATGCTGCAATTATTGTACCTGGAATGGCTTATCAACCACCACTTATTGGATTTAAACAGTTACTCAATTTTGGGGCTTACTCCATCCCCGATATGGGTGGATGGTTATTCATTGGAGCTGGATTATTATGCTTAATAGCAGTAGGGTTAGAAGCAGGCTGGTTTAAAAAATGGATAAAACAAAAAACTATTTCTATATTATTATTGGTAATGCTTATGAGTTCTTGCTCTAATGCAAAACCTGAGGCTTTAGTAGTAAATAAAGACCAGTGTGAATTTTGTAAAATGACTGTTGCAGATATTCGGTTTGGCGCAGAAGCTATCAGTAGTAAGGGAAGGATTTATAAGTTTGATGATTTAAACTGCATGATTGCATTTAATAAATCGAACGAAAAAATTATGATGAACAAATTATTTGTAAATGACTATGAAGCAAATAATCAACTAATTGATGCAACTACTGCTTGGTACATCATTCATGAAACAATTAAAAGTCCAATGGGAAGCAATACGGCTGCATTTTCAAACAAAGATTTAGCAATGAATATGGGTAAATCAATTTCTGTGGAAGCAGTTTCTTGGGATCAAATAAACAAATAAGGATGAAATGGATATTGATTACGCTGTTACTCTTAACTAGCAAATATGCGCTCATTGCCAGAAGTTTACACGTTGGATCAAATCATTCTTTTAAAACGATTAAGGCAGCGTTAGAAAAAACTGAAAATGGGGATACTGTTTTTATACATAAAGGACTATATAAGGAAGGCAATATTATTGTTAACAGATCAATTACGTTGTTTGGTATAGATAGACCTATTTTGGACGGCGATAAAAAATACGAAGTACTTTCAGTAAAAACTAGTTATGTTACCATTCAGGGCCTGAGAATTCAGCATTCTGGTTACGCTAGTTTAGATGATCCAGGGGGCATTAAAGTATACGATGCAACAAGAGTTACCATCATTGATAACGAATTATACGATAACTTTTTTGGTATATACATCCAATTCAGTACCCATTGTTTAGTTAAAAACAATAAAATCATTGCATTTGGGAAAGAAGAACAAACTATAGGTAATGGAATACACTGTTGGAAGAGCGACAGTTTACAAATCATTGGCAATAGTATGAAAGGATGCAGAGATGGAATCTATTTTGAATTTGTAAATAATTCTGTAATCTGGAGAAATACGGTTACAGATAATATTAGGTATGGTTTACATTTTATGAATTCTAATAACGACGCTTATTTTACAAATATATTCAGTAGAAATGGAGCAGGTGTGGCTGTAATGTTTTCAAAAAAAATTACCATGATGAATAACACTTTCAATGAAAATTGGGGGGATGCTGCATATGGAATATTATTAAAAGAAATATCTGACTGCCATTTGTCTGGAAATACGTTCAATAAAAATACGGCGGCAATTTTCATGGATGGTTGCAATAGAACTATCGTGGAAAAAAATGCCTTTAGCAATAATGGATGGGGACTAAAAATACAAGCCAATTGTATGGATAACACCATTCAAAGCAACAATTTTTTGAAAAATACTTTTGATGTAAGTACTAATGGAACTTTATTATTGAATAAGTTTCAATACAACTATTGGGATAAATACACTGGATACGACTTAAATAAAGATAAAATTGGAGACGTTCCTTATAGACCCTTAAGTTTATATTCGGTAATAATAGAGAATAATCCAACAGCGATGTTATTATACAGAAGTCTTATTGTAACACTGCTTGATCAATCAGAGAAGAAAATCCCAAGCCTTACGCCAGAAAATTTTATTGATGAAAAACCATTGATGAATTTGTTGAAATTATGATTAAGATTGAAAAAATATCTAAAAGATTTGGAAAACTATCTGTTCTAAATTCTATTGACCTCTTCTTAAACAAAGGTGAATGCATTGCATTAATTGGGCCTAATGGATGTGGCAAGACCACTCTCATTAAAATAATACTCGGAATGGTAATTCCTGATATAGGAAATATTTTAGTGAATAATGAATCTATTCTCAAAGCTGAATTATACAAAAAGCAAATTGGGTACATGCCTCAAATAGGTAGATACCCACAAAATATGACCATCGGTCAAATTATCAAGATGATCAAAGGCATCCGAAATAGTGATGCGGTGTTAGATTATGATTTATATAAGGCATATGATCTTGATTCATTATTAGATAAAAAAATGAGTACATTAAGTGGTGGAACAATGCAAAAGGTAAGTGCAGTACTTGCTTTTATGTTTGACCCAGCTATACTGATATTAGATGAACCAACTGCAGGCCTTGATCCGATTGCTGCGGAAACACTCAAACAAAAAATAATTGCTGAAAAACAAAAAGGGAAATTGATTATAATCACTTCGCACCTACTCAGTGAATTAGACGATATGGTTAGTGAAATTATTTTTATGCAAGAAGGAAATATAATCTTTCATCAATCTGTTTCAACATTAAAATCATCTACCCAAACAGAAAAAATCTCCAATGCCATTTTACAAATTTTAAAAGCTGGAAAGAATGGGAAGAATATTTAAATATGTAATGCTAGACATCATGAAGAACAAGTTTGTGATGGTTTATACATTCATCATGGTCTTGATTGGATGGTCTGCATTTACATTAGAAGATAGTAGTGCAAAAGGCATTTTAACCTTATTAAATTTAATTTTATTAACTGTACCGCTGGTTTCCATTTTATTCTCGGCTATATATATCTACAATAGCGCTGAATTTATAGAACTATTGATCAGTCATCCTATTAAAAGAAAAAAAATTTGGCTCAGTTTATTCTGGGGCTTAAATAGTAGTTTAATTACAGCTTTTATCATTGGTGCTGGCATCCCTTTACTCATTTTTGCAGAGCCGCCGTTATCATTTTTAATGATGGGGATTGGTATTTTGATTACAACCATTTTTGTATCACTCGCAATGCTATGTACCATTGTGTATAAAGACAAAGCAAAAGGAATTGGGTTAACCATTGTTTTATGGATCTATTTTGCCTTATTGTTTGATGGAATTTTACTTTTTCTGCTTTTTCAATTTGCCGACTACCCAATTGAAAAACCAATGGTACTAATGACTGCTTTAAGTCCATTAGACTTATCAAGAATATTAATTTTACTACAATTAGACACTTCTGCTATCATGGGGTATAGTGGGGCTATTTTCAAGGATTTTTTTGGCACTACTATCGGAATGGTTGTCTCTCTTGGATTATTGATACTTTGGGGTGTTTTGCCATTTGTATATTCCTTATTAAGTTTTAAAAAGAAAGATTTGTAATTATTCCAATTTATAAAAAACTACTATGAAAAAAGATATTACTAATAGAGCTGACATTGAATTGTTAATCAATAGCTTCTATGATAAAGTAAAAAAAGATTCGTTAATAGCATTTTTCTTCACAGAAATTGTACCCGTAAATTGGGCAGCACATTTGCCAGTCATATATGGATTCTGGGAAAATATTTTATTTTTTTCTGGTACTTATGAGGGAAATCCTATGGCAAAACACAAAGCCATACATCAAAAATGCCCCATGAAGATGGAGCATTTTCAAAGATGGACCAGTTTATTTACCGAAACAGTAGAAGAACTGTTTGAGGGCGATAAAGCAGAATTAGCTAAACAAAGGGCAATGAGTATTGCAACCGTAATGCAAATTAAAATGTTTAGCTAGATAAACTATTTAGGCAATAATACATCATTGATTACATGAATAATACCATTAGATGTAACAATTGATGCTACCACTTCAGAACCATTAACAAATATCTTATTTTCTTTCTTAGTAATTTTTACCTTACCTCCATTAACTTGTTCAAATTCTTGACCATCCTGCATGTATTCTGCTTTAAGAACGCCAACATAGGTATGGTACTCTAAAATATTTTTTAGATCGGCTTTTTTCTCTGGTATTAATAAACCATCTACTGTACCAGTAGGTAACTTTTCAAAAGCAGCATTGGTTGGAGCAAAAACAGTAAAAGGACCAGCATTACTTAAAGCATCCACCAAATCTGCTGCTTTCACAGCTGCTACTAAGGTACTATGATCCTTACTACCTAATGCGACCTGAACTATATTAGGGCTTGATGTTTCATCTTTAACTGCAGATTGACCTGCCCCTGTTTCTGATGTGGTAGCTGAGCTTGGATTTTCGGGCTCAGTTGAAGAATTGGCGTTAGAACATCCTATGCTAAATGCTAATAGCATTGAAGATAAAATAAGTGCATTTTTTTTCATAACCGAGATTTATGGTTTTGGCTAAGTTCCTATTTAGTAGAAGTTTTATTTATGATTGTAATCACAAATAAAGTTACTTTTTAAAAGACCTTTTCGGAACCATCAAAATGCTAGTTAACAACAACCCTGCAGCAATAATTAATAAAATTTGATTTACGAATGGAATCACGGTATAACTCAAAGAAGCAATTCCTTGAATACCCAACACAATTTCGTTTGACACAACAAATAGTGCAAATAGTTTTGTAGCCAACAAATTGCGCTTACTAAATGAAAAATACTCATTTAAATAAATATATCCTATTAAAAATAAAGCAGTAAAAGCCAATAATACTAAATGCAAGTAAGCAATCACAATGGGTCTAAAGCCAAAAGCCAGTTTACTGACAAAAGGAATGGTTGATCCACCTTGCAAAAAAACTTTTACCAATAAAGCACCTAATGAAATAAAAAAAAGCATTAATACTGTCTTGTTCTGCTTTATTAAAACGATTATTGGTTTTCTTAAGGCAAATTTGGTTAATTGAATTACACCAACTAATTGCATTAATGCTGAAATAACAATTATGATATACAACCAAAAAGGAAGTTCTAACCACAATACGGAAAGTCCATAAGCAGGGAAACAACTGGCTGCAAAAAGCCAAAACGTTCGTTGATTAAAATCGGTTAATAAATCTTTGGTTAGAAGCCAGTTAAAAAAAAGTCCTAAACATCCAAAAAAGAACCATCCATTGTATTGAAAATGAAGAAACCAATAAGTTGCAGCTAAATAAGTGTGTTGGGTTTTCTTACCTGAAACAAACATATATATAAGCCATATATTGGCTAATAGAGAAAGTAAATAAAAGATACTAGCAGCTTTA
>JBMLPQ010000025.1:0-4253 GCA_049242025.1 Sediminibacterium sp.
TTTTCTTTTATTTCATGAAATACATCATGTGTAGCAGTAATTAAAGTGGTTAATTCTTTATCAGATTTTTTTGCTTTCACTGCTGCTTCTACTGCAGTACATTTTGCTACCAATTGTTTTAAAATAGGCTTTGCAACTTTTGCATCATAACCCGCTGGAACAGCGCCTGATTCCCAAGCTTTTGCTTTAGCAACTAAGTCAGTGATATTTGCTTTCAATGGCTTTAAATTACCCTCTTCTGCAGGATGAAAGGTTTTGCTCATGACACCATGGAAATCTTCCATTTGTTTCCAACTTGCTTCTTGTGCTGTTGCACTTAATCCAACAATTGCAGCTAAAGCCAATACCAATAATTTTTTCATGTTGTTTATTTTTTTGAGTACCCAAAGTTAATTCATTCAACAGATTGTATCAATGACAATTTTTCGTTTAACCCAATCCAATCCGCTTTTTGGCCAGCTTTTAACATTCCAGTAATCCCTTGGTGTTGAATCACCTGTGCAGGATACAAAGAACACATTCTAATAGCTTCTCCCAATTCAATCTTACAAAATTGATGCAATTTTTGCATGCAGGTTAACATGGTTAGAGCAGATCCACTTAAAATGCCATTTGATTCGTATTTGTCTCCATTTAATTGATGGGGGTAAGCTCCTGAAGCTGTTTCAGTTACCGCATCGGTAATGGCAAACAAACGATTTCCCATTTGTTTTTTAGCAATTTGGATGGCTTCAAAATTCACATGGTATCCATCTGGGACAATGCTACAATACACTGTAGGATGATTAAAAATTGCCCCTACCATTCCGGGCTCTCGGTGTTGCAATGCGCTCATTGCGTTGTACAAATGAGTAGCGGTGGTGATCCCTTCGTTAAAAGCTTTTGTAGCAGTTGCATAATCTGCATTACTATGACCTGCAGAAACTACCACACCGTATGACTGTATTAAATCAACAATTTCTTTATCACAAATTTCAGGCGCAAGGGTAATCATGGTGATGATTCCTTTTCCGTACTCCAATAAATCCTTCACTTGATGAGAACTAGGCTGGAAAATAAATTCACTTAAATGTGCTCCCCTTTTGATTGGATTAATCCAGGGACCCTCTACATGTAAGCCTATGCAACGATTATTGGGCAATTGTTTAAATAACTTTACTGCATCAATGCATGCATGAATAACTTCTTTGCTATTGGTAGCCACTGTTGGCTGAAACCAAGCAGCACCGCCTTTTATACAGTAGTCTTTTAATAATTGCAATGCTTCTACTGTTGGATAAACACTTAGTAATTGACCACCTGCTCCATAAATTTGTAAATCGATCAATGCTGGAATCAGTATTGGCAAATGTTGAGTGGGGCTCTCTTTAAGCGAGACAGTAGGTTGTATAGATTCAATGATATCATCGTTCAACACCAAAGCATGGTTTAATAACCAATCTGTTCCAGTAAAAATTTTATCCGCTGCTATAATTTGTTTCATAGTTACTTAAGTATGATAGATATTAAATTGATCTGCATCTTTCCAAAAAGGAAAACGCTGACGAATATCTTGCAAATGTTGTGGATCTAAAATATGGGTACTAATGGCTTCTTCATGAGCACAGTGATAAACCACTTGACCCAATGGATCTATTAACATGGTATCGCCACTATGATTGATTCCATTGGCATCTTCGCCCACCCTGTTCACCCCAATTACATAACACTGATTTTCGATGGCCCTTGCGGTGAGCAATGTTTTCCATGCATGATTTCTGCGCTCAGGCCAATTGGCTACATAAACTAATAAATCATATTCAGGAGCATCCTGCACTTGTTGTCTTGCCCAAACAGGAAAACGCAGGTCGTAACAAATTTGTAGATTGATTTTCCATCCATTCACCGATGCAATCAATCGCTTATTACCTGATGCATAAAACTGATTCTCTCCTGCAAATGCAAACAAATGTCTTTTATTGTAATGCGCCACTGTTCCATTAGGTAATACCCATAATAATCTGTTGTAAAACTGGCCTTCTTCTTCAATGATTACAGATCCTGTAAGAATAATTTTTTGTTGAGCAGCCATTGTCTTCATCCACTGAACCGTAGTACCCTCCATGGTTTCTGCTAGTTGACCAGGATTCATACTAAACCCAGTGCTAAACATTTCAGGCAAAATAACCAATTGACCTGCAGCAGTTTGTGATTGAATTTTTTGAGCAAACTGAGCCAGATTCGCTGCTTTATTTTCCCAAGCTAAACTGCTTTGAATGAGGGTTACCGACAATGGATGCATATACCAATTTTAAACCAGCAAGTTAGTTGATTCGGTATTGCAATTGCAATCCTAAATAGCGGTGTCTATTTAATTGAATAGTGGTTTCTCTGCTTTGGTGAACCAACTCAATTTGTGCAGCCCATCTTCCTTCAGAATAGGCCAATCCAATGGTGTTTTGAAATACAAGGTTTTTTGGGTTGAGCGTAACCGCCGAATCAGCAGCCGTTTTACTTCCCCCAGAAATAGTAGCATTATATCCTTGTAAAGTGATTTTTGGATTCCAATAAATATAAAATTCTTTGTTGGGCATTCCTTTTTTTTCAACGGCTGCATTCCATAATTGGCTGCTTTGATTGCTATTAAAAAGACCATAGAGCATTTTAGAACCAAGGGAGGCATTAATAAAAGCAGTTCCTAGTTGTGTGGCTCCCCAGCCCATCCATTTAAATTTATTGGTGGCTAATATATTGTGTGCGTAAAGTGCTCCCGTATTCAATACTAGTTGGTTACTTATTTGGTATCTCCAGCCTAAAAATGGAGCATATTGTAACCAGCGGTGGTAGGTGTTTTGTAATGCCTCTCCCCCTGAAGCGGGGCCAATGATACCAAGGGTTCCATTGACTTGTAAAACAGATTTCTCGTTGTTAAACCAACTACGGGTATACTGGATATAGGTATAGCCCGCATAAGGACGATCAATATCTGCAGGGGTTCTTGTGGTTCTTTTTAGTGGGGTAAAAATTTGTTGCCCTAATTCGAAGCGATGCACCCGCTTGATTTTTTTCTTGGACTCATCGGCATAGTTCATGTGTAAAAAAATACCATTTGAATAATATGCGTCATTTAACTTCAAAAGGTAGGCGTCGTTCTCTGTGGTAAAACCGATTTGTTGGGCATTTGCAGATATGCCCCAAAAACAAATAAAAAATAGGTAAATAATTAATTGTTGGTTTTTCATTTTTCAGCCCTGAATTTTTTCAAAATGCTTTGAACCAGACTTGGCTCAAAACCTCTTTGCTGTAAGAAAGTCTTTGTTTTGACCGTTCGGTTAATATATTGTTCGTTTTTAAGGGTATTCCACTTTGCTGTTATCAATTTTTCGGCAATAGAAAGGTAATCTTCTTCTGGAATTTCTTTCATTGCTTTTTTGATATTGTATTCACTTACTCGTTTTTGTTTTAAAGCATAGGTAATTTTAACTTTTCCCCATTGTTTTTGCCTGAAATGTCCTCTAACAAAAGCTTTTGCATAACGCTCTTCGTTTAAATAGTCCTCTTCAATTAATCTAGAAAGCAACATTTCAACGGTTGGTTTCCCTAATTTTAGACTATACAATTTCTCCTTCACTTCTTGATGACACCGGTCTTGGTATCCGCAATAGTGTTTAAGCTTCATGTATGCTTTTTCAATAGTAGATGATGGATCGGTTGAAAACAACTGTTAGTATTTTTAAGTAAAGTAATTATATTTGTTTCAGGACCCCAAATATCCCCTATGATAAAACAAAGTCCTAATAAAGCATGGCTGTAACCCAATACAATGTTTGTTTGATAGACGATGATAAAATCTATCAGTTCACTTCAAGAAAAATTCTGGAGTCCACAGGGCTTGCCAAGAATATTTTGACTTTTTTTAACGGAAGTGAAGCCATTGGATTTATTAAAGAATCTGTTGAAAAGGGCCAACAAGAATTACCAGATGTTATTTTTTTAGACATCAATATGCCTATCATGAACGGATGGCAGTTTTTAGATGAATACCATAAGATGATGGGGCAGTTTAAAAAACCAATCTACATTTATATGGTAAGCTCTTCTGTAGACGATTGTGATATTCAGCGTTCTAAAGAATACAGTGGTGTTACCGACTATATTATAAAGCCCATCAATAAAGTAAAATACCAAGAGCTGATAGAAAGGCTCAAGTACTACAATAGCTAGATTTTGGGTGTAAATTGCTTGTGAAATATCATCCCTTTACAGTAAGTTTG
>JBMLPQ010000026.1:0-15771 GCA_049242025.1 Sediminibacterium sp.
GATCGCTTGCTTATTCTTCACTTGAAACGTAAGTTAATGAAATTTCTTAGAAACGCTGTATATGTGCTTTTAGCAGTTTTCTTGCAAAGTGAATCCTGCTTTTGATTGTTCCCAAAGGTTCATCCAACATTTCAGCAATTTCATGGTATTTATACCCATCAAAGTACAGTAAAAATGGATTTCTAAAAATCTCTGGAAGATTATGAATGGCTTGTTTAACCTCTTTCATATTGATGCCCGCAATGGCTTCATTAGCAACAGCTCCCTGATTGAAATCTAATAAGAATTCATTGGGTGTATTGTCGAATATAGTTGCTTGCTTAGATTTTCTTCTGTAGTTATTGATAAAAATATTACGCATGATGGTATACAACCATGCTTTGATATTCGTACCAACATTGTACTTGTCTTTATTAGCCAATGCCCTAAACAAAGTTTCCTGATAGAGGTCTTTGGCCGCTTCTTGATCGCGTGTTAAAGTAACCGCAAATGGTTTCAAAAAATCCGCATTATTAACCAGCATTTGATTGAAATCTAGCGTAGACATGGCGTATTGTTTAATTTATTAGACCATAAAGCTAAACATAATATTTGGTACTCGAGGATTTTTTTGTTTAATTTTTACTAAAGAAATGTGAAACAAAAAACCCGCTGTTAGCGGGTTGATTGATTGTTGTTTAAACATTATAATTATATATTATAAGGTATTCATGTAGTCTATAACTTCTAAAAGTGACTTCTTAAATGACACATTACTAGGTATTCGCTTTTTGTAATTCTGCGTTAAAGCACCAGAAACGATCACTTGAAATTCCGGAATTCTGTTTTGAACATTCACTAGAAATTTCTCGAAATTAAAGTTGTTTGCAACAGATGTTAAGTGCGAATACAAAAAGTCTGGTTTCTTTAAAGTAGCCACATATTCAACATCTTTTAAAGGCACGTTAGCCCCTAAATAAATCACTTTTAAACCTTTGCTCTTGAACAAATAATAAGTGAACAGTACGCCTAACTCATGGTGTTCTCCTTCAGGAAGGAATACCAATACTGTTTTCTTATAATTGATTGGAGCGTGGCAGGTTTCAATTCCCATGATCAGCTTTTGACGAATAATATTGGTTACCAAATGCTCTTGAGCAGGGTTAATATGGTTGGTAATCCACAAAATTCCAATTCTCTCTAGAAAAGGGAAAATGATTTGAGGAATAGTTTTTTCAATCCCCTTATTTTTGATATAACCATCTAAGAGTGATTCAAACTCTTCAATTTTCATATCAACCATACAGCTGATCAACTCATTCACCATTCGCTCAATCTGAGCCTGAGACTGATTAAGTGACAGGGTTTTTTCCCGCATTTCTGCAGAACTCATTTTGTCAATATGAGAAATTTTAAAGCCGTACTTGTTCAATAATGCAATATTGAGTACAGTCTTTAATTCGTCTCCAGTATAGTACCGGATATTTGTTTCTGTGCGCTGCGGGTTAAGGAACGTATACCGCTGTTCCCATATACGGATGGTATGCGCTTTAATTCCCGACAGGTTCTCTAAATCTTTGATTGTAAAGGCATTCATAACATTGTAACGCTAATAAACTTGTTTTGTTTAAAAGATTTACAAAGACTTTAAACGCTTTAGATATTCCCCGTAGCCACTTTTTGCATATTTTTCACCTAGAAGCATTAATTGTGCTCTGTCAATAAAGCCCATTCTGTAGGCAACTTCCTCAATACAACCAACTTTCTGACTTTGGCGCTTTTCAATTACTCTCACAAATTCGCAAGCATCAGCAAATGAATCAAAAGTACCTGTATCCAACCATGCAGTACCTCTATTCATGATACCCACTTGTAATTTTCCTTGTTCTAAATATACCCGGTTTACATCGGTTATTTCATATTCACCTCTTGGTGAAGGAGCAATACTTTTAGCTATTTCTACTACCGAATTATCATAAAAATATAAACCTGGAACCGCATAATTAGACTTTGGCTCTTTGGGTTTTTCTTCGATAGAAATGGCCTGCTTTTGATCATTAAATTCTACAACCCCATAACGTTCAGGGTCGTTTACTTCATAAGCAAAAACCGCAGCACCTTCCACATCATTAAAGCTTTGCACCAACTTACTAAAGCCTGCACCATAAAATATATTGTCCCCTAAAATCAAACAGACTTTATCGTTGCCAATAAATTTTTCGCCAATCACAAATGCTTGGGCTAAACCATTGGGTTCATGTTGAACTTCATAAGAAAAGCTACATCCTATTTCAGATCCATCACCTAATAATCGTTTAAATTGATCTGAATCTTGAGGGGTAGTAATAAATAAAACCTCACTTATTCCGGCCAACATTAATACAGAAAGTGGATAATAAATCATTGGCTTATCATACACTGGCATCAATTGCTTACTAATGCCTTTGGTTATAGGATATAATCTTGTTCCTGATCCGCCTGCTAAAATAATGCCTTTCATAATATTGGTTATAGAATTAAAATTGTAAAGTATTTACACAATCGCGTAAAAAAGGTAATGCTTTATCTTTATCGGAAAGTAAAAATTCTTGCTCAGGTAATTTCCAATCAATGGCTAAATCTGGATCATTGAAAGCAATTCCCCCTTCAGAAGTCTTGTGGTAATAATTATCACACTTATAAAAGAATGTTGCTTGTTCACTTAATACTACAAATCCATGTGCAAATCCACGAGGTACAAAAAACTGCGTTCTACTCTCGCCTGTTAATTCAACAGCTACATGCTGTCCAAAGGTTTTGGAATCTTTACGGAGGTCTACTGCCACATCAAGCACAGCTCCACTCAATACCCTAACCAGTTTTGCTTGTGCAAATTCTCCATGTTGAAAATGTAGCCCGCGCAGCACCCCTTTTGAAGAACTAGATTGATTGTCTTGTACAAAATCAACTGCAACCCCTGTTTTTTCTAAAAATGTATTGCGATTGAAACTCTCAAAAAAATAACCTCGACTATCACCAAAAAATGTGTCGTGTATAATAAAACAGCCTTCTATGGGAGTGTATTCTATTTGCATAATTATTTATTACTGTACATTGATTCGTAATAATGTTGATAGTTGCCACTAGTAACATTGTTTAACCATTCGGTATTGGCTAAAAACCAATCAATGGTTTCACTTAACCCTTCTTGGAAAGTTACACTTGGCTTCCAACCTAACTCACGATTAATTTTTGACGCATCAATTGCATATCTTCTATCGTGTCCTGGTCTATCTTTAATATAAGTGATTAATTGCTCGCTTGTGCCTGCTGGCTTTCCTAATTTCTCATCCATTTGGGTACACAACAATTTAACCAAATCAATATTTTTCCACTCATTAAAACCGCCAATATTATAGGTTTCACCTGTTACACCTTGATGGAATACCATATCAATGGCAATTGCATGGTCTTTTACATACAACCAATCACGCGTGTATAAACCATCTCCATAAACTGGCAATGGTTTACCCTGAATAATATTATTGATAAACAAGGGGATCAATTTCTCCGGAAAATGGAATGGTCCATAGTTATTCGAGCAGTTCGATATAACTGTTTGTAAGTGATAGGTTTCGTGATAAGCTCTTACAAAATGATCGGAAGATGCTTTACTTGCAGAATAAGGAGAACGAGGATCGTAGGCAGTTTCTTCGGTGAATAAACCTTCGGCACCTAAGCTTCCGTATACTTCATCTGTTGAAACATGATAAAATCGATGGTTCTCTAAATCGGCCGCCCATTTTTGCTTAGCAGTATTTAATAGGTTAACCGTACCAATTACATTGGTGTACACAAAATCTAATGGAGAAACAATTGAACGATCCACATGTGATTCTGCAGCCAAATGAATTATATCGGTTACTTGGTATTGATCAAACAATTCCTCTACTGCTTTAACATCCAAAATATTTACTTTGGCAAAACGATAGTTGGGCTTGTTTTCTATATCTCGTAAATTCTCTAGATTGCCTGCATAAGTAAGGGCATCTAGATTAATAATTTGATAATCTGGATATTTATTTACAAATAATCTTACTACATGAGAGCCTATAAATCCAGCCCCACCTGTGATAATAATGTTTTTAGACATAATCGTTTTCTTAATAATATAAAGGTACTAATTTGTTGGCTTGTTTAACTTTTTACACTACTTATTCCAAGGTGCATTTTTAACTAATTCGTATACCATAGAAATACCTGTATATAAGTCTATCCTAGCTTTCCAGCCAAATTGGTTAATCTTACTCACGTCCATTAATTTTCGCGGAGTACCATCTGGTTTGGATAGGTCTAATATGATTTCTCCTGCATAACCAGTAACCTGCTTAACCATCTGTGCCAATTCCAATATTGTAACATCTGTACCAGTGCCTATATTCACCAATCCTTTTTCGTTGTAATGTTCCATTAAGTACATACAAGCTTCGGCCAAATCGTCTACATGCAAAAACTCTCTTTTAGGAGTACCACTACCCCAAATAGTAACAGATGGATCGTTATTTGCTTTTGCCGTAATAAACTTACGCAGCATGGCTGGCAGCACATGGCTTTTTTCTAAGTCGTAGTTATCGTTAGGGCCATATAAATTGGTAGGCATTGCAGAGATAAAATTGCATCCATATTGGGCACGATAACTATCGCATAATTCTATTCCAGCAATTTTTGCAATGGCATAGGGCTGATTGGTTTCTTCTAAATATCCACTCAGTAAATATTCTTCTTTCAATGGCTGGGGTGCCATTTTTGGATAAATACAAGAAGAACCCAAAAACAATAATTTTTTTACTCCATTTACATAACTCTGATGAATGATGTTACTTTCCATCATTAAGTTATCATAAATGAATTCTGCGCGATAGGTATTATTGGCTACAATTCCACCTACTTTAGCGGCTGCTAAAAAAACATAATCAGGCTTCTGGTTAGTAAAAAAATCAGCCACTGCTTGCTGATTGCGCAAGTCTAGTTCTGCAGAAGTTCGAGTAATAATATTAGTGAATCCTCCTGCTTGTAATTGTCTAACAATAGCGCTTCCCACCATTCCACGATGGCCAGCTACATAGATGGTTGCATTTTTATTCATGTTCTTTTTCTATCGTGAACCCATTGTTATGTAACAACTGTTCTTTTTTAAATACAATAATATCGGCTGCCACCATTTCTTTCACCATTTCGGCTAAAGTATATTCTGGCACCCAATTTAATTTAGTTTTTGCCTTCGTTGCGTCTCCAATTAATAAGTCTACTTCGGTAGGTCTATAATAACGTGGATCCACTTTAACCACCACTTGACCTATTTTCATTCCATGGGTTTGAGAATTATTTATTTTACTAATTACACCCACTTCGTTTACACCTTCTCCCGAAAAACTTAATTCAACACCCACTTCTGCAAAAGCCATTTTTACAAAATCGCGAATGTAAGTGGTGATGCCAGTAGCCAGTACAAAATCTTCAGGAGTTTCTTGTTGTAGCATACGCCACATTCCTTCTACATAATCTTTTGCATGACCCCAATCCCTTTGTGCATCTAGGTTTCCTAAATAAAGTGTTTCTTGTAATCCCATCGAAATTCTGGCAACTGCTCGAGTAATTTTTCTGGTTACAAATGTTTCACCACGCAATGGACTTTCGTGATTAAATAAAATACCATTACATGCATACATGCCATAAGCTTCTCTGTAATTTACCGTAATCCAATAGGCGTATAATTTAGCCACTGCATAAGGACTTCTTGGATAAAAAGGCGTGGTTTCACTTTGTGGAACCGCTTGCACTAAACCGTATAATTCAGATGTAGATGCCTGATAAAATTTGGTCTTTTTAGTCAAGCCCAATAATCGAATCGCTTCTAGAATTCTAAGCGCACCTACTCCATCCGCATTGGCGGTATATTCAGGGGTTTCAAAACTTACATGTACATGGCTCATTGCAGCTAAATTGTAAATCTCATCTGGCTGCACTTCCTGTATGATTCTAATTAAATTAGTGCTATCGGTAAGGTCTCCATAATGCAATACCAAATGGCGATCTGGTATATGTGGATCTTCGTAAAAATGATCAATTCTTTGTGTATTAAACAAAGAACTTCTGCGTTTGATCCCATGCACTTCATAGCCTTTCTTTAGCAGTAATTCTGCTAAATATGCACCGTCTTGTCCGGTTATTCCTGTGATTAATGCTTTTTTCATGACATTGTATTGATGCAAATATGCAACCTTATATGCATATCTATATAAATTGGCTTACTAAAGCATTTGAATTATCTTAGCTTCAACTGCTTAAATATGGGTAACAGATACTATTCATTAGACGTTTTTAGAGGGGCTACCGTAGCACTCATGATTCTGGTAAATAACCCAGGGAGCTGGAGTCATATTTTTGGCCCATTGCAACATGCGCCTTGGCATGGAGTAACCCCTACCGACTTGGTATTCCCGTTCTTCTTATTTGCAGTTGGTAATGCCATGGCTTTTGTGATGCCCCGGTTTGAAGCTGCTGGTGCCGGTGAATTTTGGAAAAAAGTAATCAAACGTACTTTACTCATTTTTGGAATTGGGGTCCTATTGCATTGGAGTCCGTTTGTAAAATGGGATGGGGCCGAATTGGTGGGCAAATCTTGGGAAAACGTCCGAATTTTAGGTGTGCTGCAAAGAATTGCACTTTGTTATTTCTTTGCTTCGGTGATTGTTTTTTATGGTAAAACAAAGGGAGCTTATATCATTGGAATGTCTATCTTATTGTTGTACTGGTTTGCATGTTATGCTTTAGGCACCGATGGAGACCCTTATAGCTTGCAGGGCTGGTTTGGCAACCCCATTGATATAAATATTTTAGGAGTTAATCATATTTACAAAGGGGAAGGGGTTCCGTTTGATCCAGAGGGCTTTATGAGCACTCCTGCCGCCATTGTACAAGTGATTTTTGGGTTTTTAGTAGGACAATACATACAATTAAAAGGAAAGAATACAGATATGCTCAGCGGCTTATTCGTTGCAGGCATTGTATTAACTGCTACTGGATATTGCTGGGACTTAGTATTTCCAATCAACAAAAAAATATGGACTAGTAGTTATACTATTTACACTACAGGATTGGCCATATTAACCATTGGAGTAATGATATACGCCATTGAATTTAAAGGTGCTAAAGGTGCTTGGAGTAAGTTCTTTGACGTGTTTGGGAAAAACCCTTTATTCATTTTTGTGTTGAGTGGATTTCTACCAAGACTAGCCAGTTTACTGCGTTGGGTTGAAACTACAGATGCAGATGGAACCAAGCACTACACTTCATTCTTGTCTTGGTTTTACAATAACTTATGCAAACCTATTGCCGATGATCCAAGAGTTGGGTCTTTAGTTTATGCCTTGTGCATGATTGCTTTTTACTGGCTAATCGTTTATGTATTAGACAAGAAAAAAATCTATATCAAGGTTTAATTTCAAAAAGTGTAATTCAATTTACCTGATTTTTCTGGCTGGGTTTCCTGCATAAACACCTGGTTCGGTAATGTCTTTGGTTACCACAGCCCCTGCACCAATCACCACGTGGTTGCAAATTTGTACAGGTAGTATGGTGGCATTGCTTCCAATAGAAACATGATTGCCTATACCAGTGGGTTGCCATTTATTATGGTCACCGGAGGGTTTGCCTTCAGAAAATAAATCATTAATAAACATTACCCCATGCCCAATAAAGCAGTCGTTACCAATAGTTACTAAACTACAAATAAAACTGTGCGACTGTATTCTGCATCTTTCTCCAATAATTACGTCTTTCTGAATTTCGGTAAATGGACCAACAAATGAATCGTGACCGATATGGCAACCATAAATATTTACAGGACCTACAACCCTTACATTTTTTCCAAAATGGACATCTCTTACAGAAGATTCAGTCAAGCTAAAAGTAGGCAACATAGTACTTTAATTTTTATACAAATTACTTCAATTATCGTGCCTGATAGATGAGATTTATTAGGCTGATTGTGTTCTTAGCTTCTTCGACCGTTGTATAATAAAGTGTTTGATTCATTAATGTATTTTGTAAACTATCATACACTAAATGATGATTGCGCATACTGCCTTTGTAATGGCCATAGTCATTGGGAGTATATTGCGCTTTATTCATTGCGTCTAGTTGTATTTGCAATTCGGCCGCAAGTGCAGCATCTTCAACATTAAATTCTAAAGTATTTAAGTACGCTCCTCCTGCTTTAATTGTACCCTTCGAAGAAAAAATGGTAAGTGACCCCTCTTTATTTGCATTGGGTTCATTAACGGAGTAGTTCATATATGCAGTTAAACCAGATAGAAATTTTATTTCAACTGTTCCTTCGTCTTCAAATTCAATTAAGCCTTGATGATGGGTATTTTTGAATGTTGCCTGTACTATTTTGGCGGGTCCAAAAAACCAACAAAGCAGGTCTATAAAATGACTGAATTGTGTGAACAAAGTACCCCCATCTAATTCCATTGTACCATGCCAACTATTAGTATAGTAAGCTGCAGGTCTATGCCAAAAACAATTTACTTGAACATGCTTTAAAGAACCCAAAGCTTGTTCTCGCAATAGCTGATGAATCAATTTTACAGGTGGATTAAATCGATTCTGCATGACCGAAAAAATATGTTTTCCCGTTTGCGTTGCTACTGCTTTCATTTTGTCAATATCAGTAGTTAAAAGCGCAATTGGTTTTTCTACTAAAACATGATAACCTGCTTGCATAGCTTCAATAGCTTGTGTAGCATGCAATCCATTGGGTGTGGCAATTACAACCACATCTAATTGTTGAACAGTAGCATACAATGCTGAGGCAGTCTCAAAAAAAGGAACACCATATAAATCTCCAAATAGTTTTGCCTTAGTAATATCAATATCTACTACTGCCACTAATTTACCTACACGTGTAATTTGTGTTGCATGTTCTGTAGCAATATTGCCACATCCAATGAGTGCAAAATGTAGGATTGTATTCATTAAAAAAATAAGCTGGCTGCTTTAATTAAACTCTCTGGCTTACCTACATCTAATAATAATGCACCTGTGTGATCAAAGCAATAAATGTTTTCTGTAGCACATAAATCTAGGTAAACATCTACCATCGAAAATTTTCCTTCTTGTTTAATTTTTGAGAATAGCGCTTGTTGAACAATATGTATCCCGCTAAAGGCCCTGCTGTGTAATCCATTGGTATCAAGCCCTAAAGGCTTTATTTCTCCTGTTCCTTCGTGCTTCCATCCTTTTAATTTGCTATCATCTCCAAACAAAAAATACCTAGAAGTGGTTCTTTGAGATACAGCCAAAGTTGCCAATGCATTTGTTTGCTTATGCTGCTGTATCATTTGGTCTAGCTGCATATTGGTTAAAATATCTGCATTCATGATGACCACGTGCTCCTCATCTTGAAAAAAATGTGCTGCTTTTTTTAATCCTCCTCCAGTTTCTAATACCTCATCTTTTTCATCCGAAATAATAACTGTTGAGCCCCATCCATTATTGGCTTCAATTGCATCAATAATTTGATTGGCAAAATGATGCACATTCACCACAACTTCTTTGATTCCATATTGCTGCAAATACAATATATTTCGCTCTAACAAAGACTTCCCATTTACCATGGCCAATGCCTTAGGATGACTATCTGTCCAAGGTTTCAACCTGCTACCTAGTCCCGCTGCAAAAATCATTGCTTTCATAAGATGCTTTATTTAACCCAGTTTGCGCTATTAGTATGTGTTAAATTTACTTTTAGTTTGTACTTATTTCTTAAGTGTCTTGCTGTTTGCTCTGCAGCATAAACGCTTCTATGTTGTCCGCCAGTGCAACCAAAATTAATCATCAAATTGGCGAAGCCTCTACTCAAATATTCCTCAACAGTAATATCGATTAAATCCCAAACACTGTTCAGGTACTTATCCATTTTGGTTCGCTGTTCTAAAAAATCTTGCACAGGTTTGTCTTTGCCGGTTAATTTTTTATACTCATCAAATCTTCCAGGATTTAAAATACCGCGCATATCAAACATGAATCCTCCACCATTTTCTGTGTCGTCTACGGGTATGCCTCGCTTATAACTAAAACTATTTACTTCAATGGTTAATGGTGTGTTTTCGTTTGCTTGTGGAGCAACAAACTTGTTGATCATATGTTGATCTACCACTAATTTCAATACTCTATCAAATTCAGGTGTAACAATCCCTACTCGCTTGTGCTCAATAAAAAATTTAAGATTCTGCAAAGCCAATGGTATACTTGCTAAAAAATGTGCTTTCCGTTCAAATAAGCCCCTAAATCCATAAGCGCCCAATACTTGCAACAAACGAATCAACACATATCCATTGTATTGACTTACAAACGTAATTCGGTCTACGGGCTCATCTAATAATGGATCTACCTGATCCATATAATATTGCAACAAATTATCTTTCCATTCTTCACTCAATTCTGCTTTTGCCTGCCACAATAAAGAAGCCACATCATATTGCAATGCACCTTGCATTCCGCCTTGGTAATCTATAAAATGGACTTCATCATTTTGCACAATAATATTTCTACTCTGGAAATCGCGGAACATAAAAAACTTATTCTGCGTTCTGGTTAAATAAGTACTGAGCGCATCAAAATCATCTAGCATCGCCTGCTTATCATAGGGTAATTGCAGGGTATCTAAAAAATAATATTTAAAATACAAGAGATCGCTCATGATGGCCTGCTTGCCAAATTCTTTTGCAGTTAAACACCAACTATAGTCTAATCCTTTATGGCCCAACACTTGCACTCTGGCTAACTGAGCCAAGCTTTGTTGAAACAATTGATAGGAATAATCGCCATGCCCGTTGGCTTCTAATTTATTCAGCAATGAATCGGTTCCTAAGTCTTCTTGCAAATAAATAGTGTTGGTTTCATTCACGCCTAAAATGGCTGGAACAGGTAAATTGGCTTGTTTAAAATGCTTGCTGAAATAAACAAATGTTTCCGTCTCTTTTGTATTGATATTGTATGTGGCTATATATGTTTGCGCTCCTGCATATACCCTAAAATAAATTCTATCGCTTCCACTTTGGGGTAGCTTTTCTATTCGGTCGGGGGTTAGCGTTAATACTTGCCCACAAAGTGCTTCTATTGCTGCTATAACTGATTCCATTAAACGTTGCTAGTTTCAACGAAAATAAAGCTAAGTATTCAAAGCACCTGCATCAATCAGGGTTTTAAGGCAAATACATTTACTTGACGATAATCATCCTGTTCATATCGCTTGCGCATCAATACCAATTCGGTAATGGTAAATAAAGCTGCAAAACAAGGCTGATTACTGCGCAAATAAGGTCTTACATGAAAATAAATTTCCTTGCATTGGTAACTGCTGATGTATTGACTCACTACGTTTAATTGGGTGGCCAGTTGTTGAAAGGGAGTAGTATCTGCAATGCGCACCTGCAATTGGCCAGTGGCATCATCTATCTGTTGCGCTATTTGAATGGTGAATTGTTCTTTATTACTGATGATTCGATGCATCCAACGGATAATAGTTTCTTCCATTTGTTCGGTGGCTTCAAATACCGCTATTTCAATAGGTAGCCTATCGGGTTGATTCTCTGCAAAATGAGGATACGCCATTAGCAAATATTGCTCCCTTTCGCTAGTAATATAGGGGTGTTGAGCGTTGTTCAAAACATATCCTGCCTGCATAAACAAAAATTTAATTGATAACTATTTTAGTATAAATTTACTAAATAATTTAGTAAGTAAAAATTTATTTTATGGATGGGGAAATCGGGTACGGAGCCGCCTACAAAGGCTCTAAGCAATACACGCAGTGGGAAGTACCCACTGCAAATGCCACTGGATTTGGGGCTGCTGCCGACGACTATATGGAGCGAGGCATCGACTTAAACGAACAGTTGGTGCACAATAAGCCGGCTACTTTTTTCTTCAGGATGAACAGCGATGCCATGACGGGTGCAGGTATTTTTAGCGGAGATACCCTAATAGTAGACCGAAGCATCAAACCTGTGAGTGGCAAAATCATCATCGCCATTTTAGACGGAGAATTATTGGTGAGAAGGCTGCACAAAAATTTTAACCAATTAACGCTGGTAGCCGAGAACAAAAAGTTTTCGGATATCCAACTAAACGGTTTTGATGAACGTGCACAAGTGTGGGGAGTGGTTACTTATTCTATTCATTCGGTGTAATCATTCTTGAGTATCATCCTTATCCAAACAACTATGATTGGGATTATTGATTGCAATAGTTTTTACTGTTCTTGCGAGCGACTTTTTTTGCCTGCCTTACAAGACGCACCCGTTGTGGTGCTTAGCAACAACGATGGCTGTATTGTATCGCGCAGCGACGAAGCAAAGCAAGCAGGCGTAGCCATGGGCGTACCTTATTTTCAGGCCAAGCAATTGATTGAACAAAAAGGCATTCATACTTTTTCTTCCAACTACAATTTGTATGGGGATCTTAGCTGGCGTGTAATGGAAACCCTACGACAACTCTTGCCAGCTGGTGCAGTAGAAGTGTATTCTGTGGATGAATGCTTTATCACGCTCGATCATATTGAGCGGGAACAGTTGGCGGCGTTTTCGCTCCACCTAAAAGACACCGTAGAACAATGGACTGGAATCAAAGTATCCATTGGTGTGGCGCCCACTAAAGTATTAAGTAAAGTAGCCAACAGATTGGCAAAAAAAAATAAAGTGGCTACCAATTGCATCATGGTACTTGATTCACCAGAAACAATAGCAGATGCATTGCAACGAACTGCTGTTGAAGATATCTGGGGCGTAGGCAGGCAGTATGCAGAAAAATTGCGCAAGTACAATATCAATAGCGCTTTTGACTTGCGCAGCATGCCCGCTGCATGGGTGCAAAAAAATATGGGAGGTATTGTAGGAGAACGATTGCTGAGAGAATTAAACGGCATCAAGAGTATTGAAATGAAAGACCCACTGCTGAATAAAAAAATGATTGCTACTACGCGTATGTTTGGCAAAAATGTAACCAACAAAGAACATATTAAAGAAGCTATTGCTACTTATATTACTAGGGCTGCAGAAAAATTAAGAAGACAACAAAGTGCCGCTTCTGTCATTTATGTTTTTGTGGTACCTAAGCAAGAAAACAATGGCGGAAAATTCAGGCACGGCAACAGTGTAGGTGGCTATATTCATTTGCCACTTGCAACGGCTGCTACCAATGAATTGATTAAGCCTGCTGTGGAACTGGTAGACCAGCTCTTCGAAGAAGGATGCATCTATAAAAAAGCAGGTGTGATCTTAAGCAGTATTGTTCCAGATGAATCGGTGCAAGGAAATTTATTTGCACAAAAAGCACCTCAACAAAATAGACTACTCATGAGCACCATTGATAATATCAATTTTGCTATGCGAAATGATATGATTCAATTTGCTACTGCAGGCACTCAACGCAATTGGAAAATGCGGCAAGAGTTACGCAGCCCACGCTATACTTCACGTTGGGAAGAATTACGTGAAGTGCAATAATGCTATTCTGAAAAAATGGGTACTACTGAACTGCGGGAACCGGAAACTGTTTGTACATAACATTCACCGCCTTTTGCGCAAAAGCAGCCACTTTGGTAGTATCATCAGGCAATGATCCCCGAATGGTTGCAGTCCATAGCATATGATTTTTTGCGGCATCTACTACATGCAAGGTGAAAGCTCCCCTTCTATACCTTCCTACTTCAATTTCTTCCGATTGCCACTTGTAATTGCGCTGACCCATATATTTCATTTGGCCATCGGTTTGCCAATCAGTTTGCCTAGTTTGTACTTCTAACTTAATAGCAATTCCGATATTGATTAGGAGATCTGCGTTGTTTTTTACTTGCTTAAACTGGCGCTGATCCATTTCAGCTGCAATAGCTTTTTTTAAATACCCAACTCTTTCATTAAATCCTTCCGTAATGGTATCACCCATGGCTGTTAACTCATAAAACGAATAAGTTTTATACTGACTAAAATCGGCGTTAGGAGCAGTAGATACGTCTAATACTTTGGGGCTGGCGCAAGCGAATAAACTTATTGAAAAGAGGACGACAACGAGCTGTTTCATGATTATTGTATTTAATTATTCTTTGGAAGTTACGTTAATCACATATTTGGGAGGCGCACTTTTTTGCAATTGATTCGATTCTTTGATATTTGAAATGGCAATACTGGTTGCTGGTACTTTTTTCTGATTCACTAAATATTGTATAACAGCGTTATTGCGCTTGTCCATTAATGCATGTACTTCTGGGATAATTTTATCTCTGCCAATCAATTGTACACATTTTTCTTCGGTTGATTGTAACCCTTGTGTATTAGGTAATTTTGAGCGAAGGTATTTTACAAATAATGAATCGTTGTTCGTAATACTGTCGGTTCGGCTTTTCAATTCTTGTGCAGGTAAAGTATTTGTAAGGCCTAAATATTGTTGTTTCATTTTGAATACTGCAATGGCTTCAGTTTCATCTATAATATTGGTTACCTGTGTCAACTCTATTTTAATTTCGGGTTTGTCGATAGCAATTTTAGCCAATCGATCTAAAACGGTTTGTTGGTTTGGCAAAATATCCGTTTGCGTATACTCAAATTGCATTTCTTTAAAATCTTCTTCTTTACCACCGAATAAATTGGCCAATAATCTAAATGGTGCAGTTGCAGCTTTTATGATTAAATTTTTAAGTACCCCCCAAATGACTCTACCCCATTTAAACTTGGGATCATTTAAACTGCCTGTAACCGGAATGTCTAAATGAATATTACCCTTAACGTCCTTCAAGAGTGATACGGCCAAACCAACAGGTAAATTCATGGCAGTACTGTTCTTCACTTTTTTACCTGTTTTTATTTGACGAACGTCTAAAATATTTTTACTGTCTAATTTGCCGCCCAATACGGTGGTTTGGTTTTCATAAGAAATAGTTCCATTTAAAAATGGTGTAGCTACATAATATTTTGAATATGGATTAAAATCGGTAATCAGTAATTCTTTAATTGATGCATCAATCATGATGTCTTGATAATGTTTGGGGTCTACTTTTAAAGTGCCGCGCATTTTCCCAGAAGTATTCAATCTTGATTTTACACTGAACAATAAAAAAGGATTGGCACTACTTAATCTGTCACTACTTAAAGTCATAGAATCTAAGACATATCTAAACTTATCGCCGTGGGTAAAATCAGTGAAAATACACTGGCCCCTAGTAACCTTAAATTGATTAATCTGATAATTATTGACATCGTATTCTCTCACAATCTCTTGTATATAACCCGACATCATTAAGAACACATTGGAATATACGGTGGATGAAGTATCACCAGACATGGCCAATGGGGTGGTCATGATCCGCTCGTAATTAAAGCCTTTGTCGTACATACTCAATCTAAAAAAAGGATGATCCATACTGATGGATCTAAAGTTGTATCGGTTTTTAGCCGTATTGATGGTATCAATCAGAACATTGGTTTCATCAATGGCTGTTAGCAATTCGTTGGTTGCATCAACAATAGCAAAATCATTGGCTTTAATTGATCCAGATAAAGCGATAGCAGTAGGTTGATTGGCATTGCCAGTTAACCATAGATTGGTATTGATTAAGCCTTTCAAAGATTTCACCTTCATATAATCCTTTAAATAAGGATATAAAAAATCAATATTCAGTTGGTCAACATCTATTTTGGCTTTATAGTCGAATGTGTTGGTATTAAAATGCAATAAAGCTTTACTGCGACC
>JBMLPQ010000027.1:0-2320 GCA_049242025.1 Sediminibacterium sp.
TGTGTAAGCAACACTTTAATTCCAGAAGACACGTCAATACTATGGAAAGACTTTACAGCTCTTTTCTGTGCATTAGATTCAGCAACTGTTTTTTGAGCATAAGCACTTAATCCTAAAAAAATAATGGAAGCAAATAGCAATATCTTTTTCATATTCGTTTTTTGAGTTAAACGTAATACAAAAGAGAATGTTACAACCGTTCATCATTCTTTATCGCAGTACAACAGCTCCTAATGCCGGCAGGTGCACTTTTAATTGATAACATTTAGAAGGTTTGTCTACCAATTTGCTTTGTATGGTTGGATTAAACACGTCGCCTGTACCCCAGAACTCCTTGCTATCACTATTAAATATCTCGGACCATTTCCCTTTACCATGTACAAAAATTTCCCAATCGTTTCGAACTACCGGTGTTACATTTAATATGACTAGTACATCGTCTTTTTCTTTTTTACCCTTTCGCTTATATACCATCACCGAATCACTGCGGTGATTTAAATCGACCCATTCAAAGCCACCTGGTTCAAATTGCTTTTCATATAAAGCTGGCTCCGATTGATACAAATGATTCAATTGTTGCACACAATATTTCATCCCACCATGACTGGGATGTTGCAATAAATCCCACTGTAATTCACTTTTATAATTCCACTCATTGGTAGCCCCAAATTCATTTCCCATGAACAATAATTTAGCACCTGGATGGGTAAACATATAGGTATAGAGTATGCGCAGGTTTGCAAATTTTTGCCATTCATCTCCAGGCATTTTGTAGAGCATGGGGCTCTTGCCATGTACTACTTCATCATGACTTAAGGGCAACATAAAATTCTCATCGTAGTAATACATCATACTAAATGAAAATTTATCTTGGTGAAATTGCCTAAAGATGGGATCCATTTTATAATAGTCCAACGTATCATGCATCCAGCCCATCATCCATTTCATTCCAAAACCCAATCCACCTTCAAAAGTAGGTTTGCTTATTTTTGGCCAATCTGTTGCTTCTTCTGCAATCGTTTGAATATCTGGAAAATCTCTATACAGCGTTTCATTCAAATCTCTAATAAAATCAATGGCTTCTAAATTGCCATTACCTCCATATTCGTTGGGCTCCCACTGACCTTGGCCACGGCTATAATCCAACCTTAACATAGAACTTACTGCGTCAACGCGTATTCCATCGGTATGAAATTGATCACACCAAAAGCGCGCACTGCTGATTAGAAAAGATTTTACTTCTCCTCGTTTGTAATTAAAAATATAGGAGTTCCAATCTGGGTGATATCCTTTGCGCATATCGGCATATTCATAGGTATGCGTTCCATCAAACATAAACAAGCCATGTGCATCATATGGAAAATGTGAAGGAACCCAATCTAAAATCACACCAATACCTGCTTGGTGGAATGCATCTACTAAATACGCATATCCCTGCGGGGATCCAAACCGCGACGTTGGTGCAAAATAGCCCGTGCCTTGGTAGCCCCAGCTCCCATCAAATGGATGTTCCATCACTGGCATAAACTCTACATGCGTGAACCCCATTTCTTTTACATAGGGCACCATGCGTTCTGCAATCTGCTCATATGTATTGTACGACTCTTCATCGTTTTTATCAGGACGCATCCAACTAGCCAAATGCACTTCATATACAGAGTAAGGACGCTGCAATGAATTTTTGGTCTTTCGATTTTTCATCCATTCCGCATCCTTCCATTCATAATTGGTTTGCCAAGTAATAGATGCAGTAAATGGTCTTTTCTCCCAAAAATGTGCAAATGGATCTCCTTTATCTAATTTGATTCCGTTAAATCCATGAATATGATATTTATATGCTTCCCCTTCTAATACATTGGGAATAAAACCTTCCCAAATACCTGAATTATCTAATCGTACACTTAAAGGGTGACTGGCTTTGTCCCAATTGTTAAAATAACCTGTTACCGAAACATAAGTTGCATTGGGTGCCCATACTGCAAAATAAGTTCCTTTAACATCTAGTACCGTCAATTGCTTGTTCCCAAAATACTCATACAAACTATAGTGGGTACCGTTTTGAAAGTTGCGTATGGCTTCTTCAGTAAACAATGAATAATTCCAAACAGCTTGTTGCGTATCTACAAAATGGATGTCTTCATATTTTTTTTCTTGAGCCTTTACAACTTTTATCGTTTTCTTGTTTCTTCCTGATGCACCGGACATATTATGATTTTATTAACTGAAAAAAGTATGAACGGTAAAAATAGTTCATGAACATTTATGGAATTTACAACAAAATTCATCTAAAGACGAATTAACTGCATTTATGACCAAACTA
>JBMLPQ010000028.1:0-1414 GCA_049242025.1 Sediminibacterium sp.
TGCCCAATATTTTTTTAAATTTATATCCTTCATTATTACAGCAGGAAAATAAAAGAAGAATTGACAGATTGAATAAGATCATATAAAATGATTGAAAAAATGCAAAGTCCAGTATTACAGGTTAAATCAATTAGTAAGCGTTTTTCGAGTGTACAAGCAATTAAGGATATTTCCTTTTCGGTAGAACAAGGAGATATTTTTGCCTTTCTTGGCCCTAATGGTGCAGGGAAAACGACTACTTTAAGAATTCTGCTTGATATCATCAAAGCTGATACAGGCCAGATAGAATGGAACCTGAATGGGGGTGCCAATCATTTACCTCAAGCTGCTCAAATAGGTTATCTACCTGAAGAAAGAGGCCTTTATCTTGATATACCTATATTAAAGTCTTTGATCTATTTAGCGTCCATAAGAGGAATGGATAAGCAGGAAGCTAAAAAAGCTGCCATGGAATGGTTAGAAAAGCTTGAATTGGCAGATCGAGCAAAAGAAAAGTTACAAGTACTTTCAAAGGGCAATCAACAAAAAATTCAATTTATTGCTTCTATTTTGCATAAACCTTCGTTCGCCATATTGGACGAGCCTTTCTCTGGCTTAGATCCTTTGAATCAAGAAATTTTCATTGATTTTATAAAGGAAATAAATAAACAAGGAACCACTATTTTACTGAGTGCGCATCAAATGCAATTGGTTGAAAAAACTGCACATAAGATTTTTCTGATCAATAAAGGTGAAGTATTATACAACGGAAGCTTAAATGGGATATATGAGACTTATGGTAACAAACCAATTATTGAGTTAAGTTTTAAATCTGATTTAAATATTGATTCATTGAATGCGATTGGCGAAGTAGAAGACATGGAAATATCCGATAACCAGTTTGTTAAATTAACATTTAAGCAGAACACTGATATGAAATTAATTTTAGCAGATTTAGCGAAATTAGATGGTGTTTTTGATTTGTCTAGCCATAAGCCTTCGTTGCATGATATTTATCTTAACCTTGTAAAAAGCCATTCTATATGAGTTATATAAAGCAAGTGCTTACTGTTACTCGCTGGGAATTTGGACGTTTTTTTAAACCCAAAAATGAATTGATTGGTTTATGCGTCATGGTGATTGTTTCTATAGTATTTTACTTTGGAAGCAAATTTGCTTTTTCTGATAAAAGTCCAAAAATATCCGTCTTTCTATTGAATGATCAGAATGGTAAAATAGCAGAAGTATTAAAAAATGATTTTAAGGTACAATCTTTGCCTATTGGCCAAAAAGATCAATTCATCAAGGATTTAGACATCAATAGAGATCGGGTGTTGATCAACAACAGTGATCAAGCAATTGAGTTATATGCTTACAAACTCAATAAAGACATCAAGCAACTAAAAGGCTTTTTAGACTTGTATCATAAACAAAC
>JBMLPQ010000029.1:0-1910 GCA_049242025.1 Sediminibacterium sp.
GTGGCCAAAACACCTGATCCACCAAAAGTGGGATAACACACAATACCTATTCGCATAGTTGCTTAATTAATCTCTGTAAAGAACGGCTTTTTTTTGCTTTTGTTCGTTCCGTTCATCAAAGCATAACAAATCAATCAAATCGTTAACTTTAGCCAATGAAGCAATTATTTATTCTAGCCGCATTTATTCCAATGTTGGTTTCCGCTCAAAGTAATGCGGACTCGGTTTATATCAAGAAAATAAGTGATGAAATTATGCGCAATGGCAAAGCCCACGACCTCTTGCGCGAATTGACCAAAGGTATTGGTGGTAGATTAGCAGGTTCTGTGCAGTATACCAAAGCAGTTCAATGGGGTGAAGCCTCCCTTAAAAAATTGGGAGCTGATAAAGTGTTTTTACAAGAATGCATGATGCCCAATTGGAAAAGAGGGGGTAAAGACCTTGCAGCGGTTGTGTTGCAAAATGGTAAGAAAACCAACCGCAGTTTAGATGTATTGGCCTTGGGTAATTCCTTGGGTACAGGTGGTAAACCACTGGTAGCTGAAGTAGTTGCTGTGCAAGACTTTGACGAAATGGAAGCAAAGAAAGACCAATTAAAAGGAAAGATTGTTTATTTCAATAATAAATTCAATCCTACCAATATTCAAACATTTAAATCTTATGGAGAAGCTGGCCAGTACAGAAGATCTGGTCCTAGTCGTGCTGCAAAATATGGCGCGGTAGGCGTAATGATTCGTTCTTTAACAGAAGCCACCGATAATAATCCGCATACCGGAACCACTGGCTATGATGAAGCATTTCCTAAAATTCCTGCGATAGCGTTAGGTAATTATGATGCTGATTATATCTGGTCTATTACCAGAAACAGTAATATCAAAGTTTCAATGACTACCAATGGTTCTTTTGGCCCTGATGTAGTGGGTCATTCTGTGGTAGCTGAATTAACAGGAACCGAATTTCCGAATGAATACATTACCGTAGGAGGTCATTTAGATAGCTGGGATGTAAACGAAGGTGCTCACGATGATGGCGCTGGTATTGTACAAACCATTGAAATCATGCGTACTTTAAAGGCATTGGGGTATAAGCCAAAGCGTACGCTACGGTTTGTTTTGTTTGCGAATGAAGAAAATGGGATGCGCGGCGGAAATAAATATGCTGAGGAAGCAAAGAAGAACAACGAGAAACATGTATTTGCTTTAGAGTCTGATGCAGGTGGATTTACACCGCGAGGATTTGGTTTCACCGTTTCTTCTGCGCAGTTAACTAAAATTCAAAACTGGTTGCCGCTGCTAAAGCCTTATGGCACCGAATTTTTACAAGCAGGTGGCGGTGGCGCAGATATTGGTCCACTCAATAAAACTTTTGGAACACCAATTGCTGGTTTGATGCCAGATAGTCAGCGTTATTTTGATATTCATCATGCTCGTTCTGATGTGTTTGAAAATGTAAACAAAAGAGAATTGCATTTGGGCGCGGTGAATATGGCTGCATTAATCTACCTTGTTGACCAATACGGACTATAATATGACTATGAAAAAATTTGCCTGGAGTGCTACCACCATTATCATTTTGTTGCTAGCTGCATTTATTTATTGGCGTTTTTATTTTGTATACTCCGAAGGAACCAAAGCAGGAATACTCAACACTTTCCAACAAAAAGGATTTGTATTTAAAACCTATGAAGGCAATTTAATTCAGAGTGGTTTTAAAGCCAATGTACAGAGTATTGAATTTGAATTTAGTGTAGAAGACGAAAAGGTAGCAACAGTCTTAAATCAAAATTCAGGAAGAGAAATTAACGTACATTATAAACGCTACTTAGGTGCATTGCCTTGGCGTGGGGTAGAAAAATATATTGTTGACAGTATTTTAGAAGTAAGGGGCTTGGGTAATGAAACCATTATTGC
>JBMLPQ010000030.1:0-1408 GCA_049242025.1 Sediminibacterium sp.
ATCCATAAAACAAAATGGCCGGTTAGGTCAGAATATATATTAAAAGACAAAAAACTATATTACAAGATTACATCTGGTACAGATGTTGTAATGGTTCCTTGCGGTAGTCTTGAATTTAAAATTAAAAGATGAAGCTCCTTCAAAACTGTACTAAGTTCAACCCTTTAATTTCCTGACTGTCACAAACTCAATCATCGCATTATAGTTGCATCTTTCGTCTGTAAGGGGAGCAATAATGATAAAAAGGTTATACTTTTATAGTGTAACCTTTTTTATTTGCATAAAAATCAAACTCAAAATTTTTAATGTTGTGAAAGAAATCTTTAAAGACCTTTTGGCACAAAATATTCTCTCTTGTAGTTTTTCGTTAAATATGATTGATAAAGAGAATGTTTCTAAAAAATTAAATGAACATACTTCTTCTGTGGGATTCATTTACAGGCATATTGGTGAGACAATGCTATTATTCGGTTATTTTTTCGGTATGCCAAGTGAAATTCAAAATACCACGATGGGGCAACAAGATGAGGGTCAAGGCGAAGATTTTGAGGAAAGTAAAAAACTAATAGAAAAAGGGTATAAAATGCTAGAAGACATCATAGAAAGTACTTCAAACGCTGGTTGGTCAGAAATAATTGAAACGCCATTTTTTGGAGCTGTGTCGAAAGCAAAATTATTTGCCCACATTCTATATCATAATTCCTATCATTCTGGCCAAATTGGACTTGCAGTCAAGAAAGGGTTAAAATAATTTTTAACCCATACCTTTCGTCTGTAAGGGGAGCTGCAACTTTTTTTTTCTTTAATTAAATTCAATGAAAAATCTGAAAAAAGAATGATTAACTACAATCATAAGTCATTTCGACCCATTCAAAATACTGATAACGGGGAAACATCATCTGAAACCCTATTTTATTACAAACAAGAAGGCAATATCATTTCTTCTGAATATAAAGGGGGTAAAATAATTTACGGCCATTTAATTGGATTGGTTAAAGAGGATGGATGTATTGATATGCGTTATCATCAAATTAATATCAACAATGAAATTATGACTGGCAAGTGTATTTCAAAACCTGAAATATTAGTTGACGGGAAAATTCGTTTGCACGAAACCTGGGAATGGACTTCCGGAGATTTTTCATCAGGCACTTCCATAATTGAAGAAATTTAACCTTTTAATTTCCTTGTATATGAATACTACAATGATTGATGTGACAAGGGTATCAAGCCCAAGTGAAATAATGGGCATCAGGGATTTACAAGCATTGAATTTAAAACAGAACATAACTGCCGAGGAGGCCATTGATCAAGGTTTCCTCACTGCTGCCTATACGATCAATTATTTGCAGGAGATGAATGCAGCTTCTCCTTCCATCATTGCAAAAGATGGAAACAAAGTTGTTGG
>JBMLPQ010000030.1:1508-4209 GCA_049242025.1 Sediminibacterium sp.
GTAACTCTTTTTATGAATGACCTTAAAGAAATAAAAAATTTCGGGCCCTACATGGTCAAAGTAATGAATTTGATTGGAATCTTTTCAAGAGAAGACTTAATGGCTTCTGACTACAAAAAAATCAAGAACGAATTGGTTAAAGCAGGAGTTAAGCCACATCTAAACATATTCTACTCTATCGAAATGGGATTACGAGATAAGCCCTGGAATGAAATTACTTCTGAAGAAAAGAATGAAATCAAAAAAATCTTAGTCTACTTATGAGAAAATATATTTTTCAAGTATTCGTAATTATAGGAATATTGACAATAATTAGCATTGAATCAATTGGACAAAATTCAAAAATATACAGAATTGCCAAAATTAAAGTTGACTATAGTCAGCTGGAAAATTATAAAGCAGCACTTCAGGAGCAAATGAATGCTGCTATTAAATTAGAGCCAGGTGTCTTATCATATAATGCGGTTTCAGATAAAAAGGATGCTACCTTAATTACAATTTTTGAAGTATATGAAAATAATGAAGCATATCAATCTCATGTATTGACACGCCATTTTAAAAAATATAAAGAGGCTGTAAAGAATATGGTTTTGTCTTTAGAATTAATTGATGTTGATTTGATTGTAAGTGCTAAAAAATCAAGTTTTTAACCTATTTCGTTATGAAAAATTTAGTTCTCTTTTTATTGGGCATTTTTATATACGCTGGCGCATTTGCACAAAATGAAAAAAAAGAAGTTATTTCCGAAAATGAACTTTTTAAAAAAATAGCCAGTCTTGATAGTATGTTGTTCAATGCATATAATTCAAAGAATCTAGATTTGATGAAAACCTTTTTTACCAAAGACCTAGAGTGGTATCAAGACAATGGTGGCCTTATTAATTTTGAACAGGTGTTTATCAATTTTCAATCCATATTTAATAGAGAATATGATCTTAAAAGAAATTTGGTTAAGGAAAGCTTAGAAGTACATCCTATAAAAGATTATGGAGCAATTGAGATTGGTAAACATCAATTCAAGCATATTGAAAATGGAAAGCTTGAAGTGGGTACGTTTAAATTTTTAATGATTTGGAAGAATGATCAAGGTAGTTGGAAAATATCTAGAGTCATTAGTTATGACCATTAAAATACAAGCAAGAACGCTGTATCCTTTTTGTATTTAAAAGGTTTCGCCAATACCCTCTTTAAGTAACTTATAATATTCTTTCTTTCGAAAACTATATAAGAATGGTGCTTTGTGGGCGGCTCCCGTAAACTGCTTTTCTTTTTTTTCTAAGATACCCAAGGATAAAATTTTGCGATTAAAATTTGGGCGATCTAATTTTTTTCCTAGAATGGTCTCATAAATCAATTGCAAACTTTTCAATGGAAAACTAGATGGCAATAGATTTAGACCAATTGGTTGAAAATTAAGATGCTGTCGCATGGCAATTAATGCCCCTTCAATAATTGCTTGATGATCAAAAATCAATCTTGGAAGTTGATCAATATCAAACCAATCGCAAGCTAAAGAGAGTGGATCTGGTATGGGTTTTACCTTTTCAAATTCAACCAATGCATAATAGCCAATTGTAATAAATCTTTGCAGAAACCATTGATTCAATGTTTCATCTAAATCCATCGACTTTACCAACCCTTTGACCAATTGAGCACTTGACCGTTTTGGATCACCAAAAACGCTGAATTGTTGTAAATACACTTTGTGCAGCCCCGTTCTATCTAACAAAACCCTTTCTGCTGCTGCATCTATCGACTCTGTTTTCAATACATAACCACCTGGTAGCATCCAATGCTTCTGGTCTTTACAGGCCAACAACAATACCTTTAATTGATTATTGTGAAATCCAAAAATCACGTTATCAACCGATAAACCCGGTATGAATGATGCAGTATCCAAATCGTTGATCCCCATAATTGTCTCTAAGAACGGATTTTTTGTGAAGCAAACAAAAAAGAGTTACATTGTGTCAATTTGACTCAATAAAGATAACCAATTAACTTTTGCTTGTTATGAAAATCAAACTGATCCAAACTAGCTTATTGCTAGGGCTTTGTTTAAGCACGAATGCTGGTAAGGCCCAATCAACTGTTCCTCAATTGGGCAAAAGCCCAGTTAGTGAAGTAGTTAAAGCCATGACTTTAGAAGAGAAAGTACATTTGGTCATTGGTCAGGGCATGTATGTTCCTGGTATGCCAATGCCGGGATCAGGTCTTCCGCCAACCGAAGCGCAAAAAAGAGTAACTGGAGCCGCTGGAACTACGGGCGCTATTCCTCGCTTAAATATTCCTGGCTTAGTGGTTTGTGATGGACCTGCTGGTATTCATGCATTCAATGGCGGCAAGAGCAGACTTTATTACGCTACAGCTTGGCCAATTGGCACTTTATTGGCCTCTAGTTGGGATACTGCTTTGGTCAGAAAAGTGGGTGTTGCTTTAGGCGCTGAAGCCAAAGAGTTTGGGATTGATATATTGCTTGGGCCTGGCATGAATATTCATCGCAATCCCTTAGGCGCCAGAAATTTTGAATATTATTCTGAAGATCCTGTTATTACCGGTGAAATTGCTGCTGCCATGATTAATGGCATTCAACAAACTGGTGTGGGTACTTCTGCCAAACACTTTTTTGCCAATAACCAAGAAACCAATAGAAACTCAGTTAATACCATCATCAGCGAAAGAGCCATGCGCGAAATATATT
>JBMLPQ010000031.1:0-11786 GCA_049242025.1 Sediminibacterium sp.
AAATATTCTGCTCCATTTAAAGAAGGTGAATACAATTACTATTCTAAAAAAACTGGGTTGCAAAACCAAGCGGTCATTTACCGCCAAAAAGAAGGACAAAAAGAGGCAGAAGTATTTTTAGACCCCAATACTTTTTCAGCTAATGGAACTACTTCATTGGCAGGCATGAATTTTTCAGTGGATGGATCATTATGTGGCTACCAAATTTCGGAAGGTGGAAGCGATTGGAGAAAACTCATCATTTTAAATGCAAATACCAAAGAACAAATTGGAGATACATTAGTTGATATAAAATTTAGCAGTGTTGCTTGGAAAAAAAATGAAGGCTTTTATTATAGCAGTTATGATAAACCCAAAGAAGGAAGTCAGCTAGCCGGAAAAACCGATCGTCACAAATTATACTACCATCGCTTGGGCCAACCTCAAAGTGAAGACCAGCTTGTGTTTGGCGGAGATATTACTCCTAGAAGATATATTGGAGCAAGTGTTTCTGAAAATGAAAAATGGCTGTTCATTTATGCAGCCAATAGTACTTATGGTAATGAAATGTATGTACAAGATCTTACCAAACCCAATGCACCGATCATTCCAATTGTTAAGGATATGACTTCATCTGTAAATATTTTAGATGCAGATGACCAATACTTTTATATTCAAACAGACAAAGGAGCGCCTAATAGTAAAGTAGTGATTGCGCTATTAAACCAACCCCAATCTGAAAATTGGATTGATTTAATACCTGAACAAAAAGAAGTGCTATCGGTCAATACTGGCGGTGGAAATTTATTTTGTAGCTATTTAAAAGATGCAATTACCAAAGTATTACAATATGATATGAAAGGCAATAAAATAAGAGAAGTTGTATTGCCAGGATTAGGCACAGCCAGTGGTTTTAGCGGAAAAAGAAAAGAGAAAACGCTGTTCTACAGTTTTAGTTCTTATACAACGCCTTCTACTATTTATAAAATGGATATTGCTAGTGGAAAAACAGAAGTGTACAAAAAGCCAACACTACAATTCAATTCTGAAGATTATGAATCTAAGCAGGTATTTTATCCTTCCAAAGATGGCACTAAAATTCCTATGATGATTACCCACAAGAAAGGCATTAAATTGGATGGAAATAACCCCACCCTCTTATATGCTTATGGAGGATTTAGTGTAAGCCTCACGCCTTATTTTAGCACCAGTGATATTATATTGTTAGAAAATGGAGGGATTTATGCAGTTGCTAATTTAAGAGGTGGTGGAGAATATGGAGAAACCTGGCATAACCAAGGCATCAAAACCAAAAAGCAAAATGTATTTGATGATTTTATATATGCAGCTAAATATCTTAAAGAAAATAAATATACCAGTAAAGAAAAATTAGCCATTCAAGGAGAATCAAATGGAGGATTATTAGTTGGAGCAACCATTACGCAACAGCCTGATATTTGCCAAGTTGCATTTCCATTTGTTGGAGTAATGGACATGTTGCGTTACCATAAATTTACTGCAGGGGCAGGATGGGCTTATGATTATGGAACAGCAGAAGATTCAAAAGAAATGTTTGAATACTTAAAGAGCTATTCACCTGTACACAATGTAAAAGAGGGCACTGCATATCCTGCAACCCTAATTATGACTGCCGACCATGACGATAGAGTGGTTCCTGCACACTCATTTAAGTTTGCAGCTAATCTACAAGAAAAACACAAGGGAGAAAACCCAGTTTTAATCAGTATTGAAACCAAAGCTGGACATGGTGCTGGAATGTCTACCGAACAAATGATTAAGGCAGAATCTAATAAATGGGCCTTCATGTTTTACAATTGCAAAGTGACCCCCAAAAAATAAAGGAACTAAACAATTATTCCAATAAAAAACCCTTGTAAGTTAGCTTACAAGGGTTTTCTTTAAAAATATGTTCAATTACATTTTCTTAGCGTCTTCTAAAAACTTAGCTAATCCTATATCAGTTAATGGATGCTTTAATAAGCCAACAATTGAATCTAATGGACAAGTACAAATATCAGCACCTAATTCAGCAGCTTTGATAATATGTAAAGGACTTCTAATTGAAGCGGCTAAAATTTCGGTTTTATAATCTTGAACATCAAAAATATGACGTAGTTGAGCTATCAATTCTAATCCATCCCAGCCACTGTCATCTAAACGGCCCAAGAAAGGAGAAATGTAAGATGCACCAGCTTTTGCTGCCAAGATACCTTGACCTGCAGAAAACACCAAAGTACAATTGGTTCTAATTCCATTATCGGTAAACCACTTGATTGCTTTAATACCATCTTTAATCACTGGAACTTTTACAACAATATTCGGGTGTATTGCTGCTAATTTTTTTCCCTCTTCTACCATGGTTTCAAAGTCGGTAGAAAGCACTTCTGCACTTACATCACCATCTACTAGTTCACAAATGGTTTTGTAATGTTGTGCAATGGCTTCTTCACCCTTGATCCCTTCTTTGGCCATTAAAGAAGGATTGGTTGTAACACCATCTAAAATTCCTAAATCGTTTGCTTCTTTAATTTGGGCAAGGTTGCCGGTGTCAATGAAAAACTTCATAATTAGTAGAATTAAAAAAATATGGCAGGCTACTCACATCGCACCGCTACAACCGCTTATCCTTGCTGCATTCCTGCCCTGGGGAGGTTCAGCAGGAGCTGGTCGTGCAAGACCTGCCACACCGCAAAAGTAAGGATTGAATCCTTACCTTTGAAAAAAAATATTTATGGGTGTAGCAGATCAATTAGCACAATTAAAAGCAGAGAAAGCAGCTGCCAATTTAAAAGAGGGTCAAGATTTCTTAGAAACCAATCAACAAAAGCAAGGCGTGGTTGCACTACCAAGTGGCCTACAATATGAAATCATTACAGAAGGTACCGGACCAAAACCAGCAGCACATAACGAAGTAACCTGTCATTACCACGGAACCCTTATCAATGGAACCATTTTTGATAGTTCTGTACAAAGAGGTCGTCCTGCTTCATTCCCGTTAAATATGGTGATTAAAGGATGGACAGAGGGATTACAGCTGATGCCAACGGGAAGTAAATGGCGTTTCTTTATCCCACCGCATTTGGGTTATGGCGACAGACAAGTCAGTGCACAGATTGGCCCAAACAGTACCCTAATTTTTGAAGTTGAATTAATAAGCTTTATCTAAAGTCATTATTGAAACTCGCTGAGCTCTAGCCAGCGGGTTTCTTTTTCTTCTAAAATTTTTTCGATTTGAACCAAGCGGTCACTAATTTTTTGAATGGATTCAAAAGATGCAGTGCCCGTGCTTAATTCATTGGTTAATTCTAGCTTTTCTTTTTCTAAAATGGGCATATCTTTTTCTAGTTGCTCAAATTCTCTTTTCTCTTTAAAGCTTAATACTTTTTTTACAGAAGCTTTAGTGGTATCCACTTTTGCAGTTACAATATCTTCAGTACTTGCCCCTTTTCTTTTACCAGCTTCTAGAGCATCCCATTTATTATCTTTCTTTTCGTTTTCTTTCTGCCAAATTCTATATTGAGAATAGTTGCCTGGGAAATCTCTTACTTCGGCATTTCCTTCAAAAACAAATAAGTGGTCTACCAAACGATCCATAAAATAACGATCGTGCGAAACTATTAACACACAACCAGGATAATCAACCAAGAAGTTTTCGAGCACCGCCAAAGTAGGCAAATCAAGGTCGTTGGTAGGTTCATCAAGAATTAAAAAATTGGGATTGGTAAACAAGACCACCAATAATTGTAAACGTTTTTTCTCTCCCCCACTCAAAGCATTTAAATAAGTGTATTGTTTGTCGGGAGTAAACAAAAACAATTCTAAAAACTGCGCAGCACTCAGGGTAGACCCATCAGCCAAAGGAAAATTTTCAGCAAAGCCTTTTACATATTCAATTACCCGAACATTTTCTTTAAAAACAAGCCCTTGCTGAGAAAAATTACCAAACACCACAGTGTCACCAATGTTGATTTTTCCGCTGTCGGCAGTTTCTAATCCTTGTAAAATATTTAAGAAAGTAGACTTCCCTACCCCATTTTTACCAATAATACCAATGCGCTCCCCCTTACTAAAATTGTAATCAAACCCTTTTAAAATAGGAAGTTCGCCATAGCTCTTATACACTTTTTTCATTTCCACCACTTTGCCACCTAATCTGCTCATTTTTACCTGCAGTTGCAATTGCGCATCTTCAATTTTTTGCTTGGCTCTTGCTTCTACTTCATAAAAATTATCTTGCCGGCTTTTACTCTTGGTGGTTCTAGCTTTGGGCTGTTTGCGCATCCACTCCAACTCTTTGCGGTACGTATTTTTAGCTTTGTCTATGCTGGCTTGCTCACTCTCTAAACGGGCAGCTTTCTGCTCCATGTACTGTTCATAATCCCCCCGGTAAACGTATAAATTTTCTCTCTCCAACTCCCAAATTTCACTGCAGGTAGCATCTAAAAAATAACGATCGTGACTAACCAGTAATAGCGTCACTTTTTCTTGGTTTAAATAATGCTCTAACCACTCAATCATTTCAACATCTAAGTGGTTGGTGGGTTCATCCATCATGAGTAAGGTATGCTGATGCGCAAAACCAATATCTATAAGGGTCTTAGCCAAAGCAACCCGCTTTCGTTGCCCCCCGCTTAACTCTTTAACAGGATTGGTTAAATGATGAATATTTAATTTATCTAGAATCTGTTTAACCTTGGCCTCAAAATCCCAAGCATTCAAATCGTCCATGGCTTCAATCCCTTCGGTAATACCGATGGCGTCTTCGGCTTCAATGGCAGCCTCGTATTTTTTGATAGCTGTAATAACTGGATGGTTTAAATGAAAGATGTTTTCTAACACCGACCAAGACTCTTCAAATTGAGGATCTTGCTCAAACAGCGCAACTGTTACATCCTTATGTATCCAGTATTTACCCGAATCAGGGGTTTCTAAACCTGCCAAGATCCTTAACATGGTTGACTTACCTATACCATTTCTGGCAATTAGGGCTATTTTATCGCCTTCGTTAATATGGAAGGATATATTGCTGAAAAGTGGATTAATACCATAGCTTTTGGTTAATCCTTCTACCGAAACATAATGCATGCTGCAAAACTAAGTATCTTAGACGCTAATTCCGAGAAACAAAGAACCTAGTTTATAAAAGAAATGACCAAATCAATTTTTAGGAACCTAAGTATAAGAAAAAAGCTATTCCTTTCACATTTCATGATTTTATTGATTACTGTAATTGTAATCATCTTATCTGTAAAAGTGAATGACAATAGAAAAGAGATGCATCAAATGATGAATCAGCTTGATGATATTAGAAATAATATAGGAAAGCAGTCAGCAGCAAGGCAAGTCTTTTTAATGAATGAGCGCTTTACAGAGAGCTTTTATATCACAGGCAGTTCTGAATCAATTAATATTTACCAGAAAATGGTGAAGCAGATTGATAGCAGCTTAGTGCTAATTAATGAAAATAAAATAGCGAGCAAATCTCCTATTGCAGAAAAAATTGTATCCATAACAAGGAATATTCATGCGCAAGAAGCTTTTTTTGAAAGAATCGTAGATTCAGTAAAGCAATTGGGCATGAAAGACTATGGCTTAATTGGAGCGCTGGTTCAATTGAAAAATGAATTAGAGAGCAGTAAACTAATGGACTTGGCAGATATTAATCAATTAGATGTATTAGCCAATGAATACCTATCAAATCGAAATGAAAAAGCAGCCATACAATTTGATTCGCTGGCAAGAAAATTGATTTTTGCTTATGGAAATAATCCCAGCGCCGAAACCATTTTAGATCAATATCGAAAAACTTTTGTCAGAATTGTAAAACTAGAGCGAAGCATTGGAAACAATAGCGAAGTAGGGTTACAAAATGAATTACTGGCACAAAGTAAAAACAATGACGACCAATTACTAGCAACCATTCAATCGGTAAATGTACTTTTTGAAGCCAATTTAGACCAACTTGAAACTATTTTTTATAGCTTATTGGGGATTATACTTGTGATTGGTTTGTTGTTAAGTTATCTGGTTTCAAATGCAATTACTAAACCACTGATCCAATTAAATTTAGCAACCAAGGAAGTAGTAGAAACTAAATTCAAAGATGATATCAATCCAGATTTTGTAGACGAATCAAGAACGGATGAAATAGGTCAATTGGCCACAAATTTTAATTTAGCGATTCGGAAAATTAGAAGAAGTATAAAAATAATACAGGATAAATCTGAAAGCTTGCAAAGTAAAAACAAGCAACTATTAGAAAATGAAGAAACCCTTAAACTAATTAGTTCGCAGAAAGATCAATTCCTGTCCATTATTTCGCATGATATGCGAGCGCCACTCACTAGTATTGTTAGTTTTTTAGATTATTATAAAAATAATTTTAAAAGTTTCACCGCTGCAGAAATTGAATTTGTGTCTACCAATTTAAATACGCACGTAAAAAAAGTACTAGAAATGTTGGATGGATTATTGCTTTGGTCTAAGGCACAAACAGGAGAAATTCAAATGAACCTACAGCCGATTGATTTAGCACAAACCATTACTGATGTTGTAGCAGTATTAAATCAAAGCGCCATCAATAAAAAAATAAAAATTGAAACAAACTTGCATAGTCAATTGATTTGGGCCGATAAAAATATGACTGCACTAATTATCAGAAACACGCTCAGCAATGCAATTAAATATTCAAACGAGCAAAGCGTCATTGAAATAAATACCAAGCGCAACAAAACAAATGCATTTGTAATTATAAAAGACACAGGGGTTGGAATGAATCAAGATACCCTCTCAAAACTATTCGAAACAAACTCAAGCTTCACTACGTATGGAACTGCCAACGAAAAAGGAATTGGATTGGGGTTATTGCTGTGTAAAAATTTCATGAACAAAATGAATGGAAGCATAGAAATAGAAAGTATGCCAGAAGAGGGCACAACCGTAAATTTGATTTTTCCATTGGTGAGCAGGGGCGATTAATGGCATACCAATATTTTATATTGAACAAACCCTACAATATGGTGTCGCAGTTTAAGAGCAGCCATGCAGTTCGGTTATTGGGCGATTTACACTATCCTTTTCCGGAAGGCACGCATGCCATTGGTAGGCTCGACCACCATTCAGAGGGCTTGTTGTTGTTAACCACCAATAAAGCCATAACGCGCTTATTGTTTCAAGGCCCCAAACCCCATACCCGTGTTTACCATGTATTGGTGAATAATCAAGTAAGCCCAGCACAATTGGCAGCATTGAGTAATGGCGTTCAATTTAAAATTGGTCAAGAAGCTTACCATCAAACAGCCCCCTGCGAAGTAGCCATTGTTGATCCACCCTTGGTGCAATTTCCCGGCGCTTATACCCTATCGGAACGAGTGCCGCATACTTGGTTAAGCATTGGCTTAACAGAAGGCAAATACCACCAGGTCAGAAAAATGCTGACCGCCGTAGGACTCAAATGCAAACGCTTGGTACGCGTAAGCATTGAAGACCTACACTTGGGCAATATACCACCCGGCGGGGTTGAAAGCATTTCAGAGGATCTGTTTTTTGAGGGGTTGAAGTTGGGTTAGGGGGTCTTGTATATTCATCATCGGTCAATAAAACCCAACTATTTCTTAACTTTGTGGTTTATATACCATGAAGCAATTCACCATACCCAATATATACCGCAGTAACCTTATCAGCCAAATCAAGGAATCTAGAAAAGCTGCTGATAAGCTTAAAAAAGACTTTAGCCCTACCCTATTGAATTTGGGACCAGTGCATATTTATTTGGCCCGGCATTTTGGGTTCTGTTATGGGGTGGAGAATGCGATTGAAATTGCCTTCAATACCATTGAGCAAAATCAGGGCAAGCGCATTTTTTTATTGAGTGAAATGATTCACAATCCGCAAGTGAATGCCGATTTAATTGCCAGAGGGGTGCAATTTTTGCAAGACACTTATGGCAAACAACTGATTCCATTTGACAGCCTCACTGCAGATGATGTGGTGATTATTCCGGCTTTTGGTACCACCCTTGAAATTGAAGCCATGCTGAAAGCCAAGGGGATTGCAGTGGAAAAATACAATACCACTTGTCCATTTGTTGAAAAGGTTTGGAACAGAAGCGAACAGATTGCAGCTAAAGGCTATAGCATTGTAGTGCATGGCAAACCCAAGCACGAAGAAACCAGGGCTACTTTCTCACATGCTTCTGCTAACACCCCAACCGTTGTGGTAAACGATATGCAGGAAACCATTGAACTCGCCAAATACATAACGGGTGAGAAAGCACCTGCTCAGTTTTATACTGAATTCAAAGGCCGCTTTTCAGAGGGCTTCGATATTACCAAAGACCTTCAAAAAATTGGCGTGGTGAATCAAACCACCCAATTGGCTTCCGACACACAAGCCATTTCTGATTATTTAAAAGAAGTAATTCTGCAGCACCACCAATTAGATCAATCCAGTATTTCCTCTCGTTTTGCTGATACCCGAGACACTTTGTGTTATGCCACCAACGATAATCAGTCTGCGGTGAAAGGGATGTTAGATACGGAAGCTGATATTGCCATTGTCATTGGAGGTCATAACAGCAGTAATAGTTCTCACCTTGTTGAATTGTGCGAAGCCAAATACCCGACCTACTTTATTGATGGTCCTGAAAAGCTTTTGAGTAAAGAGCGTATACTGCATTGTAATTGGCATACCAAGGAAATGAGCACGATTGATGGTTATCTGCCCAATGCAAACCCATTAAGAATTGTAATGACCAGTGGGGCGAGTTGTCCTGATGCAGTAGTTGAACAAGTGATTCGTAAGATTGCTGGTTTTTACGGTGTAGACAACCAGTTGAATTAGTTCACAAAATTCCACCAAATACCTATTCTATTCCATAGCCCTTGACCTGGATAGTTGATTGCCTGGGTATTTACATTGGTGATTAATGCATTTAAATTTTCGAAGCGTACAAAGCCTTTAAAGCTTTTAATTCTAAAATGCAAAAACGCATTGACGTCTGGTCTATTTGATATGATGGTATTATTTTGCAAGAAAAATTGTCCGAGCAGTGGGCTATAATTATCGGCTTTATAGGCAGTGTTATAGCGAAGTTCAAGCCCTGTAGATAAAAATAAATTCGTGTAAAAATTGCCTTCAAAAGCAAATCGGTTGCGGGTAATGATCAACGGTATATTTACAGGCGCTCCGCCAATGGCTTGTTGTACATTTACTTCTGCATACCAATTAAAATGTTTGGCCAATTTTATCTTCTTCGAAATGCCAAACTGCAATACATTAAATAAAGTTGCTTCTTGTTTTGCTGTAAAAAAACTATCAAAATAAAGATAGTTGCTCACCACATTGTACTCTCCGGTAATGGTTAAATTTTTAGAAGGATTTTCATACACCCCAAATACGCGGATAATATTTTCTTTATTATACCCTACTCGATTGGCAATGGGGAATGTACTTAAACTATTAAAGATATACGAGGGTGATCGGTTCACATTGTGAAAGCCCACATTCAAGAAGCCAATCTTCTTTCCCAGCAAGCGTTTCATACTGATGTATGCACTGTAATCGCCTGCATTAAATCCATTCAAATAAAATTGTCCTTTAGCTTCTAAATCCCAAACCTGATTCTTGGTTCTGTTTCGGTATTCTCCTGAAACATAAATATTATTAAGCGACACGGTATTAAATGTATCCAGTGTTCCCTTGATACTTTGTAATCCAATCCCCGCTTTTAAAAACTGACTTTGATTGTTTTTATCTGGGAATGTAACCAAACTAAACTCGTTGGTAAAAATATTCCAACTGTCTTTAAATTGGAATGGCTGTGCATTTCGGGTAGTGTAATTAAAATAAGTTCTATAACGAATAGAGTCTACACTATTGTCAAAAAAATGCGCTAGTTGTTGTTGATATTTCAAAATATGCTCTACCCTAAATCGAGGATAAAAAATCTTGTACGTAACTGAGTCGGTTACAATAGAATCTTTTTTACCAATATCATAATGATGCTTAATGAGTAGCATATTATCTCTTTGTAAGTTTCCAGTACTTACACTGGTATTGAATGGATTGCGGATGGATGCACCTGATCTGCCCATCCTGGTTTCTAGCTCAAAGGGATCATTAAGTGCTAAACTGTCTAGCTTTTTAATATCTACTAAGCCTCCGTTTTCTGACACAGATGCTTTATTGGCCATGTACACAAAAAATACTTCGTACTGCCGATTATTGGTTTGATAATGCGAGGTAAATCTAAAATTATTATGGCTGGCATTTTGGTTTTTTAAGGCCCCGGGTGAATTACTGAAGCGATATTCAAAGCCAAAATTAAAATTGCTTTTTCTGTTTTGTGTATGTTTTAAATCGATGATTTGTTCTGCTCTTGCGCCCAATACATAACCCAATTCTGTATAGGGGCGTGTGGTTTGATAAAACTTTGTATTCTCTAAGGTAAACTTGTACATATCAAACTGATGAAACCCTGCATCAAAGCCTGCTTTCATGAGTGGATTAAAGCGCATTGATTGTGCAGCTGTTCCAAAATTGCCTAAATGATAATATTGAAAAGGCATCGGGAAACGAGCAGTAAAATCATTGATAGAAGAGTCTAAAACCCTTGTTCTTGTAGAATCAAAATAACGATAGAAAATGGTAATTGAATCTGCATACACATCTCTCTTCTGTAATGAATCATTTTTCCCCTTCCCTGTTCTTTGTTGCATATTATTGGCCCCACCAAATGAGCCCATTTGCCCAGGTCTAAATGATTGTGCCCTTGTTGTAATAAAACTTACAACACAAATCAAGATTAATATGAACGCAGCTTTTTTCATTGGCGAGCCAAGGTATAATTTACAACCCCTTTACCAATTCTTTAAATAAAAGGGTCAGCTTGGGTTCTGCTTCTTTTGCAGCTTGCAATACTTCTTCGTGGGTTATTATATTTTCTTCTTCTCTAATTCCTAAATCGGTAATTACACTGGTAGCAAAAACCTTCATACCACAATGAACGGCAACAATATTCTCTTGCACAGTACTCATACCCACTGCATCGCCTCCCAAAGCATGTATCATTTTATATTCAGCCCTAGTTTCAAACGTAGGTCCTGTAACGCCTGTGTATACTCCCTGCTTTAAATTGATGCCGTTGCTTGCAGCTATTTGAAGTGCCGTTTGCACCAATGACTTGCTGTATGGTTCACTCATATCAGGAAATCTGGTTCCAAGTGCTTCTTCATTTTTACCCAATAATGGATTTACAATAAACATACTTATATGATCGGTAATCACCATTAAATCGCCAACGCTAAAAGCGGGATTAACACCGCCTGCAGCATTAGACAACAACAAGGTTTTAACACCCAATAAATGCATAGCTCTTACTGGATAAGTTACTTGTTGAGGGGTATAGCCTTCATAAAAATGAAAACGGCCACTCATCACCCATACTTTTTTTCCGCTCAATTCTCCAAACATCAAACTACCTCCGTGTCCTTCTACTGTACTAACAGGAAAATGAGGAATTTCACTATAGGGGATGCTCACTTCAACTTTTATTTCATTGGCTAAATTTCCTAAACCACTGCCGAGTATGATTCCTATTTCAGCATCAAATGCTACTTTAGTTTTTATATAGTCAGTTGTTTCTGCTAACTGATTCATTAAATTGGTCATATTCAAAAATTAGAGGGCAAATATACTTCAAATAAAAAAAATAAGGCCACCAACTAGAAGTTGATGGCCTTAGGTAAGGTATGTAATTTAAGACTAGCTTAAACGTTTTACATTTA
>JBMLPQ010000032.1:0-2263 GCA_049242025.1 Sediminibacterium sp.
GGTACGTCTTCATCTACAAATAAAATTCGATTGGTTTTCTTTAAAGAATCTAATATCATATGATTGATATCAAATGGCAACAAAGTTTGCACATCTATTACTTCACAACTAATTCCTTCTTGTGCCAAACGTTCTACTGCATCTTGAATAATTCTTAAAGTAGAACCATACGATACAATGGTTAAATCATCTCCTGCTGTAATCACTTCAGGAATACCTAATGGAACAGTGTACTCGAGTAAGTTAGCGGGCATTTTTTCTTTTAATCTGTATCCATTTAAGCATTCAATTACCAAGGCAGGGTCGTTAGAAGATAACAAAGTGTTATACATACCAACTGCTTGTACCATATTTCTTGGCACACAAACATACATTCCTCTCAATGAATTAATGATCATTCCCATGGGCGATCCGCTATGCCAAATTCCTTCTAATCTGTGCCCTCTTGTACGGATAATAACCGGACAACACTGTTGACCCTTAGTTCTAAAATGAGTAGTAGCAACATCATCACTTAAAACTTGCAAACCATACAACAAGTAGTCTAAGTATTGAATTTCAGCAATCGGTCTTAATCCTCTCAAAGCCATACCCACAGCTTGTCCCATAATGGTAAGCTCACGGATACCGGTATCAAAAATTCGATCTCGACCATGCTTTTCTTGCAAACCTGCAAAGCCCTGATTCACATCACCAATATAACCTACGTCTTCGCCAAAAGCATACACTTTATGGTTCTGTGTAAATAGCGCATCAAAATATTTATTCAACACTTCAAACCCGTTCACCAACGGTGCATCAAAAGAAATCAATGGCTTGATTTCTTGAATTTTTAAAGCACTTTTAGCGGTTTGATTGTATAAGTGAGAATTGTATAATGCCTTATTTAAAGCAAGCAATTCTTGGTAAAATAATTGAACATCTTGAATTGATGGAGAATTGGGAGCTAGTTCAATTGCTAGTGCTAAAGATCTCAAGATATCTCTACGCAAAGGCTCTTTGTTTTGTTGTAACTCGTTAGCCATTTGTTGTAAACGATTGTATTTATCCATATCGCTTACTACCATTTCCCTCAGCAAAGTAGCTGTATTACCCGCTTGCTCTTTAATTGGGTTAATATATTTTTCCCAGGCCCGCAACCTACTCTCTCTAACATGATCTTTTGCGGCAGATTCTATATCGGCCAATTCTTCTTCGGAGCTGAGTTGATTATCGAGCATCCACTCTTTCATTTTTTTAATACAATCCCACTCTTTTTCCCAAGCTAATCGCTCCGGAGTTTTATATCGCTCATGACTACCACTGGTAGAATGTCCTTGAGGTTGAGTTACTTCTTCCACATGAAATAGAACAGGAACATGGGTATCTCTAATTCTTTGAATACCCTCTTCAAAAGCTTGACATAGTCCGGCATAATCCCATGCTTTTAATTTATAGATTCTAATTCCATTGGTGTCTTCCATCTTCTCTAACCCTTTTAACGCATCGGAGATAGAGCCTTTGGTTGTTTGAAAATTCTTTGGAACAGAGATACCATACCCATCATCCCAAACAAAAACTGCCAGCGGAACTTGCAATACCCCTGCTGCGTTCATGGTTTCCCAAAAATGCCCCTCGCTGGTACTTGCATCACCAATAGTACAAAAACAAACTTCATTACCATTATGACTTAATTGGTCTAACTCTCTTAAATGAACACTCTGTCTGAAACATTTAGAAGCAAAAGCCAAACCCAAAGCCCTTGGCATTTGAGATGCGGTGGGGGCCATATCCGCTGAAACATTCTTACGGTTGGCAAGGTCTAGCCAATTGCCATTATCATCCACCAATTTAGTTGCAAAATGGGCATTCATTTGTCTACCAGCACTAAATGGATCGTTCTTTAAATCTGGGTCTGCATATAACTGTGCAAAATATTGCTCAACACTAGAAAGACCTGCGGCAAACATAAATGTTTGGTCTCTGTAGTAACCACTTCTAAAGTCTCCTGGCTGAAAAAACTTAGCCATTGCCAATTGGGCAATTTCTTTTCCATCCCCAAAAATGCCGAATTTGGCTTTTCCGGTGAGCACTTCTCTACGACCTAATAAACTTACTTCGCGGCTGATTACAGCAGTTTTGTAGTCTTCTAGAATGGTGTTTCTAAAACCTTCAAAAGACAACATATCGTCTTTGTATTGTAATGAAGCTGTTGATTCCATAAAACAAAAATAACATTAGGAACGGAATAGACTAACAATAATTAGTTTAATTAGAAATTAAC
>JBMLPQ010000033.1:0-3695 GCA_049242025.1 Sediminibacterium sp.
TTTCTTTTTCTCTGCTTTTGCTTATTTCAAAACTTTCAATATCTCTATCGGTGCTTTTACGAAGAATCTTTTTGATTTCAGGGCTAAACTCGTCTACCTGTTTTTTCTTTAATTGCATTCGAACCAATTCGCCGGTAAGACTTACTTCACCCACATCAAAACCACTGACACCTTCAACAGTTACGTACTCACCTTTTTCTAAGTATTGAAGGGTAGTATTTCTGAAAAATTCTTTTCTACTGCCTTGTTTAAAGCTTACTTCAACAATTCTGCAATTGCTTTCAGGATCGCTAAAAGGTAAATTCATTAACCAATCGTGTACGTTTAAACGATTACATCCACCCGTACTGCAGCCTCCGTTACTTTTACAGCCATTCGGCTTTCCCGTTCCACAAGATCCACATCCCATATATATATAATAATAAGAAGTTCTTTAATATGTACCTATTTACTCAAAATTAGGGTTTTGTTCTGAATGATATGGTATAGTTTAATTGTGAGTGCTTGAAACAGCATTTTAGCGTGCGCATTGCGTTCTATATAGTAAGCGGCTTTATCTAGTTCTTCAATGATGCATTCTTGCTGGCTAACAGAAGCAATTTTATTGAGCCTTTTGGCAAAGTCTTTCTCAGGTTCACCCAATTTAACTAAGTCTTCTCCAATTACCCTGATGCGAATACTCTGTTCTAATAAGTGGTTAAAATAACGCAAAAACTGTTTTTGTTTTTCTCTCCCCATTCTACTAATCTCGTCAATGAACTTTAGTTGAGCAGCAGGACCGGTTTTTAACATCGCATTTAACCACTCTCTCAATAATGATTGCCAATCTTCATCGGCATGTTGTAATAGTTGTAAAGCCTCTCTATAATTACCTTCACAAATACCAGTTATCTGTCGGGCTATTTCTTCACTTGCTTTAGCACGCTCTATTAAAGCTAGTTCAATGTCTTTATCTTCTAGAGCCGGAATTCGAACCAATTGACATCTACTTAAAATAGTAGCCAGCATTTGTTCTTCGTTCTCAGCAACTAATAAAAAAATCGTATTTGGAGGTGGCTCTTCAATGAGTTTTAATAATTTATTTCCTTCTTTGCCCAAGTATTCGGGCATCCATACCAATAATACCTTGTATTTACTTTCAAAACTTTTTAAGCTTAGCTCTCTGATAATTTGATTGCATTCTTCGGCAGTAATATTTCCTTGCTTATTGTCTGCACCAATACTTTGCAGCCAATCATACACATTCCCATAAGGCATGGTTTGCACAAAGCTTCTCCATTCTTCAATATAATCTGAACTGATAGGTTTATCCCCTGATTTACGCGGAATCACAGGATAAGTAAAATGCAAATCGGGGTGTACTAATTTATCAGCTCTTGCGTAAGCAGGTTCATTCGATATTTGATTTGGGTGGATAAAAGCTGGCGTAGGTGCCAAAGCAGTCATTCCACCAAATAGGTCTTCTACCACAGGGGCTTCAGCAGGAAGGCTTACAATATATTGCGCAAAAGCCATCGCCAACGGAAGACCACCAGCACCTTCTTTAGCCAGAAACAACAAAGCATGGCTAAGCCTGTTGTGCTCTACCATTTCAACTAAATGTTGTTTAATGGACTCATGACCTATTACATCTGAAAAAAGCATTGATAAGAATAAAGTAGTACACAAATAAAAAAGAGAATGTGTTAACATTCTCTTTTCACAAAAATAGTTGAATATACTACTTTACAAATTTTAATATTTCTTCGCTATCAGGCTTCACTTTACTAGGGAAGTATTGTAATAATTTACCATTTTCATCCAATAAAAACTTACCAAAGTTCCAACCAACTTCAGCATCTAATACACCGTTTTCAGTTTTAGAAGTAAGCCATTTGTAAATAGGGGCCATATCACTGCCTTTTACACTTATTTTACTAGCCATGGGGAAACTAACTCCATAGTTGGCTTTACAAAAATCTTGAATTTCACTATCACTTCCTGGTTCCTGACCGCCAAAATTATTGGCTGGGAAACCTACAATTACTAGTTTGTCTTTATACTCGTTGTACACTTTTTGTAATGCATCATATTGAGGGGTATAACCACATTTAGATGCTGTGTTCACCACTAAGATTTTTTTTCCTTTAAAAGAAGCAAAATCAATTGTTTTGCCTTCAATAGATTTTACTTTAAAACTATGAATACTATTTACCCCAGGAAAACTAAAAGCGCTTAACATCATAAATGCAGCAATGGAAAGTATATATTTCATGACTTTTTATTTATACAACGAATGTAAGTGGAATTTGTTTAGCTAAATGTTAAACGGTATAAGCGGCGGTAGCAATGCTAATAGATGTTCCAGGTACTTGTAAAATGGCTCTAGCGCAAGCTTCCAAGCTAGCTCCAGTAGTGATTACATCGTCTACCAATAAAATATTTTTATTTTTTAGCATATTAGGTTCAGATGCCCAAAATGCGTCTTCCATATTTTTCCAGCGGTTCAGTCTATTTCCTTGGGTTTGGCTGGTAGTGTAAACCAGTCTACTGACCCCTTGTGTACAGAGTTTCTTAGGCCAAACTTCCATGATCCCCTCACAAATAATCCTAGCCTGGTTGTATCCACGCTGAAATTCTTTTTTTGGGTGCAGCGGAAGGGGGATTAGAAGGTCTACATGGTTAAAACGTTCGGATTGACTTAACTCTCTGCCCATACACCTGCCCAAAAATCGCCCAGCTGATAAATTATTCTTGTATTTTAATTGGGCAATCAGGTGCTGAACCAACCCAGATTTATAAAAATAAAAGCTTGAACCACCCGCAACAATAGGAATTCTTCCCGTAAAAACCTGCTCAACAGGGTTGTTGAAACGGTCAAAAAAATGGGTAGTTGGAAGTGCATGATTACATGCAGCACAAAGGAATGCATTTTGGTGAATATAATCTGCTCCACATCCACTACAGATATGCGGAAAGAATAATTGTTGAAATGCATTGATGTAAGTATTGATTGGTATTGCCATAGTGTTAAACTAGGCAGATAGCATAAATTATTTAAAAGTGAAAACCGAAAATAAAAATGTTTTTTAACGGTATTATTTAAAAAAGTTGTTGATATACTTCATCTACTCTACTCAATGCAATCACTTGTATAGAGAATGCTTTTGGGTCAAAACTTTTTTTATTGAATTTAGAAACAATAATTTTTTCAAACCCCAATTTTTGTGCTTCCGCAATTCTTTGTTCAATTCTATTAACTGCTCTAATTTCTCCATTCAATCCTACTTCACCTGCAAAACAAATATTTTTTGGAAGTGGGTTGTCTTCATAAGAAGATAATAATGCACATATCACAGCAAGATCGGTGGATGGATCTTCAATTTTTATTCCGCCTGCGATATTTACAAAAACATCTTTTAAGCCAAATTGAAAACCACCTCTTTTTTCTAAGACAGCTAATAATAATTGTAATCTTCTTAAATCAAAACCAGTTACTGTTCTTTGTGGTGTTCCATAAACACTCGGTGTAACCAATGCTTGTACTTCAATCAATAAAGGACGCATTCCTTCAAGTGCGGCAGCTATTGCACTCCCGCTTAAAACCTCTTCTCTTTGTGCAATTAATATTTCAGAGGGATTGGTAACCACTCTCATTCCTGCCCCACTCATTTCATATATACCTAGCTCAGATGTAGAGCCAAAGCGGTTTTTAA
>JBMLPQ010000034.1:0-6344 GCA_049242025.1 Sediminibacterium sp.
ATTTGATTTAAGAGGAATGGATTGGAAGAAAGTCCCCTTTTTGCGCAGAAACCTTGGGGTAGTATTCCAAGATTTCCAACTCTTAACCGATCGAAATGTACACGAAAACCTCAAGTTCGTTTTAAAAGCGACAGGCTGGAAAGACGAACGTTTAATGGAGGAAAAAATAGCGGATGTATTAGAGAAAGTAGGCTTAAAAAGCAAGGGGTTTAAAATGCCTTTTGAAATGAGTGGTGGCGAACAACAAAGGGTAGAAATAGCCAGAGCACTACTTAACTCCCCCAAACTAATATTGGCGGATGAACCAACTGGAAACTTGGATCCTGAAACCAGCGATGAAATCATGCAATTGCTGTTTCAAATTGCCAAAGACTATGGTACATCAGTAGTAATGGCTACCCATGATTTTATTGTAATCAATCGTTACCCCAGCAGAATGCTGAAAACTGAAAACGGAAAAGTAGCAGATAGCGCGGCGCATTAACCCCAAATCCAACCAATTTGCTTTTTTGCATTGGCTTCGTTGTTAAAACGAGGGACCAAAATTTTATTCCTTAACCTGATTTCATCTACAGTAAAAGGTTGATGGTACAATTGTGCAATCAAGTCTTTAAAAGCATTGGCAGTAGTGCCCACATGACAAAGCGGTTCAAGGCCAGAATCAGCAATCATTGCTTCATTCACCACCACATGTCTTCCATTGAATAGGGCATTCAATAATTTTATTTTCATGCCAGTTTTAATATACGCAGGCAACAAATGGATATGTGCTTTTGCAATCATGTCCTGCATTTCTATTTCGGAGGGATTACCCACTAAACAAGAATATTTACTAGAATAAGCTATGGCTTTTAGTTTTTCTGAAGGATTTTTGCCGGCTATTACAAAAGGGATCTCTAAGTTTTTAAATACTTTCTCTAGAAGCCAGATGGCTGCTTTTTCATTGGCTTCAACACTTAGGTCTCCGTGGTATAAACAATATGAACCAATACCTTCCTCGCAACTCAGTTTCCAATCGGGTATATACAAACTCAGTTCCTCAATATTTTTACAGCCGAATTCGTGGCGATAAACATCGTTGTCGGCCTCTTTTACACCCCAAAAAGTTGCTTTGCCCGCTAAATTGGCTTCATATTTTTTGAGTAATCTAGATTCGTTCCAATAATAGGCTTTCTTGAAAAGGGAGTTGGCATTTCTATATAAGTCTCGATAGTACTGGTATTCTATATTGTGTAAACGAACAAAACAATCGCGTTTTTTAAAACGCTCATCTTGCAATAAATAAGTACAATGAACCCCTTCCATAAATATAGGAAAGTCGTCTTTCAGCAAATTCTGGTAAAGATCTTCATTAATGCGGCTACTCACGATATAGGGTAACTTACTCGAAAAACCCTTGTGACCTTCTGTTCGTTGATAATAATGAACACTGGCACAATATTGATCTAAGGCTTTTTGTTGACCACGCCCGTAATCAAAACAATGAAAATGCACTTTAATTCCCTGGGCTTGAAAAGCAGGTAGTTTATAAAAAACATCGGTAGCACCCCCGTAGTTAGCAGGGTAAGGAACGTCAAACGAAATAATATGTAAGTGCTTTTCCAAAATTAGAGACGGCTATAAAAGGCAATTAATTGATTGGACTCGTTCTCCCAGTTCAACACTTTAGTTGCTTTGGAGCATTCTTGTTGGAGTCTGTTGTAAAGAACATCATCGGACAGCAAATTGTTCAAAGCTGCTGCAATTGTGGAAGGTTCTATATTATTGATTAGCAAGGCAAATGGATTTGCTTCAACAATTTCCGCATACATTGGGTAGTTGACACATACTTGTGGAACACCTGCAGCCATATAATCAAAGAAGCGGTTGGCCAATGAATAGAATTGATTAACCCCCTCCGCTTCAAAAATAGTGATTCCAATATGGGCCAAGGGGGTAAGCATTTTTAATTCAGCAGGGGGTATGGGGGGATGGACAAAGACCTTTTGCGCTAACCCATGCGCTTGAATTAAGGCGGTTGCTTGGGCTAAAAAATTGCCTTGACCTACAATTAAGAGGGGAGCATTCACCCATTGCATTGCTGGAATGAGCTGTTCAAAGCCCCTTCCATGGTTTAGAGCACCCTGATATATAACAAATTTACATTTAAGCTGATTATTAATTAATTGTATGAGGCTATTTGATGTAAAATTACCTATTATTTCATCGGTATATTGGGGATACTCTGCCAAAACGGCGCTTTTTTCAGGGTTATTTTTGGGATGAGAAAAGTTAGTTTTTTGAAGCGATGGAAGATTCCGAATGACTTCAAATTTAATTTGAAGTTCATTAAAAAAGAGGTCTGCCAAGTGCTGGTTAACTGTATACCCTTGTTTAAAATGTGGGACAGCGGTCTTATCGATCCATTTCCAGACAGTTTGAATGGCTGGCCGAGTTCTTACTTCCTTCATTTCAGTGAAGTATTCATGGGCATCATATACCCTTTTCTTGCCCCTGAGCCAGGTAGCAATCCACACAGGAAGGATGGTATCTAAGTCAATTGCACATGCAATATCATATGATAATGAGCATAATACAATAAGCAGCTTAAAATTAAATTCTAAGTAAAACAAGGGTCCTTTCTGGAAAAAACAATTCAATCGCTGCTGTTGGTACGCAAAACCGTATAATGGAGGAATGGGTAGTGGAATAGAGCTAGGCCTATTCACCCCAATGATCCTTACTTGGAATCCTTTGGCTGCTAAACTGCTACAGATTCTATGCATCCGCTGGTCGTAGCTGATATCGTTGGTAACCGTGAAAACAATGGACTGCATAACACAAATATAGTTTCAATCGGGAGGTCTTGATTTATTCACGAATTGAGGTGGATAACTCCTGTATTACTTATTTGAATTTTAATTGTAAATAAATAGCAATTAAACTATTTTAATTAATTGATTAATAATTAATTAGGAATATTTTATTGCGCTTTTATTGCTGTTCTATAATCGCATGATGTTTTTATTCTACACTTGTTATTCACAATAGCCCTTTAGCCCTATCAATTCTTCTTCTTTTACCTTATGTTCGCAAGTAATAAACAACGATAACGTGAGATTAAAATCATTAGAAATCAAGGGGTTTAAAAGTTTTGCTGATAAAACAGTTGTAAGTTTTGACGAAGGCATAACAGGGATTATTGGTCCAAACGGTTGTGGGAAGAGTAATATCATCGATAGCATTCGTTGGGTAATTGGGGAGCAAAAGATTTCGGCATTAAGAAGTGAAAATTTAGAAGCACTGGTTTTTAACGGAAGTAAAACTAGAAGTGCCAGTGGATTGGCTGAAGTGAGTTTGACTTTTGAGAATACTAAAAATTTGCTACCTACCGAATTTAGTACCGTAACGGTTACCAGAAGATTTTATAAAAATGGGGAGAGTGAATATAGGCTGAACGATGTTACCTGTAGGTTGAAGGATATTCATAATTTGTTTTTGGATACCGGGGTTAGTACCGATAGTTATGCCATCATCGAATTAGGCATGGTAGACGATATCATCAAAGACAAGGAAAATAGCCGTAGAAGAATGTTGGAGCAAGCGGCAGGAATTACTATTTATAAAACCCGTAAAAAAGAAGCCAAGAATAAACTGGATGCAACAGAACAAGATTTAGCTCGTATTGAAGACCTATTGTTCGAAATCAATAACCAGTTGAAAACTTTGGAGAGCCAGGCGCGCAAGGCAGAGAAGTTTTATGAAATCAAAAAGGAGTACAAAGAAGTAGCGGTTGAATTGGCCAAAGCAGCTTTGGAAGGTTTTAATATTTCTTATCGTGAACTTACCGAGCAGCAAGAGCTTGAAATGGATAAGAAAATGCAGTTGGAAGCAGAAATTGCTACTGAAGAAGCGGCCATTGAGCAAGAAAAAGTGTCTTTTATTGCGCAAGAAAGAGCCCTTCAAAGTATGCAACAGGGTTTTAATGAATTGCAGCAAAACCTTCGTTCAACGGAGAATGATAAAAACTTAGCCAGTCAAAAGCTTCAATATTTAAAAGAGAAAGAAACCAACCTTAAGGACTTTTTAGAAAAAGCCGAAGGGCAACTTAAGACCATTGGTGATTCCATTGAATACTCTCAAATGCAAGTGGGTGAGGAAGAAGCGAACTTGGCTGTATTACAAGATCGCGTAACGGAAGCAAAAGCTGAAGTAGAAACCAAGCGCCAAGTATTTGACGAAAAACGTTCGGGGGTAGATGCGGTTAGAAACCAGTACCAACAATTTCAACGCAATCAATTTGATGCTGAGAAAAAAGTAGCTGTTGCCGATACTTCTATTCAGAATTTACAAAGAATGCAATTGCAGTTGTCTGATGAACGAACCAATCGTTTGCAGCAATTGGCCCAGTTGCAAGCAGAAAGCACCGAAAAAGAAGAAGCCCTTGAAATGAAACGGGTTGATCTGGTTCAATTGCAAGAGCAACACGAAAAAACAAAAGAGCAGATTTTTGAAACCCAACAACAGTTAGAAGTGTTGAGAGGGGAATTGGCCGATGAGAATCGTAAATTGGATGCCAAGCGCAATGAATACAATTTGTTGAAAAGCTTGATTGATTCAATGGAAGGTTATCCAGAGAGCATTAAGTTTTTGCACAAGAACAATGATTGGAATCATGCAGCGCCTATTTTATCAGATATTATTTATGTAAAAGAAGAATATCGTACTGCTGTTGAAAATGTATTGGAGCCTTACTTGAACTATTATGTGGTGAATAATTTAGGGGAAGGGTTGAAAGCTGTTCATTTATTAGACGATAATAAGAAAGGCAAAGCCAATTTCTTTTTATTAGACCAGTTTGCCAATTTCCAGAATAATACCCATCAACCAGCCAATACCTTAAAAGCATTGGATGTAATTGAGGTAGATGATCAATATTATAAGTTAGCCGAATATTTATTGGGCAATGTTTACATTGGTGAAAACGAAGAAGCCATCCATAACTCAAACGGGGCAGTCGTTTTAGAAAAGACCGGTAAATATGTAAAAGGGAAATATACCCTTACCGGAGGAAGTGTTGGGCTATTTGAAGGTAAAAAGATTGGTCGTGCTAAAAACTTAGAAAAATTAGCAGAAGAAATCCAAGACCAAGAATCGGTGGTGAGTTTATTAAAAGCAGATATCCAAGCCAAGCACAATGAAGTGATTGCGTTTAGCGATCAATTGAAAGAGCATGCTATCAGGGCTACCGAGCAAGAGATCAATCAATTGACCAATCAAGTTTTTGCGGCAAAAAATAAAATAGAAAACTTACAAGCTGCTCAGCAAAATGGAGAGCAGCGCTTAGCGGATATTGAAGGCCGTTTGCAAGATGAGCAAGATGCCATTGCAGAAACCAGAGAAGTATTGATTGAGTTAAATGTTCAATTGCAAAATACGGCTGAGCAAATGCGCAATTTAGAGCAAGACTACCAAGAATCGGAAAAAGCCTATCATTTTGCATCTGGTCAGTTTAATGAAACCAATTTACAGTTGACTCGTCAACAGAGTAAATTAACCACGATCAAGCAAGAGTTGTTATTCAAAGAGAATCAATTGAATGATTTGCATGAGCAAATCAAAAACAATACAGCCCAATTAGCAGAAGCAGAGCAGGCAATTGTGGCTGGTGTAGCTTCTTTACAAGAAGTAGAGCAATTATTGCTCGAGTTAATGCGCAATAAAGAAGCGGAGGAAGTTAAACTGAACGAAGCAGATCAGGCTTATTACAATTACAGAAATGCTTTGCAGGAAAAGGAAACTGCGCTTAGAATGAAAGTGAAGAGCAAGGAGATGATTGATCATTTAGTAAATGAACTAAAAGATAAACTCAATGAACTCAAACTGCAATTGGCTGGTATGAAAGAGCGTTTGCATGTAGAGTTTAAGATTGAGCTAGACGAGATCCTTGATCAACCTAGAACTTCTGATACTCCTTTAGAAGAATTGCAAGCAGCTTCAGATAGAATGCGCAAGCGCATGGACAATATGGGTGAAGTAAACCCAACAGCTATTGAAGCGTATACCGAAATGAAGAAGCGTTACGACTTTATCTTAGAACAAAAGAACGACTTAGTTACCGCAAAAGAAAGTTTGTTGCAAACCATTCTAGAAGTAGAAGAAACGGCCAATCAATTGTTCTTAGAAACTTTTAATAAAGTAAGGGAGAACTTCCAAAAAGTATTCAAGGCTTTGTTTACTGAAGAAGATACAGCCGATATGTTGATGGTAAACCCAGATAACTTAGCAGATACGGGTATTGAGATTGTGGCTAAGCCTAAAGGCAAACGTCCTAGCTCTATTACTCAGTTGAGTGGAGGAGAAAA
>JBMLPQ010000035.1:0-2260 GCA_049242025.1 Sediminibacterium sp.
GAAAAACTCAGAGCTTTATACGAAAGACTTTAACGGAGGATGATTGGCACAAAAATGTTCGATCACTAAAGAAGCTTAGCCGCTTTTATTAAATCTTCTGGCGTATCAATTTCTACTCCCATGTATTGGGTGAGCACCATTTTTAAAGGCACACCATATTCAAGATAGCGCAAGCATTCAATTTTTTCTGCAGCTTCTAATGGAGTCATTGGCCAAGCAGTGAAATTGAGTAGCGCCTGTTTACGAAATGCGTATACCCCAATATGTTCGTAGTAAGGGATGGCAATGCTTTTATCTCGAGCATAAGGAATTACACTGCGTGAAAAAAACAGCGAATTCATATTGCGGTCTACGGCTACTTTAACATAGTTTGGATCTTCAATTAAAGTTGGATCTTTTAATTCCTGCATTAAAGATGCAACCTGTACATTTTGATCTATAAATGTTGCCAATAATTTTTCTAATGGATTTTTTTGTACAAAGGGTTCATCACCTTGTACATTTACTATAATGTCTACATCTAAGTTAGCTGCAGCTTCTGCAATTCGGTCACTCCCACTCTCATGATTTTTTAGACTCATGATGGCTTTGCCGCCGTTGCTAGTGATTTCGTTGAAAATAATATCGCTATCGGTTACTACCACCACTTCATTAAATAAACCAGTAGCAACGGTATTGTCATAAGTATGCCGAATGACCGATTTATTACCGAGTTGTTGCATTAATTTGGCGGGAAAACGGGTAGCAGCATAACGTGCAGGAATCATGGCAACAATCTTCATAACTCTAACTTTTCACAAAGATGCATTACCTCGGGCTGAAGTAGAAAAAAATGATGCGGAAGAATAAAATCATGAGTTTGCCTGGCAATAAAATGGCTTCAAAGAAAAATAAGAAACGATTCACGTCATCACTCCAGCGAAAAGGATTATCAATAATTCCTCGAACCCAGCCCATATTATCGTGTCTTGGTTTAGGATGAACCAATAAAGCCAAGACTAAATAAATCAGTCCAAATAAAATGAGGGCTTCAATTCCTTTACCTTCCACCATTGTAAACAAAAAGAAATAGCCCACCCAAATGGCTCCACCAATCAGCAAGTAAAGTATTTTCATCCAATTAGCCATTTCGCCAACTGGGTTGGGTTGTACACCAAATTCCGCATGCCCTCTAGGAGCAGGATTTTTTCTTTCAAAAAACCATTCAAATAAACTCATACACTAAAATACAAATTTTAGTAATGTGTTTTAATACTGTTGTCAAAAGGAATTTTCAACTGATAGTTGAGTGCTTCATCAGTGCTATCGTCAAGCACATCCAAACCATACCTTAAAGATTCTACAGGAGTGTAATTATAAGTACCAAACAAACGGTCCCAAATAGAAAAGATATTGCCGTAGTTACTGTCTGTTTGAGGTTGCATATAATGGTGGTGCACTTTGTGCATATTGGGGGAAATGATTACCCAACTAATGGCATTATCTAACCAAAGCGGTAAACGCATATTGGCGTGATTAAACTGCGATAATACTGCGCTTAAACTTTGATACAACATCACTAACCACATAGGAGCGCCACAAATAATCACACCAATGGTAGTGAACACCGCCCTAAAAACACTTTCACCTGGATGGTGTCTATTGGCAGTAGTAGTATCTACATGTGTGTCTGCATGGTGCACCATATGAAATTTCCACATCCATTTAATTTTGTGTTCAATAAAATGGATAAAATAAGCCCCTACTAAATCAAGCAATAACAAACCCCCGATCAACATTGCCCAAGCAGGCAATTGAGTTAATTGTAATAATCCAAATTGATTCGATATAGCCCATTCACTCGCTTTTACAATCACCACTGCAAATGCAAAATTGATGATAATGGTAGTAGCCGTGAAAAATAGGTTAATCCCAGCATGGCGAACTTTATTGTACTTAAAATTGGCCAATGGCACAATACCTTCCACTATCCAGAAAAATAAGATACCCCCCGCTAAAATTAGTGCTCTGTGTAAGCTGGGAATGGTGTTGAAGTAGTCAATAATGGAATCAATCATGTATGAAAAAAATTTAATTATTCAACATCAACGGCATTACCAACATTAATAAGTCTTCGCCTTCGCCTTGTTCGGTTGGTTTAATTAAACCAGCTTTAGTTGGGGTAGACAATTCCATTTTTACATCGTCGGTATCTGCTGCACTAAGCATTTCAATTAAGAAACGCGCGTTGAAAGCAATTTGTAAATCTTCTCCATCGTAT
>JBMLPQ010000036.1:0-3934 GCA_049242025.1 Sediminibacterium sp.
AAAAAACCAAACAGAAGTGTAAACCCTGATGAAGTAGTTGCTTTAGGTGCTGCTATTCAAGGTGCGGTGTTAACTGGTGAAGTAAAAGATGTATTGTTATTAGATGTTACTCCTTTAAGCTTAGGTATTGAAACCATGGGTGGAGTAATGACGACTATGATTGCATCAAACACTACCATACCTACTAAGAAAACGGAAGTATATTCTACAGCTAGCGATAACCAACCAGGTGTACAAATTCATGTATTACAAGGGGAGCGTCCTATGGCTAATCAGAATAAGAGCTTAGGTATGTTTAATTTAGATGGAATTCCTCCAGCTCCAAGAGGGGTGCCTCAAATTGAAGTAACTTTTGATATTGACGCGAACGGTTTATTAAACGTAAGTGCGAAAGATAAAGGAACTGGTAAAGAGCAAAAAATTAGAATTGAAGCGGGTAGTGGCTTAAGCAAAGAAGAAGTAGAGAAAATGAAGGCTGAAGCTAAAGCCAACGAAGCTGCTGATAACGAAGCTAGAGCTCGTGTGGAGAAATTGAACCAAGCGGATAGCTTGATCTTCCAAACAGAGAAGCAATTCAAAGAATTTGGAGACAAGATTCCTGCTGATAAAAAAGGTGCAATTGAAAATGCTTTAACTAAGTTAAAAGAAGCGCATAAAAATCAAGATATTCCTGCAGTTGATGCTGCTATGGAAGAAATGAATGCTGCTTGGACTGCTGCTAGTGAAGACATCTACAAAGCGCAACAAGCTGCTGGTGGTCAACCAGGTGCTGATGCGGGTGGTGCTGAACAACCTAAGTCTGACACTGTTGAAGACGCTCAGTTTGAAGAAGTAAAATAAACTGAATAGATAATCTAAAAGCCCTGAGTGAATTTATTTACTCAGGGCTTTTTTTTATCGAAGAATCACTGTTCCTAATTGCTTAGTAATAGCAATTTCAAATTCCTTTAATTGTTTGTGCAATTGCATTAATTTAATTTGCTCTTCGTAAGTAGCAAACTCCATATCTCGTTGATTTTGCTCAAACATTTTCTTAATCTTTCTAAGTTTAAAATAATTTAAACTCATTTCGGTATCTGCTATAGAAATGTCTTTGTTTACAATATTCATATTGGGTAATATCTCATCCCAACGATTACTTAGTTCAAAAGGAAACATAGAGATATTAATCAACAATTGTCGCACTTGTTCATCTTCATGATACAGCATCGACTTTGTTGTTGGCTCTAATCCTTTATTGTACCAATCTTTGTATAAATCAATTAATTTTTCGTAGTCAGCATTTTCTAAAGGATAGTTTTCTAATTGCTCAAATACATACGCAGCAATGGTTTGCGATTCGTTGTAATTTTTCAATCCATATTCGAACAACACGCGAATCACATTTTTTTCTACCTGATCATCTTGTTGTAAAAGCAATTGTCCTTCATCAAAGGATTGATCTGTTTGATAGGAATCTTGTTGAATAAATTGCGCTTCATCAAAAGGCAATTTTTTCTCTTCTTTCGAAATTTTATCGCGCTTAAATTTATTTACCAAGTTGGTAAACCCTGCTTCATCAACCTTCAATAATGAAGCACACTGTTTTATATAATCTTGTTGACGCGTAAAATCTTCGGCCTTACTAATCTTACTAAGCGTTTCTGCAATTTGATTTACAATACTGCTCTTTTTATTGACGTCGTTGCCTGCTTCTTTTAACAACACTTCTAATTGAAAGAGGACAAAGTCTTTCTTAGACTGCGCTATAAATTCGTTGAATGCGGTAGTACCAACTTTATTGACATAACTATCAGGGTCTTCTCCGTCAGGAATCAATACCAGCCGAACGTTGAGGCCTTCTTCTATAGCCAGGTCTAATCCACGCAGTGCCGCTTTTATTCCTGCACTATCACCATCATAAATAATCGTCAAATTATTGGTATATTTTTTTACCAATCTTAACTGATCCATGGTTAATGATGTACCTCCACTAGCCACCACATTTTCGATGCCTGCTTGGTGTAAACTCACCACATCAGTATAACCCTCTACCAATAAACATTCATCTGCTTTATCAATTGCTTGCCTTGCAAAATATGACCCGTATAAGATTTTACTTTTACTATAAACTTCGTTTTCGGGTGTATTAATATATTTTGGTGCACGATCTGCTTTACCAATTACGCGTGCTCCAAAGCCAATAATTTTTCCAGTATTATTATGAATGGGAAAAATAATTCTTCCCCTATAATTATCGACCAACTCTTCGTTTCGTAAAGCAACCAATCCTGTTTTGGGTAAAAGCTCTTTATTAAATTGATTGGCCACCAAGGCCTTAGTTAATGCATCTTTTCCTTCGGGATTATAACCGACTTGAAATTTTCGCAACACTTCTTCTCTAAAGCCTCTTTCTTTCAAATAGGATAGGGCAATCAAATTACCTTCTTCTGAATCAAACAAATGTTCTGCAAAAAATTTTTGTGCAAATGAATTGATGGCGTGCAAGCTTTCTGCCATTTGCACTTGCTGCAACTGCTCTGGTGATTGCTGTGTTTCTTCTACTTCAATATTATATCGAGTAGCCAACCATTTGAGCGCTTCTACATAACTGTATTTCTCATGCTCCATTAAAAAAGTAATGGTGTTGCCGCTTTTGCCACATCCAAAACATTTATAAATTTCCTTTGCGGGTGAAACAGTAAAAGAAGGAGATTTTTCGCCATGAAAAGGACAGAGTCCTAAATAATTGGTGCCCCTTTTTTTGAGCTTTACAAATTCACCTACTACATCAATAATGTCTATTCTACTGGTAATTTGTTGTATGGTATTTGGAGAAATCATAAGTGGACGTCAAAATTAGGTAAGCCAACGCTTAAAGGCTAAAATAAAAAATATTTGCGTGTTTATGCGGGAACTCATTAATTTTAGAGATGCTAAAAAAGGAACGCCAAGCTTTTATCATACAACAAATCAATATACACAATAAGGTATTGTCCTCTGATTTGTGTGCGCAATTAGATGTTTCTGAAGATACAGTGCGCAGAGACCTGCAAGAATTAGCCGAAGAAGGAAAGCTAATGAAAGTGCATGGTGGCGCTTTAGCTAAGTCCTTTCATTTTACCATTGAAAGTAAACAGGTTTACTCTTTGCCCGAAAAGAAAATCATTGCGCATAAAGCCATCGACCTCATCAAAGATGGTATGCTGGTAGTAATTTCTGGTGGTACTACTATGCGTGAGCTAGTGAATATGCTCCCCCCAGACCTAACGGCTACTTTTGTAACCACCAACGTACCCATTGCATTAGAATTATTAGAACATCCAAATGCCGAAGTAATTTTCTTAGGAAATAAACTGCTTAAAAGTGCTCAAATGGCCGTTGGGGCAGAAGTAGTTCAAAGATTGGGACAAATTAAAGCAGATTTATGCCTTTTGGGTACCAATAGCATCGATTTAAACTTTGGTATTTCAGATTTAGAATGGGAAATCATTGAAGTGAAGAAAGCAATGATTGCCTGTGCCCAGAAAACAGTTTCCCTTGCCATCTCCGAAAAACTCAATTCTACCCAGCGTTTACAGGTTTGTACGCTTGATCAGGTAGATGTTTTAATCACTGAATTAACCCCTTCAGATGAAAAGTTAATGCCATACGCAAAGCGCGGCATAACAATTCTTTAACGTAATGTAAATCACCCACTTAAATACCCGCAAAAAATTCTGCAATATTTTGCTGACAATTTTGTGCTTTTAACAGATGATTAACCATATATTTAGGGTTCGAAATAAATTAATTAATGAAATGCTAAAATTTTTTGCAGCTTTTTGCGATAAATTTTTGTCAATGAATTAAACACTGTAGTTATGAGAAAACTCGCTTATGCCTGGAGGATTGCTTTTATGCTTTTCTTCCTTGTTATGAAAGTCTCTGCACAGGATATTACCGTAACAGGTAA
>JBMLPQ010000037.1:0-3738 GCA_049242025.1 Sediminibacterium sp.
ATTTCCATAATAGTAAACATCCTAAATAAAACGCAATTTCACAAACCTGTTGTGTAGCACCCAGGCAATCTCCTGTATAACCGCCAATCCATTTCATAAAATACTTACTTATAAAAATTTGAATTATATAAGCAGGACTTTGAACCCAAAGGATGAAAGAAAATAACCAGCTTACAAAACCAAAGCTAAATAGCAAATGGTCTAGTTTATCAATTGGGCTATAGATTAAAATAAAAACAAGAGTTAGCGGTAGCAATGACCCCAATGCCAAAACACCCATTTCTAGTTTGGTTAAAATTCGATCCGCAAGTGGTTTAGATTTACTCGTATCTATGTCTTGCACATAGGGTAGTTTTTGCATGATGGTGGTTGCCCAAAATCGACTATTGGCGTGTGCTGCAATTAATGTAACAGCAACCAATTCAATGGGAAAAAATTCCATTAATTCTAACAACAATAAAAACTTCAATGAAAGTATCAAGATTAAGCCTACTACTCCATAAGTACCTAGTCGGCTGTCTTTCATAATGGTCAGGATTTTTTCTTTAGTCCAACCTCCTCCAAAAGCGTCACAGCAATCTGCAAAACCATCTTCATGAAAAGAACCAGTCAATAAAATAGTTGCAATCATTGAAAATAGAACGGCTAGTGCAGGAGAAAAAAGCAAACTGGCTATTACTAACACCAAAGCCCCTGTAATTCCAACAACTATTCCAACCCAACTAAAATACCTGGCTGATGCTTGTAAGTGAGCTTGTTCAAATGGCAGATTACCCACGGGTATGCGAGTAAAAAACATCAATGCTGTTTTAAAAAGTAGCCACTGGTATTTCATGAAATAGTTTGCACGAAGGTAATTATTCTGTTGCAGTACTTACGCCCGCTTGTTCAAAAGAAGCCATTTGATTTAAAAAAGCAACTGCAGATTCAATTAATGGAATGGCCAATGCGGCACCCGTGCCTTCTCCTAATCTAAGACCTATATTCAACAAGGGTTTTACTTTTAAATGTTGTAACATTTTTGCATGACCTTGTTCATCGCTACAATGCGCAAAAATACAATTGTTAATTATAGTAGGTTCTATTTGTACGGCCACGAATAATGCAGCTGTGGCTATAAAACCATCTACTACAATGACCATTTTTTCTGCCGCTGCTGCTAGGTAAGCACCCACCATCATGGAAATTTCAAATCCCCCTACTGCACTTAACAATGAGAGTGGTTCATTGCCAAGCGTATGCAGTTGATGTAAAGCAGCTACTTTTTCAAGGGTGTTTACTTTGATCAATAATTGGTCATCATTAGTCCCCGTTCCTCTACCAACACATTCTTGAATAGGAATATTGGTGATGGCATGCATGATTAATGCAGCCGATGAAGTATTGCCAATACCCATTTCGCCGAAACCAATACAATTACAACCTCCTTGAGAAACCATTTTTACCAATTCTTTTCCTTTTTCAATACTACTCAATACCAAATCGTTGGTCATTGCCAACGACAATAAATAATTGGCAGTTCCCATTCCTTGTTTGGCATGAATAAAATTGGGTTGAGTAAGATGGTTTAAATTTGCATTTACTCCTGCGTCTACCACCATCAACTGTAGTTGGTGCATTTGAGTAAATACATTGATAGCCGCTCCTCCATTTAAAAAATTCAACACCATTTGAGCGGTAACTGATTGTGGATAAGGGTTCACCAATCCTGTTGTAGCTATGCCATGATCAGCTGCAAAAACCATAATAGTGGGTCTTGCAATAAAAGGTTCTGTTGACTGTTGAATCAAACCTATTTGTAATGCAATATCTTCTAGCATACCCAATGCCCCTAAGGGTTTAGTCTTACTATTAATTTTATTCTGCAGCTGATCAAGTAACATAGTGTATTTTATAAGTGTAAACTAATACCCGTATTGATTAAAAAGGGAATACTATTAAATCCTCTTAAGTCGGCAAATTTCTTATTGGTAATATTTTGAGCATCAACAAATATTTTTAGTTTCTCGCTAAAGCGATATTCAGCATACGCTCCTAAAATAAAATATTCGGGTAGCAACACGTCGGGTCTTCTAAATCCACCAATATCTGATCTGCTCCCTACATATTTTCCAATAATAGAAATGGTTGCTTTTTCATGCGAATAATTTAAACTCATATTACTTTGAAACCCAGGTCTCCTCAAGCCATATATATAGCCAGTGTCTTTGAAATTAGTTCTACTTTGAGTAGAATCAATCATACTTAGATAGCTAAAATTCATGTTCATTTGTAAACGATTGCTCAATCGAATATTGGTTTCGTATTCAACCCCAAAAGCAGTTTGCTTAATGAAATTATAATACTTGTTACGAACATAATCGTAGTCTATTCCATTATTGGTGTTTCTATAAAATGCAACCAATCTACTAGTAAAACCAGTGTAATTATGCGAAAACCCTACTTCAACGGTGGTACTGGTTTCTGCTTTTAAATCTCTTCTGCCACTGAAAGAATCAAATAACTGAAATAAAGAAGGTGTTTTAAATGCAGTAGCTACACTACCAAAAACTCGAAGTTGTTCGGAAACTACGTATGAAGGATTAAAAGTAAATGTGCTGCTATTTCCGTAAATAGAGTGTTTGTTCAATCTAAATCCTGCATCTGCAAAAAAGCCTTTCTGGTTATTGAACTGTAAAGAGCTATACACCGATGATTGATGAATTCCGGTGTCTTTAAAACCTGATTTAAAAGGGCCAAAACTACTCACCGATTCAAACTGATTGTTCATGCTGGCAAAGCGATATTCAACCCCTTGTAGTAAAGACCAAGATGCATTTAATTTAATGGAAGCATACAATTCTGCAAACTGCGTTTTGCCAAAATATTTGTTGCGTTGATAAAAACTAAACACAGCTCTGTCTGTACTATCTCTTTCGTAACCTCTATTGGTTTGACTAAATTGATAGTTGGCGGTTAATTGTACACGGTTGGTTTTATACACTAAGCCAAATCCTGTATTCAGTAAATTATTATTTAAAGTAAAATGTTTATCGTCACTAAATACACCCGCATCAATTCCTGCTTTGTAGCTGCTGTACATGCCAAATCCTTTTAGTAATAATTGGTTACTAACTGCATATTGAACTACAGCGCTAGTGCTATTTCCATTGTATCCATCAGCATCATATTTTCTTGTGCCAAGTGTGTCGGTTGCTGCACTAAATCCATTGGTTCGTATGCCAGCATTGCGCAAAGAATAAGTAAGCTTTTTGTACTTACCATACAGTTGTAGATTGTTTCTGAAACTGTTTAAATTACCAGCAGTAAGGGTTGCTTTAACATTGATGGGTTTGTTTACATTTTGCTTTACAGTAATGATATTAATTACTCCAGCAACTGCATCACTGCCATAAACAGTGCTTTGTGCTCCTCTACAAACTTCAATTCTTTCCACATCATTAATCGAAAAAAGATTGAGGTCAAATTCATTGCCAATTTGAGAAGGATCGTACACTGGAATACCATCCATTAATATCAGTGTTCTACCACTATTGGCGCCGCGCATGAATACCGTTTGATTGGTACCTGCATTGTTGAGGGCGCCATTAATAGTAATACCAACGGTTTCATTCAATACTTGTCCCAATGATTTACCAGAACTTTTAGACAATTCAGCTTGTCCAATTACGGTAATCACTTTGCCAGTGGTACTTTGTTTCTGTTCCTGCTTATTGGCAGTCACTACTACTTCGTCTA
>JBMLPQ010000038.1:0-1673 GCA_049242025.1 Sediminibacterium sp.
AATAATGGATTCCATGTAAATGGAGATCAAAGTGGAAAAGGATATGCAAACGCAACATATAGACCTTTTACACTCGAAGGCAATTTTGCTTTCGCATCAGGTTTACAAGACATGTTAATACAATCACATGCGGGCTTTATAGAAATTATGCCTGCTATTCCTACCGATTGGAAAAATTGTTCTTTTAAACAACTAAGAACCGAAGGCGCTTTTTTAGTGGGCGCAGAAAAAGTTGAAGGTTCATTAAAAACGATACTGGTAAAAGCCAATGCAACTGGACCTTTAAAAATCAAATTGGATAGTAATTGGAAATGGAAGGCAACGGGGGGATTACAATCGCCGCAATTGAAAAATGGTTTCTTTACAGCGGTAGTTTCCAAAGGCACAAGTATTGAATTTAAAAATACTGCTCGCAAAACTCAGTAGCGGTTTCTTTAATGATATCTACACCAGGAATATTAAATGTTGGCGCAGGGTTGGGATCAACTACAATTATTTTTTTACGTGCATTCAAGCCCTCTTGCAATGCCCCATAGGTAAAGCCTACCGAATTGGATGTGCCCATAAATATAATGGTATCAGCTTCGTCGAGCCAGTGCAATGCTTTATTGTGCTGGTACAGTTCTGTGTAATATTCATCGAACAATAAAATATGCGGTCTCTCAGATTTATTTTCATCAATAGCCCCATCGCTTTGAATATGGAATAAATCAAATAATTGCTGTTCTAAATTATTTTCATTTACGCTATCCCAATTGGCCCACTCCAACTCATTTCGATATTGCGCATGAATTTTTCTTTTGAAATTGATGTTACCATGTATTTCAATTAAGTTTTCTATAGGGTGCTTGGCCTTGATATGAAGGTTGTCTATATTTTGTGTGACTACTTTTATTTTGTTAGAAGCCATTATTTCATGTGCCTTGTTGGGCAATGCATCTTTACAACTTACAAAGCGATGATAGTACCATTGTAAAAACGAACCAGTATTCGTTCTAAAATTTCGATAAGTAGCCATCTCCATGGGGTTTTCATTCCAGAGTCCATTTTTTCCTCTGAAGGGTTGAATACCTGATTCAACCGAAATACCTGCACCAGTGATGACAACTATATTCTCCATTATTTTTTCCCCAATTTAAATGCCCCAATTTTAGATGAATAATTCTTGGCTCCTTTTTTTAAGTAATCTCCTACATACCAAATAGTTTCATCATCACTAGGATCAATGGCTGTTTGGGTATAATCTTCCCATCTTAGCGTATTGGTTTGAGCAGCTTCACCATTCACAAGAACAACTTCGTTCAAAGTTAGTTTACCTAATGGATCTCCAAAATGTCGTCCTGCAAATCTTTGTCCTGGAAAATCATTTTTACCACCAAAAGAATAGCCAATACCAATATTGCCATATTTATCAATTGCAGGACTTGCCATCCAACGAAAATTGCTGTCTGGCGAGTAAGTACCTTGTTGGTACAATTGAACAGATCGGTCTTTGTTTACTATAAACTCATACCATCTTACTCCACCGCCACCTGCAGCTGTATTTACAGAATGTACCCCCACAACAGATTCACGATTGCCAATTCTCCTATAAACCAATCGAGCCATCAACTTATCACCTTGTGCATCTAAACGCATATCGGTTCCTGGTTGAGGTACCGCTTTAGTCAGCT
>JBMLPQ010000039.1:0-3710 GCA_049242025.1 Sediminibacterium sp.
CCAAAACTAGCACTACGTTCAGTAATAGTACTACCAAATGCATGATAACTTTGGTCTTGAAATAATATGGAATGGCGTGGTTTTTGGATTTGTCAAAAATAATTGAAACTTTATTTTTAGAAAAGCAACTTTGATAATTTGTTACTAATGGTAAATCGAATAAAAATTCGATGTCAAAAGAAGAGTTTTATATTACAGCGAGGCCAATTTCTCTAAATGCCAACTAAACTTTAGAGAGGCCATGAGCATGGCAACATGGAGGCAAGAAGGATGTCAATAATATTGAAATATACTTTAAGATTACCTATCTGAATAAAAACGCCAATATAACGCAGTCACGTGCTTAGAAAGCAATACTTATTGGGGCCACACTCCCCCTTCAATAATATTGGAATATTATCAATAATGAGTAATACACCTGCGTTGACTATAACTCCATATACTGGCTTAGGGAGCATTGCATACCTCTTTGGATAATTTATACTACTCAAAACTATATCCACGGAGTCACTAATTTCTAAGCGATATGGCGCACAGCCCGGGCTACTTATTATCATTTCACTGCAAATTCCAATGTCTAAAAACGTATTCTTACTTGATATTTTATGTTCTTGTCCACATAGAAGAACACTAAATGGACCTACTTGGTCAGTGGCATGTATTCGAATACCACCTATGTTGTTGCTTGTGCTTCTAACCTCAAGTATCCTCTCGGGATGATAGATGTGAATTGGTATTAAAGTTAAATTATTATTATTCCAAATAACGGTACCAGCTGAAAAGTTATAAATGCTTTCATTCTTTTTAACATTTGTATCATTCAGGTTACGAAAGGTCTTATACAATTTAAAATTATTCAAAGAATCTATTTCTAATTGATATCCAATATTTTTATATGCATTCAAATATTTGCCATTTTGAACTTTGCAACTAATCAAAAAGAGTAGTAAAATTAAAATGATACGCCCTAAATTATTATTTATAGAACTCTCCATAAAGATCCATTAATAAATGTACTGGTTTACCAATTAATTCATGTGCTTCTTTTGGAATCGGATTTTCTCCAAAATAATGTTTAAGCAGCTCATTGGTCAGAATGGTGTTTTTATCGATTGATTCACCATAATAGTTATCATAAACACCTAATCCTATTTCTTTTATTAATGCAGGTGTAATTTCTTGATAATTAATAGTGTTCTTCCCTGAAAAATACATTAACGCCCATTGACGCTTATAAGCAGCTACTTCGTCATATATATCGGCACAAATACCAAGACTTTTGTTGAATTCATCGTAACTGTTTTCACCGGATAAATATTGAAAACCATGCTTTAATTCATGGCCTAGAATATACATACCACCTTCATCTAATGAATTTAATGTAATCAAAACTACTTTGTTTAATACCCTCGTTCCTCCATCCTTATACTTTGTGGCATCAACTTCCAAATCAAACCAAACACTGGAATTTTCCATAGCTTCTATTTCAACCAAAAAACCACTTAATTCATTAAGTGTAGCATCAATAATATCAATTTCATTCCATATCATATCTGTATTACCCCCTTCAGCATATGAACCACCTTGGGGTAGAGGTTTTAGAAGTTTTGTTTTTAATAACTTTAATGATTCAATATCTGCAATAACTTCAGTTTTTAGTTTGTTTACTGCTTCCTGTAAAATTTCAGTAAGGGTGTCACCCAAAATATCAATGTTACTCAAAGGGTTATTTGCAAAGCAAGCAAAGGTTGACAATGATTCATTTCTCTTGGGATCCACATTCCACCTTCTCCCCAGCTTTCCATCATACATCCAATACTCCGCACTTGTAATACCTTCACCCAATTCAGGTTCTTTCTCTTGGGTGTTCATGCCATACCTGTAATTTCCCCCAAAACTAGCACTGCGTTCAGTAATAGTACTACCAAATGCATGGTAACTTTGAGTCGGATTCGGTATGGTATAGCTATCGCGCGAGATGACTCAAATATAACTGAAACTGGTGTTTAAGAAAAGTACTATTGATAAGTTCTACTGTAGGGAAACTTAAATACGTTTAAAATTAAGAGCAGAGTAATGTGGTTCAACAATGACCAAATGCTCAAAATGCCCTTTTAACCGAAGTGGGCAATTTTCAGGGAAAAGCGAGGGGTAATTACACCGAAATGTGCAATTTACACACACACAAATATTTTTGCTTTACAAATATTTATTTGGAATATTGTAGGTATGAAATAAAATACTTTAAAGAGTAATTTCATTTTCAGATATAAGTCATTGCTTTCAATATTTGAATAGTTTCTTCACTATCGCAGTTCTCCTTCAATTTGTAATTCACATCACTATGGAATGATAGGGCTGCTAGCCCATTTTTTATCAAAGTCAAATCCTGAATTAAGCTGTCTATTAGGTACCAGTCATTATCATTCATTACTAATTTCTCTTTTTTTGAACCACTTCTGGCCCAGTTATCTATGTCACCACCATACTTTGTATAGATTTTAATTTTATCTTGAGTAATCATTTTTATTATTTTACAATATGATAAAAAATGCTTTTGTTTTGTAAGATTGGATATTCAACCCTTCTCCAAGTACTTTTTAGGCTTACCCCAGCAGCATTTTGAAAAACATTTATATTTCCTGATGCTCCCCTTGCAAAGTTTCTGGACAAGCCATCCCATATAGGACTTGAGATTGAACTTGGAAGGTAAGGGCTTATCGAATTCATCATCCGTCCTCCTGTTGTCATCTCAAGAGTTATCATTCCATTAGATTTAGCAAAATCCATTGCTGCATTTTTTGCAACATCTCCACCAGACCAAAATACTCTTCCTCCCGCAGTAGCAGAAGTTAATGTAACAGAACCAATTCTAGCTATCGGCAGTATGGTAGCAAAATCCATTGCATAAGATCCTCGGTAACGCGCACCGTCACGGCCACTAATTTCTAAAGCATCGGCATAACTATTATTTGTATAAGTACCAACAAATGGAATCATTGTTGTTACCATGCTCGGTTGTTGAGGTGCAATTGGACTTGGTCCGTATTCTTGAATGAACCTTTGATGAATTTGTGGATTTAAACCTATCGACAAGCCAACCCTCGTATTGTCCGTATGTTGATTTACTGATTGAACTGTAGTTGTTGTATTCTGGACATAATGTTGTTGACGTGCCGCTTCCCACTTCTTTTGCTCCGAAACTGCCAGTCCAATTTGAAAGTCAATTTGTGTTGGCTTATAATTTGGGACGTCAGATGATGTTCGTTTTCGATTTGAAGCAATTTTATCTGCTGTTTGTATTTTCTGTATTTTCCGAATTTGGTTTGCATTCGCTACTTTTAATGCAGGCCCTATTGGTGACCATTTATATAGGGTATTGCCAACCATTCTGGTTTGGCTTTCGTTTACACTTGGAGCAATCCATGCCCCTTGAAAGAGTAAATTCCCCTTTGCGTCGTGCCACTCAGCGCCTTCTAAATCAATCCCATCAATTACCCTATTCTCAGCAAAAGCATATGTACTATTCCACGGATATTCAGGTGCCAACGGATCCACACTTAAAAATCTACCCAGCCTTGCGTCATGCACCCGATACTCAAAACTGTAGTAGTCTCCTAACTCCTCATCTTTCTCCTGATTGTTAAACCCATACTTGTAGCTAATGCCAAAACTAGCACTACGTTCAGCTATAGTACTACCAAATGCAT
>JBMLPQ010000040.1:0-5772 GCA_049242025.1 Sediminibacterium sp.
GATGGGTTTGCCCTCAAACCATATTCATGGAAATGATTTTTAGAAAGATTGAATATTTTATAGAAGGTGATGGCAACAAGCAAAAAATCAATAATGGGAAAAAATGGACTACGGAATTATACGTCCGAAAAACCATTAAGCATATTGTTTTTTTAATCCTCAGTTTTGCCATATCCAATACTTTCTTGGCCTATATTATTGGAACAGATCAATTGTTTAAAATCATTTCTGATCCTGTAACTGTGCATATAGGAGGGTTCATTGCTATTATCTTTTTTACCCTTGTTTTTTATACTGTATATGCATTTGTTAGAGAAATTGTGTGTACAGTTATTTGTCCTTATGGCAGATTACAAGGGGTCTTATTAGATAAGAACTCAATTGTGGTTGCTTATGACTATTTGCGTGGAGAGCCGAGGAATAAAAAGAAAGCAGCGGAAGGAGCGGGAGATTGTATTGATTGTGGAATGTGTGTGAATGTATGCCCTACCAATATTGATATCAGAAATGGTACTCAATTGGAATGTGTGAACTGTACCGCTTGTATTGATGCATGTAATATGATGATGAAGAAAGTGAATAAGCCAGAAAACTTAATCACCTTTGCTTCTGAAAACCAAATTGCTTCTGGAAAGAAATTTGAATTTACTTATAGAATAAAAGCCTATTCTGGAGTATTAGTTATATTAATGGTTTTATTAGGGGTCTTAATTGTTACCAGAACTACTTTTGATGCTACTATTTTAAGAGTTCCAGGACAAGGTATGCAGGAGAATAAAGATGGAACAATTAGTAATCTATTCAGAATTAAAGTAACCAATAAGAGTAATCGAGATCTTCCTTATCGATTGGTAGCTACAGATCCTGATGTGCAAATTGAAAGAATTGGTCAAACCTTAGATACATTAAAGGGCAGACAATTGGCCGAGGAAACTTTTTTCATAAAAGTAGATAGCAATAAGATCAAGAATCGGAAAGAAGAATATGAAATTAAATTATTAAGTGGCGATAAAGTAATTACTACTAAAAAAGCCATTTTTATCAGCGACCTTTAAAATAAAAAAATGAATTGGGGATATAGAATTGTAGTTGCATTTGGATTAGGCGTAGCTTTTATTTTATTTCTAGTATGGAAAACCATGCAAGTAGATATAGAAATGGTAGAGTCTAATTATTATGAAAAAGAAATGGCTTTTAATGGAAAGTTACAAGCCACTGCTAATGCAAAAGCATTAAGCAATCAAATTACTGTTGAACAACAAGGCCAACAAATTCTATTAACAATTGATTCAACCACATCTGCTGCAATTACCAATGGGGAAGTGCATTTTTACAATCCTGCATCAGAAAAATCAGATAAGAAAATTGCTATTAATGCATCTAACAATGGACTTTATTATTTTCCAGTAGCTTCTTTTACAAAGGGTAAGTATATTGCTAAAATAAGTTTTGCCAGTGCAGGTAAAACCTACTATGCAGAAGAAGTTATTTTTATTCCTTAGTTATGGAAGTGCTGCTTATATCTGCTTTTGTGCTTGGCTTTGGGGGCAGTGTGCATTGTATTGGTATGTGTGGTCCATTGGCATTGTCTTTGCCTTTCCAAGCTTTTCAAGGTGTATACAAATGGTTGGCCGTATTCTTCTATAATATTGGAAGGGTAAGTACTTATATTGGTATAGGTATAGCTGCAGGATTATTGGGTAGGGGAGTAAATTGGTTTGGGGTTACCCAAATCGTTTCAATTGTACTTGGCCTTGCAATCGTTTTTTCGGTTTTATTACCAAGACTATTTCCACAAAGATCATTGCCTTTTTTAAATGGGTTCAAGCAATGGCAAATCAACGCCATGCAAAAAATTATGCAAAAGCAATCTGCAGGGTGGATGTATATCTTTGGTGTATTAAATGGTTTATTGCCATGCGGGTTGGTTTATACTGCAGTTGCTGCCTCATTGGTTGCCCATAATATTTATGAGTCTATGTTATTTATGGGATTCTTTGGATTGGGAACAATACCTGCCATGGTTTTATTGGTGGCTGCAGCAAAACATTTACCCAATGGGTTGCGTCAACAATTTCGAAAGTTGGTTCCCGTATTTACATTTATCATTGGCTGTTTACTAATACTCCGCGGACTAAATTTAGACATACCTTTTATTAGTCCTTATTTAAATTCGGCTATTCAAGGAACAGATGCCATTCATTGTTCGCATTAAACACTAAAGCTGTACGACCCACATTTTTCTAGCTCCTTCCTTACCCCAATCTTTTAAAGCTTTGGATAATTCTGTTGTTAATTGTGTACGACCAACTTGTTTTCCTTTTTGTTTTACGTTCAGCTCCCCAAGCGTGGGAGTAACCAATTCTAGCTTAGTTGCAAACCAAGTTGTATTTAATCTAGGAACTGCTAAGCCCAAGATCATTCCTGGAAGTCCACCAAAACTTTCCGGACCAGCACTTACCGGAATTTGATCGGTATAGAATGCTACCACATAAACAGAATCACAAATTTTGGTAACGGCTTTTCTGCATTCAAATCCTGCAATTTCTCTGGTTTCATCAGCTATCTTCCATTCCCAAACGCGGCTACTGTCTTTGATTAAATAAGTGTTTTCAAACACTTCTTTTTGACTAATAGCAATACCTTTTTTGAAATCCTGTATACTTACATCGGTATCAACAGGTTTAGCACCCCACATGTACTTATTATTTGGATTTTCCTTTGCTAATTTGTAGACGGATTTGTCTGAAGTAAACTTGAGCTCGAAAATATCTGATACAAATTTGGGTATCTGTTTGAGCATTTCCGCATTCCATATATTTTCCCCTTCATCTAAAATAGGCGCATGTTGATTGACCCTTTTTTCATATTCTATTCTTCCAGATTGAATAAATTGAACCTGTGCACTTAAGTCTATGCTGGCTACTAAAATGGTAGCAATGATAATTATCTTTTTCATATTAAAATCCTTCATTAGGTTTTCCATTTTTGCTAAAATTCCAAATTAAAGAGAATAAGAAATAGCGTTGAATGGTTTGATTGGTGGTTTCTGTGATGAAGTTGCTAGAAGCATTCCGGTTGATCCCAAGGTTTTGGTTAAATAAGTCGTTCACCGATGCTTTAATTTCCCATTGATCATTTTTAGAAATTACTTTTCTTGCAGAGGCATTGAAAATATAGACGTCTCTTTGATCAGCAAATACTGCTGTCTTTTGGAAAATATTGGCATTTAAATCTAAGTCTATATAGGTCTTTATTTTTTTCAATTTAAATTGTATGTTGGCATACGTCTCATATGACCAGAATTTGGTGCTGATATCTGGACGAATAGAAGTGGTAGAATTATTGTACACTGCACTTCCGTAGGCATAAAAATTAATCCATTTATCGCCCCAGTAGCCCATATTGAAACTAATATCGGTGGCTCTGTTTTTAGTAATATTATCAATCCCGTTTACCCTATTGGCAAATTGGTTGATTCTAGGACCAATATCTAAACCAATATTGAGCGATGGGATAATTTCGAATCCATATCCAACCCTTCCACTTAAGCTGTAATTGCCATCCACGTTGATTGCTTGGTTAACTCTTCTACCTTGGTCGTCTACAAAACTTGAATTAGAAATCGCATTTTCTGTTTTAGAATAGCTGACATTAAAGTTAATTCTTCTGCTTTTTAATACCTTATAGTCTGAACCGCCCAGATTAAATTGGTGAACAAAGCTTTGCTTTAAGTTAGGGTTACCAATGGTTAAATTAAGTGGGTCAATATTATCAATGATGGGTTGGATTTGTGTAAGCGAAGGATTTCTGGTTGAACCATTGTAAGAAAAATTTAATCTTCTTTGTTGTTTGGGCGTATAATTAAAGGTGACTGCTGGAATAAAATTGTTGAAAATTACATTTCGGTCTGTTTGTTTCACCAAATCATTTAAACGATAATTCACTGTTCCTAAACCTGTTCCAACAGAGAAATTAAATTTCTTTACGTTGTATCGGATATTTACACTACCATTATGTCCGGTGGTATTGAATATAAAATGGTTACTTAAAGTATCTACCAAGTTTTCATATTTATTATTGGCAGCGTTTTTTGCAAACGTATTGCGTTCAGCATCGTTTCTACTTACACTCAATTTATAATTCAAAACTAAGAAGGTATTTTTCCACAATGGTTCAGTATAATTAATGGTAGAATTGATGGTAGTAGCAATTTGTTTGTTTGTTTTTTGCTGGTCAACATTTTCTCTTTTAATCAAAGTGCCAAATGAATCATAAAAAGTATTGTCCGCAATTAAAAATCCATCATCTGCCCGATCGTTATAATTAATATCATTATTCCACGAAATGGTACGCCCCATTTTCTTAAATCTTTTGCGATAAAAAATGGTGGTATTCATGGTTTTATTTTCGTCAACCGTAGAAGTATTTCTGTTACTCTGGTTCAATAAAATACTATCGCTTGTAATGGTACGGCCTAAAAAATTAGATGCCATATTGCTATTGACAATGGATCCTCTTGCGGTAACTTTTAATGAACTACTCGAATCAATTTGCCATTCATAAGTGCTGGTTATCTTATTCCTTTTTCTGCTACTCACTTGATCTTGCACACTTGTGCTAATTAAATCTGCGCCAGGTAAAATATTTTGGGTCTTATTAGAATTAATTCCACTCACATCCAATTGATTGAATTGGTAAGTATTGTTCGAATTGTGTTTGTCTTTGTTCCATTTATTACTAAAATGTAAACCACCAGTTATGGATCTTGGGAAACCAGTTCCCCAACTAAAGTCGTCACCTGAGCTCCACATCATCATCCCGCCATCATCAGTCATTTCTGTGGTCATATTCGAACTTCCTCCATAGTTCTGGTTTTCATTCCAATTGAGCGATTCAAATTTGGTATTGTCGGTGGTAAGATATCCAGATATTTTTCTTTTTCCTTTAAATGAATTGGCCAATAACTTACCATAACCATATCTATCAAAATCTCCACCTGCTTCAGCTTTACCAAAATATCCCTTCTTTTTATCTTCTTTTAAAGTAAGGTTTAAGGTTTTTATTTTTTGACCATCATCAATCCCTGTAAAAACAGCTTGGTCACTTTTTTTATCGAATGCTTGTACTTTGTCAACCGCATCTGCTCTTAAGTTCTTAGTTACAACTGCAGGATCATCACTAAAAAACTCTTCCCCATCCACCAATACTTTTTGTACTCTTTCTCCTTGTGCCGTAATTTCTCCTTTGCTGTTTACTTGAATGCCAGGCATTTTGCGTAATAACTCTTGAACATCTGCATTGGCACTCACTTTAAAGCTATCTGCTTTGTATTCAGTGGTATCTCCTTTCATTCGGATAGACCCAATGGTTTGTTTTACAATTACTTCTTGTAGTAAAGTAGCTTTTGTAATCACTGAAATTTTTCCTAAATCGGTTACGCCAGTTGTTGTAGTAATAATATCTACAAAATCGGCATAAGCAGGGTAGCTAACCATTACAATGTATTTACCTGCCGTTAAATTGGGCAAATCAAAATTACCTTCTTTGGTGGTTCTAGTAAACTTTACTAGAACAGAATCTTTGGCTCTAAGCACTGATACCACTGCATTTGAAAGGTTTTGTTTGTTTAAAGTATCTGTTACCATACCCTTTAATGAACCTTGTTGTGCAAATGTGTTAGAGATGGTAGCTAAAAAAAATAGCCCACTCAATATTAGTTTGGTCATAAATGCAGTTAATTCGTCTTTAGATGAATTTTGTTGTAAATTC
>JBMLPQ010000041.1:0-11190 GCA_049242025.1 Sediminibacterium sp.
TAAATTTTTAGCCATGTACGAAATCCGGTTCTACGGTTTTACTTCAATTATTAGGATCAAATGCATTGCAATATTAGGGGAAACCGTTAAATCATAAAAAATCTCCATTTGGAGGGGATTGAATAAATGCCAAAATTCGATCTCTAGTACTGGCTTCTTTATAAACTTGATTATGGCCTAAACCCTTGGTAATAAAGAATTCTGTAGAGGGTATAGATTCGGATAATAGGGGGGCTACGTCCTCAAAAGTACAGATGGCATCCGTTTCATCATGAATCCATAAAACCCTTGCATCCAAGGTTCTGACCACCCTTGCTACTGAAAAATAACTGATGGGCTTACCCGCCAAATTGGTTACATATAGGTCAAAAGCTTGCTTAACTGCAGGTTTAACAGGAATTTGTGTGAATAGATTTTCAATGGCCCTTTTAGTTTCAGTTGCAGGGGCAATTAATACCAACTTTCTTTCTTTAGTATTGGTCATTAATTCCATAGCTAAAGATGCAGCCAAGCCACCCATAGAATGGGCAATAATGCCATATAAGGGTCCAAATTGGGCTTCAATAGCTAAAATAGTGTCTCTATAGATAAGTGCATTAATTCTTTTCCCATCACTAATCCCATGCCCAGGGGCATCAAATGCCAATACTTCAAATCCCTCTTTCTTTAAGGATACAATATATTGCTCAAACTTATAAGAGTAGCTGCTGAACCCATGTACTATTAAAATTTTTCTTGATTGCGTTAATTCCGACTTCCACTGAAATCCCCTAACTGTTATTCCTCGCACTTCTACCGATACTGGTAAGGATTGATGAAAAATGGCGGGTACTTTAGGTGTTTTTTTTGATTTAAAGGGGGTACTGAACAAATCAAAAGCCTCAGCAGCAGCTTTTTCAGGCGATACCATGCCGATGGTTCTAATTTTAGCTTTAAAGTATTTTAATAGGAGTCGCTGACTCAGTTTCATCTTCATGCAGCAAAGATATTTAATAAATAACTCTAAACTTTTTAGTAATAAAGCGGTTAATACAAGTTTTGAAATACTTTTGCAATCCAAATAGTGATTATGTATACAATAGAAATAGATTTTGAACAGAAAGGCCTCGAAAAAGTAGTTTTAAATAATATTTCACCTGATCAAAGCTTATTAGAAGTTTGTTTAGACAATGGAATTGAACTACATCATAATTGTGGTGCTGTTTGTGCCTGCAGCACCTGCCATTTATATGTAAATAATGGAGCTGAGCATTTAGAAGAGTTAAGCGATCGGGAAGAAGATTTTATTGATAGAGCGGTTAGTCCAAGAATTAATTCTCGATTAGGCTGTCAGTGTGTATTACAAGCTGGTTCAGGAGTCATTAATATAACTTTGCCTGACCAAACCCAGTTTTTGGGAGAATAATTATTTTAACTTTTTAACGTGTTACTATGAGTCATTTTGAGCCACCCATTAATTGGAACGATCACGAGGATATTGCAATGAAATTGTACGAAAGATTTGGGGATGATTTTACTGAAGCAAAAATATATCGAATCCGTTTCACCGACCTATTAGAGTGGGTTTTAGAAATTCCCCGCTTCGAAGGAACTAAAGAGCAAAGTACAGAAGGTCATTTAGAAATGATACAAAGTGCTTGGGTATATGAATGGAGAGATAACCAAAAATAATTATGCTGGAGCAATTCAACTATATCAATACATTCATTTTTGACATAGATGGCGTTTTAACAGACGGTTCATTATTGGTGATGCCGGATGGTTTAATGGTCAGAAGAATGAATATTAAAGATGGATATGCGTTGCAGTTGGCAATTAAAAAAGGGTATCAAGTTATTGTGATTTCTGGAGGAAATTCACCAGAAGTAAAAGATCGACTTAATAAGCTAGGGGTTCATTCGGTTCATATGCAAGTAACCGACAAACTGGGTTTACTTAAATCAATTTTGAGTGAAACCCAAATTGCTCAAGATAGCTGTTTATTTATGGGCGATGATATTCCCGATTTGGAATGCATGAAATGGGTAGGTCTTCCTGTTTGTCCTGCTGACGCTGTTTCAGAAATAAAAGAGATCTCGCTTTATATTTCTGCGGTAGCTGGTGGCATGGGTTGTGCAAGGGATGTTATTGAAAAAGTAATGAAACTAAGGGGTGATTGGAATGAAGATTTTACAGTGAGGGCGCAATAGTATTTTTAAAGAGGACATATTAAATACCTTTTCAATAAAATCATTTGAAATTAATTTCTGCATTTCTACGATTAGTAAGATGGCCCAATTTGGTGTTTATCATCATTACCCAATTTTTATTTGAATGGTGTATTTATGCTAGGGTATACCCAATGGAATTTGAGTTGTCTAATCATTTCCAATTTTCACTAATTCTGCTTGCGTCGGTTTTCATTGCTGCTGCTGGCTATATTATCAATGATTATTTTGATCAAAATATTGACCAAATAAATAAGCCCACTAAAATGGTAGTAAATACCATTATCAATAGAAGATGGGTCATTTTTTGGCATATGGTGTTGAGTTTGGCGGGATTATTTTTTACCATGCTGGCATTACCGATTCAACTTTATTGGCATTTGGTTTTGGGAAATTTAGGGGCTATTCTTTTGCTTTGGTTTTACTCGACCAATTTTAAAAAGCAATTATTGATTGGTAATATCATTATCTCCCTTTTAACCGCATGGGTGATTTTAATTCTATTTTTTGCCAAGTTCCCTCTTTTATTAAATGAGCTTTTACTAGTAGATCACGACAAAGTGAGGTTTTTCAGGTTGTCTATTTTATATGCTTCTTTTGCATTTATTATCTCCTTGGTTAGAGAAGTAGTAAAAGATATGGAAGACATAGAGGGAGACCAAAAATACGGATGTACCACTATGCCTATTGTATGGGGTATAAGAGCCAGTAAAGTTTTTGTAGCTGTATGGATGGTAGTGTTAATTGCGGCATTAATTATTTTACAGTTTTATGTGTTAGGGCTTGGGTGGTGGCAAAGCGCACTTTATTGTTTTGTATTGATTATTTTGCCTTTGTTGGTTGTATTGAAAAAATTATACCACGCAAATACTCCTGAATCATTTCATACTGTGAGTAATTGGATTAAATTGGTCATGTTTACTGGAATTATATCGATGCTTTTCTTTAGATTTTATTTATAATTAACATGATTAGAACACCCGTTATTCTTGCTTCTCAAAGCCCACGTAGAAAAACATTGTTGGAATGGGCAGAAGTTGCTTTCAAAGTTGTGGTAGAGTCTACCGATGAAAGTTTTGATGCCAATATGGAAGCGGAAAGTATTCCTATACATATTGCAAGAGCAAAAGCCCTTGCTGTAAAAAACAAGCTAATTGCATCACAAGAGCAAGTTGATAATACCATTTTATTAGCTGCAGATACTGTGGTTGTTTTAGAAAAGGAAATCATCAATAAGCCTTCTAGTAAAGAGGAAGCTATTTCAATGCTGCAAAAATTATCTGGTAAGACACATCGGGTAATTACAGGAGTGGTCATTTTATTGAATGAAAAAGAAGTTGCTTTTTCTGAAACAACGCATGTTCAATTTCATCCCTTGACTATGCAACAGATTGAATACTATGTAGACCATTATAAACCTTATGACAAAGCGGGTGCATATGCCATTCAAGAATGGATAGGAGTAATTGGTATTGCGGCTATAACAGGAGATTTTTACAATGTAATGGGTTTGCCAGTTAGCAGGGTGATTCAAGAATTAACCACCCTGGACAAGTTGGTAGGTTAGCCAAAAAATCAGCTCTTTTAATGGGGCAGCAATTTGAGTATTGCTAGTATCTTTTACCAGTTGAACTGTAAGTCTAGCTCTACGTCTGGATGAAGTGTTCTTTCTACTGGGCAAGTTCTTGCAGTATTTTCGAGAATTGCTTTTTCTTTATCACTTAAATGGCTAAGCGATTCTGGAAAATGTATATGAATAATTATTTTACCGATTCTTCTTGGGTCGCTAAACATGACTTTAGTTACATCGGCTTTAGTTCCATCTAGTACAATATTGTCCATAGATTGGGCTTTGATACCCATTGTGGTAATCATACAAGAAGCTAAAGCGGTTGCAATTAAATCAGTAGGAGAAAACCTTTCGCCCTTACCCTTGTTATCTGTTGGGGCATCGGTTTCTATGGCAGATCCACTTTGTAAATGGGTGGCGGTAGTTCTAAGATCACTGGTGTAAATAATTTGTGAAGTCATTGCATCAATTTTGCTTTAAATTTACCTATAACAAATCAAATGGAAGTGAAGAAACTATTTTTTGTGATTTTCCTTTTATCGGGAACAGGAATATTGGCTCAGAAAAAACAGCCTTCTGAATCTGCAATGCAACGTGCACAAAAGAAAGAAGAGCGGAAAGAGAAAATCAATCAGTTGATAAAGCAAGAGGAAGAGGGTGCGCTCATCTTTAATAAGCAAAATGCATTTAGTATTCATTTAAATACGGATGGATGGGGTTTTAGATTTGAAAAAGGAAAATATAAAACAATAACCACTACTAATATCACTTGGTTAGAGTTTGGAGAGCGAAAACATCCCAAGGAAGAACGCATTCCAACCTTATCTTCTTCAGGAGGATTTATTTTAATTTCCAATTATATATATGGTAAGCAAAATAATTTTTACTACCTGAACCTTGGTTTTGGGCAACAAAAATTAATAGGAGGCAAAGGGAATAAAAATGGAATTGCTGTTTCAGCTATTTATGGGGGTGGTCTTACTGCTGGGTTATTAAAACCCTACTATTTAGAAGTAAAAGACCCAGTAACTGGGGGATCAGAACAAATCAAATATGATGGAACCAATGAATCCACTTTTTTAGACCCCAATGAAATTTTAGGCAAGGGCGGTTTATTTAAGGGGTTTGGTGAAATGAAAGTTGTTCCTGGCGCTCATGCTAAACTAGCACTTCGATTCGACTATGGTAGATACAATGAATTACTATCTGCAATTGAAGTTGGCGTGAATGCGTCTTATTATTCACAAAAAATGCCCATCCTTTTACTAAATGAGGAAAAAAACTTCTTCTTTAATGCCTATGCTGCATTCACTTTTGGTAGAAGAAAGTAGTTAATTTTGTATTCAATTTAGAATTGTAGCGCATGCAAGAATTACCTGTAGTACCCAAGATGCCAATGGATACCATTACCACGGCTGACACTCCTTTAAAGAAGCCCAATTGGTTAAGAGTAAAACTTCCTATTGGAGAGAGCTATAAGCACGTTAGAGGGTTAGTAGATACGCATAAATTACATACCATTTGTGAAAGTGGTAATTGCCCAAATATGGGTGAATGTTGGGGTGAGGGTACAGCTACCTTCATGATTTTGGGCAATATATGTACCAGGAGTTGTGGATTTTGCGCAGTAGCAACAGGTCGCCCATTAGCCGTTGATTTTGATGAACCACAAAGGGTTGCAGAAGCAATTCATTTAATGAAAGTAAAGCACGCAGTAATTACCAGTGTTGATAGAGATGAATTGAAAGATGGGGGTTCTATTATTTGGTACAATACTATCAAAGCGGTAAAAACGCTTAATCCCACAACTACATTAGAAACATTAATACCTGATTTTAGAGGGTTTAAAGATCAGATTCAACGCATTATTGATGCCGCTCCAGAAGTAGTGAGCCATAATATGGAAACGGTTGAACGAATCACAAAGCAAGTAAGAATTCAGGCTAAATATAGAAGAAGTTTAGAAGTGCTTGAAACCCTGAAAAAGGGTGGTATGCGTACCAAAACTGGAATCATGTTGGGATTGGGTGAAGCCAAAGAAGAAGTGGTGCAAACCATGAAAGACCTAGTAGCTGTTGGTACAGATGTTATTACCTTAGGACAATATTTACAACCAACTAAAAAGCATTTACCCGTTCAACGATTTGTACATCCAGATGAGTTTGCTGAACTAAGAGAAATAGGCTACAACATCGGTTTTGATTATGTTGAAAGTGGCCCATTGGTTAGGTCTTCTTACCATAGTGAAAAACATGTTATTCCAGGATATGGAGTAAATAAATGGAAGATGGAAAAAGCCATGCATGCGTAAGATTTTAGGTTTATTATGTTTAACCCCACTATTTGTTCTAGGACAAATTAATTGGAAAAATATAGATAGTCTATATGGACCATTGCCCAATCAAGTTCATATTTATTCCACGAATATGTCCATCAATGGTAAGCCCAATAAAGCCTATTATTTATCAGCTCCCTTAAAAGAAAAGTCCCTTGTATTTTCGACTCAAGTGGGTAATGGAAAAAGGTATACTCCTAGTGAATATTATCAACAAACAGGAAATCCATTGCTAGTAGTGAACACAACTTTTTTTGAGTTTGTTCAAAATAGAAATCTAAATGCTGTAGTGAATAATAGCAAACTACTGGCTTATAATATTCATAGTACAGCACTAAAAGGAAAAGACACTTTCACCTATCGTCACAGTTTTGCAGGGGCTATTGGCATTTCTAAAAAAAGAAGAGCTGATATTGCTTGGTTGTTCACTGATAGTGCTGCTTTATACCCTTTGGCTTCGCAGGTAGCAGTGCCCCATTTTAGAGACAGCAATGCTGTACTAACTAAGGCTTTACTTCCTAACAACGCAATATTTCGAAAATGGAAAATGCAAACGGCAGTAGCTGGAGGTCCAGTATTAATACAGAACGGGCAAATAAACATTTCTAATAATCAAGAGCAACGTTTTGCAGGCAAACAAATTGATGATTTGCATCCAAGAACTGCAATGGGCTATACTGCCGATGGACAATTAATCATTATGGTAGTAGAGGGACGAAATCCAGGTATTGCAGAAGGAGCAAGCCTTACTCAGTTAGCCCAATTGATGCTTTCTGTGGGCTGTATTGAAGCATTGAATTTAGATGGAGGTGGAAGTAGTACCATGCTGATTAATGGTAAAGAAACGATTAAGCCCAGCGATAAAACCGGGCAACGCCCGGTTCCAGCTGTATTTATTATTTCATCTCCCAAACAAGCGCAGAAGCTCCTAAAATAGCAGCATCCGATTCTCTTAAATGGCTTACCAATATTTTTACTTTATTCTCAAATACCTTAATTAGGTTGGCTTCCATATGTTCACGAGTAGGCTTTAAAATAAAGTCTCCAGCTTTGGTTAAGCCTCCAAATAAAATAATGGCTTCAGGGCTTGAGAACATGACAAAATTGGCCAATGCCATTCCTAAGATCTTACCGGTATAATCAAATATTTCCTTAGCCAATTCATCGCCTTCTAAAGCTGCTTCGTGCACTTTTTTAGAATCTATTTGCTCAATAGGAATCGATCTTAACAAACTGGGTTGGTCGCTTTTTTCTAAGAACTCAAGCGCATTTAATCTTACACCGGTAGCAGAAGCATAACTTTCTAAAGACCCTCTTTTACCCGTTCCATCGTGTAGTCTACCATCTGGTATGATGATCGTATGTCCTAATTCACCAGCAAAACCATCATGTCCATAAATTAATTTCCCATTGGCTATAATGCCACTGCCAACACCTGTTCCAAGGGTAATCATAATAAAATCATGCATGCCTTGTGCAGCACCATACATCATTTCTCCCAATGCAGCAGCATTGGCATCATTGGTTAAAACAACGGGTAGTTTAAAAGTATCTTCTACCATTTTACCAAAAGGGATGATTCCTTTCCAAGGTAAGTTAGCAGCATACTCTATGGTGTTTTTATAGTAATTCCCATTGGGTGCACCAATTCCAATTCCCTTAATTCTTCCTGCACCTCCTGCTTGTTCAATTAGTGGGGCTATATTTTTGTATAACTCTTCAATAAAAGGCATTGGCTCAGGATGGTTTCTGGTACTCATTTCACCAGAGAACAATAAATTCCCTACTCTATCTACAATACCGTATTTGGTTCCTGTGCCACCAATATCAATGCCTACTGCCAACTGTTCCATTGCAGAAGAGCCAGTTCTGTTGTCTTTTTTACTATTCATATACAGTTCTTTCAAATGATTAATGTCCGCCACCTACTTGTGCATCAAAATCTAAGCCTTGTGCTTTTAACACATTTTTCATTTTGATTGCTAGGTAAATTAAAAACGCAAAACAAGCAGCTGCTAATAAATAAGACTGGTGCATGCCTACAGCAGAAATATCTCCAATTGCACCTTGTAATGGAGGAATGATTGCTCCGCCTAAAATCATCATGATTAAAAAAGCAGAACCCTGGCTGGTATACTTTCCTAATCCACCCACACCCAATGAAAATATGCAAGGCCACATTACTGAACAACAAAGTCCTCCAGCCATGAAAGAATAAACTGAAATCAATCCATTGGTAAATACCCCAATCAACATGGCTGTAGTAGCCAATGTAGAAACCGCTATTAAAGTTTTAACTGGTTTTTCCTGCCCATAAAAGAATGCAGCAATTGCTAAAGCAATGTATACTGCATATCCAAATAAATCGGATACATCACTACCATATAAATTATTTACATAAAGCACTACGCCAAATGCAAAAAAAGGAACAACAATAGTGGCAATGGTTTTGGTCATGCCCTTCAAATTAAATACACCAATGGCACCAGTCCATCTACCAATCATTAAACTTCCCCAATACAATGAAACATATTTCGAAATTTGACTTTCTTCTAAACCCGCATCTGTTAAGTATCCTGGAATTTTAAGCAAAGCTCCAAAGTTATTGTCGATGGTTACTTCCACACCCACATAAACAAAAATTCCAATCATACCATAAATCAATTGTTGGTATTTCATGGCACCCCAACCAGTAGGATTTTTAACTGCTTGATTATTCGAATAGAATAAAATTCCTACTACTGAAATCAAAGAAAGTAATAACAAAGTTAATTTAGGCACTTCTGTAAATTGTCCTACTATGATGATGATGCCAATTAAAAAAGTCATCATCAATAAAGAGGAAGCTGCCTTGTTTGCTTTCTCAAATTTCTCATCGTTTTTGCCTTCAGGTAATTTTGAAAAAGCAAAGAATAAAGCCACTGCGGCAAAAACTGCAGCTACTATTAAATACAATGTATTGATATTCGTAACAGTTACTTCGGTATTTGCATTACCTACTGATCCAAACAAAAAGAAACTTACGATAATGGGTCCTAGTGTAGTTCCTAGCGAATTAATACCGCCTGCTAAATTCAATCTATGTGAACCTGTAGAAGGATCGCCTAATGTGATGGCAAATGGTTGTGCAGATGTTTGCTGCAGAGAAAATCCTAATGCTACTATAAAAAATGATCCCAGAATTGCAGGGAAAGAATTAGCATTGGCAGAGGGTATAATCAATAAAGCACCTACAACTGAAATGCCTAAACCATAAATGATTCCTTTTTTGTATCCTATTTTATTTAAGATATCGTACCCAAATAAATTAGATAAAATAAATAAAATCAATGAACCTATAAAGTAAGCTCCGTAAAATGCAGAACCTATCAGTTGTGATTCAAATTGATTAAGCTGGAAATGATTTTTTGCGAATGGAATGAATATACTGTTAGAAGCAGCAATAAATCCCCAGAAAAAAAATACTATTACAAGGGTGGCTAATGCCCCTGTGTTGGTGGGCTGTTTGGTTTGACTCATATCAATCGTTCGTTTTTATAGGAATGGAAAATAGGAATAAATGGTTGAAGGAAAAATTTTAAATGGTAATTTGATGGAATCGCTTTATTGGTTATCTTGAAAATTGAAGATTTAATTCTTTCTTATGGAAATTATACATGTTAGTGCTGAGTGTTATCCAGTTGCCAAAGCAGGTGGATTAGGTGACGTAGTAGGTGCATTGCCAAAGTATCAGTGCAAGTCGGGGGATATTGCCAAAGTAATTATGCCCATGTATAGAACCAAGTTTTTGTATGAAAATGATTGGACGGTCGATTTTAAGGGAAGTGCTAATTTAGGCAATTGGTATTTTGACTTCACCGTAATTAAGGAACCAACGAATAAATTAGGTTTCGATCTTTTTTTAATCGATATCAATGGATTATTAGATCGTCAAAAAATATACGGTTACGATGATGATGCAGAACGTTTTACTGCTTTTCAAATTGCTGTGGTAAGCTGGATTAGCAGCTGGGAGCATCAACCTGATGTGGTGCACTGTCACGATCATCATACTGCTTTGATTCCATTTATGATGAAGTACTGTTACGATTTTCAGCACTTGGCATCAGTATCAACCGTTGTGACTATCCACAATGGACAGTATCAGGGTTGGATGGGTTGGGATAAAAGTGGCTATATACCAAGGTGGGACTTATGGAAACGCGGTATGCTCGACTGGGCAGGCAATATTAATCCCCTTGCATCTGGCGTAAAATGTGCCGATAAAGTAACTACTGTTAGCTGGAGTTATATGGATGAGCTGCGAGAGAATGCCAATGGTTTAGAGGCCTTGTTTGAATTTGAGAGAGGGAAATGTATTGGTATTTTAAATGGCATTGACAATGAAGTTTGGAACCCCTCTACCGATACCTATATCGAGAATCGATTCACCGCAAAAACAGTTACCAAGGGCAAAGAGCAAAACAAGCAAATTCTCTGCGACCAATTTGGATTAGATATTACCAAGCCATTATTTGTTTTCATAGGCAGATTGGTAGGAGAAAAAGCTGCAGATATTTTACCAGATGCGATTAGAACTGCTATTTATCAAACCCAGGGAAACGCCTGTTTTTTAATTTTAGGTAGTGGAGAAACAAGCATTGAGTGGGAATTGCAACAAATGACCAATGAGTACAAAGGCATTTACAATGCTTATATAGGTTACAACGAACAATTAAGCCATTTGATTTATGCAGGTGCAGATTTCTTGTTAATGCCAAGCAGGGTAGAACCTTGCGGACTGAATCAAATGTATGCTATGCGCTATGGCACTGTGCCTGTTGTTAGAAGTACTGGCGGTTTAAAAGATACGGTTACAGATATGGGCGATATAGAAGGGTTTGGTATTCGATTTAACAACGCCACCATTGATGATTTGGCTTATTCTATTGGTAGGGGTGTTGCTGTTTACCAAGACAAAAAACATATGGAGTGGATGCGTAAGCATATGATGCAGATAGATCATAGTTGGGAGAGTACAGTATCTGAGTATAGACAAGTTTATCAAAGTTTAAAATAAATAAGTTAATTTCAAATCA
>JBMLPQ010000042.1:0-1235 GCA_049242025.1 Sediminibacterium sp.
TAAGAATGTCTAAAGCACCTTATGGAGCATTGGCACATGAATTAGGTCATTCATTCCAGTTTATGATCAGAGCAGATAATGGACGTGGCCCAAGAGGAGCAATTTCAGAAATGTCTGCTCAATATATGTTATGGCAGGTTTACCCAGAATGGATGACATTTGAGAATTACCATTTGAAAGATTTTATGAAGAAAACTCATTATGCATTTCTTCATCCTACTAATATGTATCACTCTCCTTATGTTTTTGAATATTGGTCTAATAAACTTGGGATTGAATTTTTTGGAAATCTTTCAAGGGCTACTTTAGATAATGAAGACCCTGTAGCTACATACAAGAGAATCACCAATATTACTCAAGCGCAATTCAATGATGAAATGTTTGATGCTTCTAGAAGATTCATCACTTGGGATATGAAGCGAATTGATTCGGTAGCAAGACCTTATGCTAACCAACATTTTACAGCGCTTAAAAATGCAAAAGAGAAAGATTGGTACATCATTCCAGCAACCAATTGTCCACAGAATTACGGCTATAATGGTATTCAATTAAAAGTGCCCAAATCTGGTTCAACGATAAAGCTCAATTTTACTGGCATTGCAGGAGCAGAAGGATATCAATCAGTGAATGTAGAAAAAGCAGGTTGGCGTTATGGTTTTGTTGCGTATCAAAAAAACGGGAATAGAGTATATAGTTCTGTAGGCAAAGATGCATCTGGTGAATTAAAATTTAAAATTCCAACTGATACTGAATATTTGTGGCTGGTTGTAATGGTGCTCCTACTGAACATTGGCCAGTTACTATGGGTAGACAAAGAACTGATGCAGACGCAAAAAAAGAAGAGCAATGGCCTTATCAATTTAAGTTAATTGGAAGTACACCATTAAAGTTGCTCCCATAATTCATTCTTCATTTATGAAAAATACTGAGGTGGGTTAAATTGAACAAAACATCAGTTATTATTTGACAAGTAGTTGGTTAATCCTCGTTTTAACTTCAATCTATGAATTATAAACTGCTAAGAGCATTGTTATTCGTGCTAACAATGCTGCCTTGTTTTTTGATTGCACAAGTATTGAATAAGCAATCTATTTTGGATAAACATATTTGGAATAATAAAGATTGGGCTTGGTATAAAGAAAATATTCCTTTTATAGAAACGCCTGATAAAGATATTGATCGAACCTACTATTATCGTTGGGATAACTTAACACTTCACTTAGTGTATGGCTCAC
>JBMLPQ010000042.1:1245-14197 GCA_049242025.1 Sediminibacterium sp.
CTGGGTATGCTTGTACAGAATTTATTGATCGTCCTTGGTGGTCTGGAAAATATGGTACGATTAGTTGTGCTGCAGGACATCAGCTTTATGAAATGCAATGGATACGCAATGCACAATATTGGGAAGACTTTGCACAATATTGGTTTAAGACGCCAGGTGCGCAACCTAGAAATTACTCTACTTGGTTGGCAGATGCTGTTTGGAATGGCTATAAAGTGCAGTACAACAAACCATTGGTTCTTTCTTTAAAAAATGATTTAGTAACCAACTACGGTAAATGGGAAAAAGAACGTTGGATGCCAATGATATTGGTAAATCTATAACAGGCGATCCCAAGCAATTGCAATTTAATATCGGCGATGTGGTGTTTAAGCCGTTTTATGAAACATATGGCAGGCACTCCGTTTATTTGGATGTGAAGCTAAAATAGACAGGCAGTCGTTTACTAATGGGGGAGCTTTCCAATTGGAGGGCTTCCCTTTTTTATCTTTCAAATAACCTCGTAAAGTGATTCTCTAAATGCGAGCGCATCCCATTTCTAAATTCTTCAGGGTTACCATTTTCTAAAAGATCAACCAACTCTTTGTGCGAAACGAACATTTTTAACATGGGTTGTTTTTTTAACAAACCACTATTGTGAACATAATCAAAAACGGGCAATAACATTTTTTGGAAACGCTTCAAAGTTGCATTACCAGTAATTTCGTAAAGCTTACCATGAAAAGCAATCTCGTGTTCAATATTAAATAGATGGTATTGCGTAGCAGGCGGTTCGTCAGCAACAATTTGACGCAAAGCAGCAATATCTTCTTTTGTAATTCTATGAAACAATAAATCGGCCATCCCAATTTCTAACACCAAACGAATTTCAAAAATTTCTTTCAGTGTTTCAGGTGCAAGAATATGTGGATTCATACTCTTACTCATCATTCCAAAAATATCGGGACTGGTAATAACCGAACCTTTTTTCTTTTTTGATTCAATTAAACCCATCAAGCGTAAACGAGTAAGGGCTTCTCTTATCACTGTTCTACTAACCCCTAAAGTTTCAGCCAATTCTATTTCCTTAGGAATTACATCCCCTACCGAAAGTTTGCGCTTTTGTAGCAGGTCTACCAAGCTTTCTTCCACTTTATCCACCAAGGAGCTGGTATCCATCGGTTTCATTTCGGATCTGAGTAGGTCTAAATTCATCCAGAATATGTATTACTTAATATAATTCAATCATAAAGGTACCAAAAATGCAGCTAATTTTCAAGTAACTCATAAGTGCTTAACAATCAATATATTATAGAATTGTTAAAATTTATTTGGTAAATAAAACCAAAGATTATTATTTTTATGTCATACATAATACAAAAACTAAATTGCTTGCCATGAATTTAAACCGCTTAAAACTCTGTGTTGTTGCGTTGTTTACAATGCTCTCCACTGCGGTACTAGCCCAAACCAAAAAGATTTCAGGTACCATCCTGAACGATGAGGCAAAACCGCTTTCAGGTGTTTCTGTCACCATCAAGGGTAAATCAACAGGTGCCCAAACCAATGCACAAGGAGTCTATACCATTGAAGCTGCTGAGGGTAATACCATCGTATTCTCAATGCTAGGATATGCTTCTCGTGAAATATTGGTTGGATCCAGCGCTATTGTAGATTTAACACTTTCAACAGTAGTAAGTGAATTAGAAGATGTAGTGGTTACAGGGTATGGTTCTCAAAAAAGAAAGGAATTGACAGGTGCTGTAGTAACTGTTAATCCCAAAGCATTTGAACATAGCCCAACCACAAACGTAGCAACTGTACTACAGGGTAATACACCAGGTTTAAGAATACAACAAAGAACTGGTCAACCAGGTACAACTCCTTCCATCACATTTAGAGGTGGTACAGAATTTGGAGGAGGTGGTACACCTTTATTTATTGTAGATGGAGTCATTGTTCCTTCTTTATATGGTTTAGATATTAATGATGTAGCAAGTATAGATTTATTAAAAGATGCAGCAACCACTGCAATCTATGGAGCAAGAGCGGCCAATGGGGTAGTATTGGTATCAACCAAAAAAGGAAAGAAGGGAAGGGCCTTAGTTACTTATTCTTACAATAATACAACCAACTACGTTCGTAGGAATCCATCAGAATATTTAAATGCATCTGATTATATCAGAATGAACCGCTTAGGATTACAAGCAAGGTTTAGAGGAGACTCTTTAGATAATAATGCAGGAGCTATGACAACCGATCGCAACCAATTATTGGGTGCATGGGGATGGGCAGTTAACTCAGGTTGGAGATCAGATGTTGGTTTGTACACCACGCAGTTATTGAACAACCAAAATCGTTTTTTATTAAACGACTCAAGATGGAGATTATTAGTAGATCCAAATCCATTCAATGTATCACAAATGGATAGTTTAATTTTTGTTGATTTAAGTGCAAGAGAAAGAGAGATGATGATTTTGCAACAAAATAATACCAGCGAACACAATGTAAATTTTTCAGGTGCAAATGATCAAGGAAATTATGCATTGTCATTAGGATCTGTTACAGACAATGGTATGATCATTGGATCACAATTAAAAAGATTGAATCTTAACTTTAATGGAGGACTAAATATTGGTGAAAGATTAAAAGTATCAACCAATATTAGTGCATATAATGTAGAGCAAGCATTGCCTTACGGCGGATTTGGTAATGTGGATCCAGAAGGTGGCGCCGCAGGCGGATTATTGCAGCGATTTGTAGGAGTAGCTCCCACGGTTCGTTACACCAATTTTACAACAGGCGAAATATTGCCTGGTCCAAATGATGTAACATTAGGTAACCCTGCATATTGGAGCAATTTAACGGTGAACAATACCAATCAACAACGTTTCTTAGGTGGTATTAATTTAGAGTATACCATTCTACCTTACTTAAAAGTATTGGCGAGTGGATCTGGATATTATCAATACACCAATAATAATTTCTTCACCAAAGCATTCCAACAAGGAAATGGTGGAGCAATGAATACCAATAGAGCTGCAAGTTTTAATACTACTAAAACCATGCAGTATACTACCAATGCATTTTTACAATTCAGTAAAAGATTTAAAGATCATAATCTAACTGCATTAGCAGGTATGGAATTTTATGATTACAAAAACTATGTAACATCAGGCTTTGCGCAAGGAGCACCAACCGATTTAATTCCTTGGTTAACAGCAGCCACGCCTCCTAACGTTCAAGGAACTACTATAGTAAACCCAGCAGGTGCGTCTTCTAATTTTGATCAGTGGGAAAGAATTGCCTCATCAATTGCACGCCTAAACTACTCTTATCAGAATCGTTATTTGTTAACTGCAGTAGTAAGGGTAGATGGATCAAGCCGCTTGAAAAAAGGAAATTACTACGGTACATTCCCAGGGGTTTCATTTGGATGGAATTTACACGAGGAAGCTTTTTACAAAAATTCTACTTTATCTAAATACGTAAATAGAATTAAACCAAGATTAAGTTATGGAGTGAATGGTAATGTTAGTTCATTGGGCTTTTTTGCTACATCACAGATTTATAACAATGCGGGAACATACAATGGATTTGGTGGAACATTCGTAGGAAACTATATTAATTCTGATGTAAGATGGGAACGTACCAATAGCTTAAACTTTGGATTAGATGCAGGTTTGTTTGATGAAAAAATTACGATCACCGCAGATTATTTTATCAGAAATGTATTTGATAAATTGGCAGGTTTAAATATTTCTTCTCAAACAGGATTCAACAGCTTCACAACTAACTTAGGTCAATTACAAAACAAAGGGATAGAGTTAATGGTGAATGCAAAAATCATTGAATCTAAAACAGCAGATGGATTTAGTTTATCAGTAGGAGCAAACTATTTCCATGTAAAAAGCTTTGCTAAAAAATTACCTTTTAATGGTCTAGAAGGCAATAGAACCAGTGGTTTCTTTGTATGGGATAAAAATAATCCAGGCAAACAAATTTACGTTGGAGGATTAGTAGAAGGACAGCGTATTGGTTTAGATGAAGTATGGGCACCTAAATGGAATGGAATTTATACTGATCCAGCTATGATAGCAAAAGATGCGAATGTATTCAATGCGTTCTTGCCATACAATAATAAACGCATCAAGCAATTAGGAGATGCACAATGGCATCAAGTAAATCCTAACGATACCATCGATAGTCGTCAATTCGTTTATGTAGGAAGAACCACACCACAACATATGGGTGGATTCAATATTGCATCTTCATTCAAAGGAATTCGTTTGTATGCACAGTTTGATTATGCATTTGGATTTGTAGTATTAAACAATCAAATCGTAAGAGGATTAAGTCAGGTACAAGGTTCACAGAACTCAACTACCGATGTGTTAAAAACATGGTCACCTACCAATCCAACAGGAACCATGCCTAGATACTATTGGGCAAACCAGGGAAGAAACTATGCAACAGATGCAGGTGGAAATAATCCAGCAGCCAATTTATGGGAGAAGGGCGATTATGTTATGCTAAGAGAATTAACCCTAGCATATGATTTACCAACCGCTGTAATTAGTAAATACTTAGCTAACAGAGTAAGGGGATTGAGCGTAAACGTTACAGGATCTAACTTATTCTACTTGTCTGGATACAGTGGCAATTTCCCAGAAGTGGGAGGTGTAGACCAAGGTAAATTTCCTTTGCCAAGAAGATTGACCATTGGTGTAAGAGTAACCCTTTAATGGATTGTTCAACTTAAAAAAAGAAACGAATGAAACACAATAAAATATTTACAACAACTGCGCTACTCATTATGTTGGTAGTTGCAGCTTGTACTAAAAAATTAGATGAAGTGGTGCCACAAAACACCATTAGTAAAGATCAGGCTTTAAAAGATCCTAACGCAGCAAGAACTTTGTATTATGGCACGTATGGATTGTTCCGTAATTATGCCAGCACATTTTTCCAATTAGGCGAAATGCGTGGAGATACATGGGCAGATGGTGTATTTACAGAAAGTGTAGATGGCGGATTACAAAATTTGTACAGGCATAATATCAGTAGTTTAAACGTTCCGTTTAACAACTGGGGTGGCATGTATAATTTGATGTACAATTTTAATAATGTGATTAAAATTATTCCTCAAACACCATTACCTGAAGCAGAAAAAACAAGAATTTTAGCCGAAGTTCATGGATTAAGGGCTTATGTTTATTATACCATGTTAAGAACCTGGGGGGCAGTTCCTTTGAACACAGAACCAGTTGAAACGCTTAACAATACGGCAGAAACCTATAAGCCAAGAACTGGAGCGGATTCAATCATGCTACAAGTAAAAGCAGATATTGAGAAGTCATTGCAACTGTTTGGATCATCAACCCCTATATCTGCTGATAAGCGCGTAGTTTGGAGTAAATTAGCTACACTGGTTTTAAAGGGCGATGCATTTATTTGGTCTGGAACCCATATGGGTGGCGGAACAGCTGATTTAACTACTGCTAAAGCAGCACTATTAGAAGTCAGAAATTTGCAGGGTGCTACTTTAAATTTACAAGCCAACTATAGAGACATTTTTGATCCCACCAGAAAAGTAAATAATGCAGAAATGATTTTTGCAATTAACTATGAATTGCAACAGGCACAGTTGACGTTCTTCTCTAGTTTTTCGGTGAATTCAATACAAGCCAATACTTTATCATTTACTCAGGCTGCAACACCTACCGTTGCTAGTGTTTATCCTTTTGTAAATGGGGCAAACCGTGTAGGAATCAATCCAGCCATCCTAACTAGATTAACGTCTGGCGCGCCCGATCAGCGAATTGCCAATACATTCAGGATTATGTATTCGAATGCATCACCATTTGCAGTAAGAGGTGTTATATTAACAAAGTATTTAGGAACAGTTGCTGGAACATCTCAAGTGTACAATAACGACTATCCAATTTATCGCTATGCAGATGTATTATTATTATTAGCAGAAGCAAAAGCTAAATTGGGTGAAGATATTTCGGCAGAAATCAATGCCATTAGACAAAGGGCTTATGGTACTGGTTTTACTCCATATGTAAGTGGTAGCTTAACCGCAAATATGAATGCGATATTAGAAGAAGATCAAAGAGAATTTATTGGAGAAGGAAAACGTTGGTGGGCTTTGCGTAGAGCAGGCGATGCCTATGTGTATGCCAATATCAATCCTGCTTTCTTAAACCCGAGTAGTACCGCTAAGTTCTTATTGCCATTGTCGATGGCCATGTTAAATGCAGATCCTTTATTAAAGCAAACTGCAGGGTACTAAAAAGAGTTTTATTAAGCAATCATAAATGCTAGTTTTGGTCAACAAGGGGTTGTAAAATACCCCTTGTATTTATCTCAATTAATTTTTTAGGAATGGTACATGCACAATTACAGGGCTTAATTGCAGCGCCCTTTACTCCGATGCACCCAAATGGTTCAATCAATTTAGGGTTGATTCCTTCTTATTATGCACTCTTAAAAGCCAATGGCGTTAATGGTGCATTTATATGTGGCTCTACCGGAGAAGGTGTTTCATTAACCAAGGAAGAAAAAAAAGCAGTGGCCGAAGCATGGGCTGTATGCGCAAAAAATGATCCTCATTTTGCAGTGATGCCCTTGTTAGGAGGTACTTGTATAGCTGATGCTAAAGAATTGGCATTACATGCACAAGCAATTGGATTAGATGCTGTTTCATTTACTGCACCATCTTATTTTAAACCCGCAAATGTAGATATGTTAGCGGCCTGTTGCCAAGAAATAGCAGCTGCGGTTCCTGATATGCCATTTTATTATTACCATATACCAGTATTAACTGGGGTTGGCTTTGCGATGTACGATTTACTAAAAGCTGTAGACGGATTGATTCCCAATTTTGCGGGAATAAAATATACACATGAAGACTTCATGGATTTCTTGTCTTGCCTTCAATATAAAAATGGTAAGTACGATATGGTATGGGGAAGAGACGAGAATATGTTGCCGGCATTGGCCATTGGAACAAAAGCTTCCATTGGCAGTACTTATAATTATGCAGCGCCATTATATCATGATTTAATCAATGCGTTTAATCATTCAGATTTACAAAAAGCACAGAAGCTACAACAGCAATCGATCAATATGATTCGATTGTTGGGTAAGTATGGTGGTATTGCTACAGGCAAAGCGTACATGAAACTAATTGGATTAGATTGTGGTAGTTTTAGATTGCCCGTAAAGAATATGGATGCGGCTCAATTTGAGCAATTTAAACAAGATGTTTCTTTTATAGGATTTGAACAGTATAGCTCTAAAATACCAGAAGCCGCAAATGCATATTAATGAAACGATATTATTTTATCATTTGTCTATTGTGTATGTTGTTCGCTAATGCAATAAACGCACAAAATATTGCATCATGGACAGTACATTTTACTGTTGCCGCAACTTTGCCTCCCGATGCTAAGAATCAAGTAGCTACAGGCTTTGCGGGAGCAGTGGCGGGTGTGCATCAAAATCATTTATTGTTGGCAGGCGGCGCTAATTTTCCAGAATCCATGCCTTGGCAAGGAGGAAAAAAACACTTTCACGATTCGGTATATGTATATGCTTCAAAAGATCAACAAATAGAAATAGTTAATCAATCTTTCAGACTGCCCGAAAAAATTGCTTATGCTGCGGTTTGTAATATATCTGATGGCGTATTGTATATAGGAGGTGAAAATGAAAATGGTATAAGCAATAAAGTATGGCTACTCCAATGGGATCAATACAAAAAGCAAGTGATCACTAAAGCATATCCCCCAATCCCAATTGCATTAACCAATGCTGCTGTAACCGTCGTCAACAAAAAAGTTTATATAGCAGGAGGAGAAACCGCCAATGAACCAACCAGTCATTTTTTTATGCTTGATTTATCCAATATAACAACAGGATGGAAAACGCTTCCCGCTATTCCTCAAGCAGTTTCTCATACTGTGTTAGTAGGATTAGGGAATGCTACAAATCCTGCATTGTACTTAATGGGTGGAAGAAAGAAAAACCCCAATGGCATCAGTACTTTATACAGTAATATGTACGAGTTTGATTTATTAACCAATCGTTGGAATGAAAAAGCATCTTTGCCCTATGCTTTAAGTGCTGGCACAGGAATATGGTGCAAGGCAGACCAAATTGTTTTATTTGGGGGAGATAAAGGAACTGTTTTTACGCAGGTAGAAACTTTATTAGCTGCTATTGCTAATGAAACAAACCCCGATAAAAAGCAAGCATTAATCAACCAAAAAAATCAATTACAATCAACACATCCAGGATTTAGTAATGAAGTGTTGTTGTATCAAGCAAATAAAAATGAATGGCAAACAATCGGTAAGATTCCCTTTGATACACCCGTTACCACAACAGCGATTAAATGGAATGACGCTGTTTATTTGCCTACAGGTGAAACTAAAGCAGGCGTAAGATCTCCATATATTTTAAAAGCGACTATTCATCATAATCGGCAATGATTAAAAGCAAAAAATATCCTTGGATAGTAGTTGCATTACTTTGGGTAGTGGCTTTACTTAATTATATGGATCGGCAAATGCTGAGCACCATGAAACCATCTATGCAAATAGATATTCAAGAATTACAGTCTGCTACCAACTTTGGATATTTAATGGCTATTTTTTTATGGATTTATGGATTCATGAGCCCAATATCTGGAATGATTGCAGATCGATTGAATCGCAAATGGTTAATTGTAGGTAGTTTATTTGTTTGGAGTGACATCACTTTTGCAATGGGCTTTGCTAAAACATTTGATCAATTGTATTGGCTTCGTGCTTTAATGGGTATTAGTGAAGCTTTGTATATACCAGCAGGATTATCATTGATTGCCGATTACCATAGTTCAAAAACAAGATCACTGGCAGTAGGTATCCATATGACTGGATTGTATATGGGACAAGCCCTGGGTGGATTTGGAGCAACTATTGCTGCTGAATATTCTTGGCAAAATGCATTCATTAGTTTTGGGTTGATTGGCATTGTGTATTCGGTGGTGTTGATTTTATTTTTGAAAGAGAAGAAATTAGCAGTATCTAGTAAAGTTTCAAATGGATTATCTCAGATAAAAAAGATCCCCTTACTCAAGGGCTTAATTACCTTATTTAGCAATATTTCTTTTTGGGTGATTCTATTTTATTTTGCTGTTCCAAGTTTACCAGGTTGGGGCGTAAAAAATTGGTTGCCTACTTTATTTTCGGAGAACCTTGGAATTGAAATGTCTCAGGCAGGTCCTTTATCTACTATTACCATTGCGGCATCCTCTTTTGTAGGCGTTATTTTTGGTGGTATACTTTCCGATAAATGGGTACAGAAAAATATTCGCGGGAGAGTGTATACCAGTGCTATTGGGTTAGCCATGACTATTCCTGCATTACTCTTCTTAGGCTTAGGCCATTCAATGATTCATTTGATTGGCGCGGTATTCTTTTTTGGTTTTGGTTATGGCATGTTTGATGCCAATAATATGCCCATACTTTGTCAATTTATTTCTTCTAAACATAGAGCTACTGCTTATGGATTGATGAATATGACAGGTGTATTTGCAGGTGCATTTATCACGAATCTTTTAGGAAAGTCTAGCGATGCAGGAAGCCTCGGAAAAGATTTTGCTATGATGGCCATAGTGGTTATTGTAGCACTGGCTTTGCAGTTATTGGTGCTCAGGCCCAAACAAAATGATTTTATTGAAGCATAAAAATCTTGTATGAAAAAAAATATTTTTTATTCTTTATTAATACTGTTGATGTTGCCCGCAGTATGCTGTGCAAAAAAAACAACAACACCCATAGTAGGAGAAGTAAAAGCATCGGCTTATACACCAGATATTCCAGTATTAAAAGGATTAGCTACCAATGCTATCATGCGGGTGAATATTTTTATTCCAGCAGATCAAGCATCACAACAATATACTTCAATTAATTGCACCATCAATTCATCGGCTATCAACGATGTTGATGAAATCACCCTTTATCAAACGAGTGCAGAACCTTTTTCTACCAATACCCCCCTTGCAACCAGTAAGCCTTCAAGTGCTAATTTTAGTGTGCCCCTCACATTAAAGTTGGCGCCTGGGCTTAATTTTATTTGGTTGAGTGTAAAGCTGAAAAATGAAGCAAGTATCAATAACCAAATTGAGTTAAGAGCAGTTAATTTGGTGCAATCAAATGGGAAAAAATTAATCATTACTCAGCCTGCAGGAAATTATGTAAAACTAAAAGGAACCGCTGTTAGAAAAGCGGGCGATGATAACGTAAATACCTATCGCATACCGGGTATGGTTGCTACTCATAAAGGAACATTATTATCGGTATATGATATACGATACAAAAACAGTGTAGACTTGCCTGGCAATATAGATGTGGGTTTGAGCAGATCAACGGATAGTGGAAAAACTTGGCAGCCCATGAAAATCATTATGGATATGGGGGCACCACACGAAAACAACGGAGTGGGTGATCCCGCAATACTCTTTGATCCCATTACCAAAAAAATATGGGTAGCAGCTTTGTGGAGCAAGGGTAATCGATCTATTGCAGGGTCTTTACCAGGTATATCACCAGATACTACAGGGCAATTTGTTTTAGTCAGTAGCGATGACGATGGGCTTACATGGTCTGCACCTTATACCATTACACCACAAATTAAAAATCCTAAATGGCATTTGTTTTTTAATGGCCCAGGATCTGGTATTGCTATGAAAGACGGCAAGTTGGTATTTGCTGCACAATATTGGAATGAAAATAAAATGCCTTATTCTACCATTATTTACAGTACCAATCATGGAGCAAGTTGGATTGGTCATTTAAATGGACCAAAATCGAATACAACAGAAAGTCAGGTAGTAGAAACAACACCAGGCACATTGATGTTGAATATGCGTGATAATCGCGGGTCTTATAGAAGTGTAGCTACTACTACAAATATGGGTAGTTCATGGACAGAGCATGCTACTTCTTACAATGCATTGCAAGATCCAGTTTGTATGGGTAGCTTAATTAAAGCCAATGTAAAAGTAAAAGGCGTATTGAAAGAAGTGTTGTTCTTCAGCAATCCAAACACTACAAGTGGTAGATATGATATGACTATTAAAGCCAGTTTAGATTTAGGACAAACTTGGTTGCCAGCCAATCAATTATTAATTGACGAGCGCATTGGGTATGGTTATTCATCACTAACACAAATAGACACAGAAACCATTGGTATTTTATATGAAGGAACCAAGGATTTATACTTCGTTAAAGTGCCTGTAGCTGCTATTATAAAATAATTTGACATGATTTATTCTACAAAAGAATTGGCTGAGTTGGCTTCTTTCTATTCCAATCAGTTATTGAATAGTACCATTCCTTTTTGGTTTCCAAGGTCTTATGATCAGGAGCATGGAGGGTTTTTATTCATGCGCGATGCAGACGGAACTTTGATTGACGATGATAAAGCGGTATGGATACAAGGCAGGGCTACATGGATGCTGTCTACTTTATACAATACGGTAGAACAAAAAGCCGATTGGTTAGCGGGAGCAAAATTGGGATATGATTTTTTAAATAAATATTGTTTTGATACCGATGGGCAAATGTTTTTTCATGTGACCCGAGAGGGGAAACCCATTCGGAAGCGTAGATATTTTTTTTCAGAAACATTCTATGTGATTGCAGCCGCCGCTTATGCAAAAGCCTCTGGAGATCAGGAAGCTGCCGCCAATGCAAGGAGGGTGTTTGACTTATGCATTCGTTATGCTACCACACCGGGATTATTAGAACCTAAGTATACCAATACCCGTCCTAGCAAAGGAATTGGAGTGCCTATGATTATGATGAATACTGCACAGCAGTTGCGGGATACGATTGGTCATGCTCCTTGTGATGAATGGATTAGTAAATGGATTCATGAAATAGAAACTTATTTTGTAAAAGATGATATGCAATGTGTAATGGAGCAAGTTGCACCAGATGGATCTATTATTGATCATATAGATGGACGCACATTAAATCCTGGTCATGCAATGGAAGGTGCATGGTTTATTTTACACGAAGCCAAGCATCGCAACAACGATCCACACTTAATTAATTTAGGATGTAGAATGTTAGATTATATGTGGGAGCGAGGATGGGATAAAGAGCAGGGCGGTATTCTCTATTTTAGAGATGTATATAATAAACCCGTTCAAGAATATTGGCAAGACATGAAATTTTGGTGGCCACATAACGAAGTAATTATTGCCACATTATTAGCCTATTTAATAACAGGTAATCAAAAATATGCTGAGTGGCATAAAATGGTTCATGAATATGCTTACACTCATTTTTTAGATAAAGAAAATGGAGAGTGGTTTGGTTATTTGCATCGTGATGGAACAATTGCTCAAACCGCTAAAGGAAATTTGTTCAAAGGACCTTTTCATTTACCTCGTCAAGAATGGTATTGTATGCAAATACTTCAACAATATTTAGGTTAATGCATAAGCTGTTGTTGATATGTTTTATTTTCCCGATTGTACTTTCAGGACAATCAAGTGAAATAAATGCAAAGCTTGATCTAGCTGAGCTCAACGTTCATCCCTTATTTACCAATCATATGGTACTGCAAAGGAATAAGCCGATACATATATGGGGTAAGGGATTGCCAGGTGTCATGGTTAAGGTTTCGATGAGCCGCAGACGCTCGCAGGATTATGATTCAAAGGGTGCTGATTCCAATAGTTCTTCAAGCCTTGTTAAATCAGTAGTAACAACTGTGCATTTAGACAGTAGTTGGTCGGTGTATTTGCCTGCACAAAAAGCAAGCACGATTCCGCATGAAATAAAAATTAATGCAGGTAAAAAAAATATACGCATTAGCAATGTGTTGATTGGCGATATCTGGTTATGTATAGGGCAAAGCAATATGGAGTGGCCCATGCAACGCGAAATGCATTATCGCGAAGCAATTG
>JBMLPQ010000043.1:0-1470 GCA_049242025.1 Sediminibacterium sp.
CCCAATCAATGGAACGGTGTGCCAGATGAAGTATTGAAACAATACAAGTTGGCTTACACCGAAAAGGAATTGAAAGAGTGTTTGAGTTTTGATAAAGTGTAGCATATCATATAAATAAAAAAGCCCCAATCGTATTGGGGCTTTTTTATTTAGCTTACTCCACTTCCTGGATTAATATTGTCTTCTGGATTTATAAAATGCAGTTTGCCATTCGCATCTTCGGCCATTAATATCATGCCATTGCTTTCGATGCCGCGCATTTTGCGTGGTGCCAAGTTGCATACTACAGTTACTTGTTTGCCTACAATTGCCTCTGGTGCAAAATGCATTGCAATACCTGAAACAATGGTACGGGTTTCGAAGCCAAGGTCTACTTGTAATTTCAAGAGCTTGTCTGCTTTCTCTACTTTTTCTGCAGCTACAATTGTCCCTACTTTTAAATCTATTTTGGCAAAATCATCAAATACAATTTCTGGTTTAACAGGGGATTGATTGACTGATTCAGCAGCGGCGCTTTGTTGACTGTTGTTTGTTGTAGCAATAGTTTCTTTATTCACAGCAGCGGCTTTTAATTTTTCTATTTGTTGGGTGATTTCTTCGTCTTCTATTTTACGGAACAATAATTCTGGAGCACGCAAACTATATCCTACACTTAATAGTTTCATGCTGCCTGCATTTTCCCAATCCAAAATCTTGTCTACTACTTTTAATAAGTAGCAAATTTTCTTTGCTGTAAAGGGCAAGAAGGGATTAGACAGTATGGCTAGGTTAGCTGTTAACTGTAAACAGATATGCAAACAGTTATTGATTAATTGTTGTGCAGCCGGGTTTTCAGCTAATTGTTTAGCCAGAATCCAGGGTTCTTTTTTCTGCATGTATTGATTCCCTATTCTAGCCAAATTAATCACTTCAAATTGGGCATCTCTGAATTTATAGTCTTCTAATAATTGTTCAATTTTTGCCTTTGATTGTTGTATGGCTTCAATGGTTGCATGATCTAATTCGTCTAACAAATCATTGTGCAATGGAGGTACTTTTCCGTTGCATAGTTTGTGCATCAATACCAATGCTCGGTTGATGAAGTTGCCGAATATGCTAACCAACTCACTGTTGTTGGCATCCTGAAAACCCTTCCAAGTAAATTCACTGTCTTTGCTTTCGGGTGCTATGGCAGTCAAGTAATACCTCAAGGTATCCGCCAGCTGTGATCCCCCATTTGCTGGCTTAATAAAATCGTTGATATAATCTTCCATTTCGAGTTTCCAGTTTCTACTGGTACTCATTTTGTCGCCTTCTAAATTCATGAATTCATTAGCAGGCACATTGGTTGGTAAAATATTTCCGTGTAATTGCAACATCACGGGAAAAATAATGCAATGGAAAACGATATTGTCTTTGCCAATAAAATGGATCAACTTGGTGTCTTGGTCTTCCCAATAAGGTCTCCAATCTTTTCCGGTGTTCAATGAC
>JBMLPQ010000044.1:0-18798 GCA_049242025.1 Sediminibacterium sp.
GTGATCAAGTATGGCCGGTTGCGTTTTGGAGAAGTACGGATCCACTGGCCATCAATGGTTTGATAGGGTAATTTTTCTTTTAAACTGATTGTGCCGATGGTTTGTAGGGCTTGATAATTTGGTACACCAAAAATGGCAATTGCAGAACCTTCAAGAGTGTAATTTGGAATTGCAGGTACGGCATTGGCTTTCATATGCAACACATCAACCTGACGCGGCAGGGCTGCATTCAGGCAAAACGCTTGTAGTGCAGACCCATATATTTCTGAAGTGGCGGTGGATCCAGTAATGCCCGCAAAACTTGCAGTTGTGCCGTCTTCATCCTTTTGTTTTCCTCCAATAGTTTTAGCATTCAGGGCCTGAATCCCAATGGCAAAATTGGCATTGCGTACCACCCCAACCACTTCTCCAATGGTGTCACGAATAGAGGTGTTGATAGGCCCCCATATTAGCGAATTGATTTGCTTGTTATCGGAACAACGTAGGAGTTGAAAACTCAAATATTCTGGTTGCACATTCACTCGCAGTTCTAGTTTGAGGCCATTGACAAAATCAATCCGAATTTGGTCGCCTTTACTTTGCATCCGCTGCGGGGTCAGTTCTTGCCGATTGGTCATTTTTAGGCGGATTAAATACCCCGCATGTCCATCGGGCACATAGTTTATGCCGCTGCTGCGATCTATCAGAGCTGTTAATCGCCCCGTTTCATCTAGCACACAACGAAGGGTAGCAGTCTCAAAAGAAGTTTGTGCCTGAGCTTTTATGATAGGCATACACAAAAGCACCAACCACAATTTTTGTATCAGAAAAAAAGATTGATTTTTCAAAATAAGTCGTTTTTTCAAAATGATTTTTTACGGAGAGTATCGGCTGAGTCAATCAATGATTTAATATATTTTCTGCCATTTGGTTTTATGTTGATTGCGTGATCGATTTAAAGCAGAATAACTTTGCTAATATTGCTGCGGATACTCTAATCTTTTTCAAAAACAGCGATAAAAAGTATTAATTGTTTGCAATATTCCAAGTTGTTAAAAAAGCCAGTTTTACTTGCTTGGAAAGTAACTCATAATTAATTTTATCAGGAGTATCTGTTGGTTTATGATAGTCTTTGCTAAAACCACAATCAATTCTAATGAATGGAACTCCTTTTAAAAAGAAAGGATATTGGTCTGAACCCGTAAGCCTTCTTTGCATAAACTGCGGCTGCTCATAATAAGTGTCTAAATTTAGTTGCCCCAGCTTCTCATTAGCGGTAAATAGAGCTGTTCTCAATCCCCTGTTAAGTGTATCTTTTACTAATATATATGCATAATTGCTATCCGCTCTTTTCCCACTATAAAAAGTATCAACCCTTCCCATCATATCAATATTTAACACTGCCCAGGTTTTTTCGATAGGGAATATGGGATTTTCTGCAAAATGAAAAGAGCCAAACAAGCCTTTTTCTTCACCGGTGTATGAGGCAAAAATTATAGAGCGTTTAGGTCTTATCCCTTTTTCTGTGGCATTGTTCATTAATTTTGCAATTTCCATTATAGCTACAGTGCCACTGGCATTATCAACTGCTCCATAATAAATTTCTTTTCCATTTTTACCAACATGATCATGATGTGCAGACAAGATAACACACCCTGCTGCACTGTCGGTTCCTTTGATGTAACCTATAACATTAGGAGCTGTTTCTTTCGTTTGATCAATTTTAATATTGATGCTAGCATTTGTGCTTACATTAAAAGATTGCGGACTTAGTGTTTGTGCAATTTCTTTATCCAAACTTTTAATAGTTTTATGAGAAGCCGATAAAAGTGCATTTGCTATTCCTTCGGATACAAAAATACTGGGGACGTTTTTATTCTGTACAATTTGATTTCTAGAAATAGAAACTAATGGAGTATTTTGTTGAAAAAATGTTTCTGGCAAAAGTTTATTGTACAATAAAACAAGTGCAGCTCCTTTTTCTTTTAGTAGATTAATGGCAGATGGAATTCTTGCAGGTTGCTTATTACCTGATAATAAGTAGTTGCCAGCACTATCTTGTGGTTGACCAACGAGGAGTAAAACCGCTTTCCCCTTTACATCAATGTTATTAAAATCATTATAATTGCTAAATTCAATACCATATCCTGCAAAAACAACGGAAAGGTCATCTAATTTGAGTGTTTCAGAATTCGATAATGAAAGGTTCCAACCATTTCTATTTTCAAATTTCTTATCTCCAATAATTAATTCTGATTGCACAAGACTTTTTTTGTAAAAAGGCATGGCTTGAAAGTAACTCGTCCCATTATTATATGGCGCTACTAAATTATTATCTTTAAAGCTTTTCATAATATATTCAGAAGCTAGCGTATCTCCACGACTACCCATATCTCTACCTTCTAATTGTTCACTTGCTAAATAGTAAAGATTCTTTTTTAATCTTTCAATCGAAACTTTTGATGCTATTTTTTGAATTTGTTTTTCCTGACTAAAGCAATAAGTACTTATTAGCATTAGCAAAAATGTCAAATTTTTCATCTGATTTATTTTGAAATTTAAAATAGTTGTTCAAAAGTCGCCCCCAACCGTTTCTTTATTTAAGTTATTGAGTATTCTTATTTCAAGATACTATTTTATTCCCCTTTAAACAGTATATGGCATAAAGAAACCCACATTGCTGTGGGTTTATATTAATGATGTGGAGAGTATCGGGGTCGAACCGACGACTTCCCCGATGCATCAGGGCGCTCAGTGAGCTGAGTCAATCAATGATTCAATAAATTTTCTACTTTTCATTTTTTGATTTACTAGTATTATGTTAAGGGTGACATTTAAGGCAAAAAGCAAATACCAATCATTTGGTATTTTTCTTTTTAACAAAATATATAAGGGGTAATTTAAATGCAAAAAGCCCCTTTCTGTAAAGGGGCTTTTAGTGGAGAGTATCGGGGTCGAACCGACGACCTCTTGCATGCCATGCAAGCGCTCTAGCCAACTGAGCTAACCCCCCTGAAGTGTACAAATGTAAGTTTGGCAGGTATATTGGCAAAATATAGTTTTTTGATTATATTACATTGAATTAGCCTTTTGGGCTTTCTCCAAAGAATAGATTAATTTTACATTATGAAAACCAAGCACATTTTCGTGTCTCTTTGCGTTTTCACGTTTATCGTGATTTCAGGATGTAAAAAAGAGGCCGACAAACCCACCAATTCATCACAAACTACAGAAGACAATAGTCCTCCTATTGGAGGAGCCACTGCAGTGTTCAAAGACACAGTATCTGTTAGAGATGGGCAAGTAACAATTACTTTTGCTAAATCAGATGCTTGCTTTCCAAGTAATGAAATTTTTTCTTTTACAGCATCTGCAGCTGGTTTACCTACAGGAGCAAAATTTGTGTGGGAGTTTGGTGATGGCAAATCACTTACAGGAACTACTGTAAGAAATATGTACAGAAATCCCGCAACTTACACTATCATACTTCAAATTAAAACTGCAGCGGATGCATTAATTCATAAAGCATCTGTTTCAGTAAAAGCACTTGGTCAACAAGTCACACCAACTGCTATTTTTTCAAGTGCACTTCCAGATATCAACTTTCTGAACAACATGACGTTTACTAGTAGGTCAACTGTTCCTACGGGTACTATTGTAGATCATTTCTGGGATTGGGCAGATGGAACAACTAGTAACAGTTCCAATTCGTTTATGCCAAAGAATTTTCCTAAAGTTCCAGAAGATAAAACTTACCCGGTAAGATTAGTTGTATCTGCTAATTCCGGCTGTAAAGACACAGCGTCAATTAATGTATTTGTACCTGCATCTTACAATATCAGCGGTAATTTTAACATCGAGCAATTTGATGCTTGCACCAATGAATATTTTATTTTCACCCCTAATGCAACTGGCGTACCAGCTGGTGCTGTTTATTCTTGGGATTTTGCAGATGCTACTGGTGTAGTTACTGGCAATCCAGTAAAAAAGCAATTCACTTATCAAAATGATTATGATGTAAAAATGACAATTACCTTGAGAGGTAAAATCATTTATCAAACTCATAGACCAGTTAGGGCTTTTGGGCAAAATATTAAACCTAAAGCGTTAATGCTTAAGAACGTCGTTAGCTCTACTCCCACAAAAGTGATCTGGGCATTCTACAGTCAATCTAATATTCCGCATGGTTATTTAACTGGATATAGATGGGAAATGCCATTTAATAGGGTAGATGATAATTTTAATACAATTGTAGAGCAAGAGTATACTCGAGAAGCTACACCAGTGAATCATTCGATCCGATTAATTGTTACTAGCAATACAGGTTGTAAGGATACTACAGTTGCAAATATTACTATTCCGGCTAAATAAGCCTAATGATGAAGCATTTAAAAGTATTCTATATTGTAAGTTTAATGATGCTGTTTCTTTTTGCTTGTAAAAAAGAAGCAGTAGTTGATTTGAATAAACTTGTTCAAGTAGATTCGGCGCAATTAGCGCAGGGTGCTTTGGTAACCGTGACAAGGGACACAACAACGGTTACATATGGTAACTTAGAAGCTAAGTTTAGCCAAACATCAACTTGTTTTCCATCAAGAGAAGTTTTTACTTTCACTGCATCTGGTGTTGCATTACCAGCTGGAGGTTATTATAGTTGGAGTTTTGGGGATGGAAGCATTGCCAATGGTTCAACTGTTACGCACTTTTACCAAGCAGCTGGATCATTTGTTGTTACATTAATGGTGATGGCAAATGCCAATAATATGTTGGCAAAAGTTAGTTTTGGCGTTAAAGCATTGGGGCAACAGACAAAGCCTGAAGCCATTTTTTCTACCAAGTTCGATTTCCCTCAAAACTTAAATTACGTAACTTTTAATAGTGCGTCATCTGTAAATCAAGGTGATATTATTCAGTTTAAATATAATTGGGGTGATGGTACAGAATACATTAATTCAGTAGGATTAGTTAGGCATGAGTTCCCTCATAAAATTTTTGACACTACATACGCAGTGAAATTGACTATTCTATCCAATTTTGGGTGTACCGATGATACCACAATAAGAGTAACGATTCCCGGAAGGTATAATATCAAGGGTAAGTTTAGAGCAGAAGCAATTGATGCATGTACCAACGAAAGAATTTTATTTACAGCTGAAGCAGAGAATGTTCCAACAGGGGCAATTTATGAATGGAATTTTTCTGATGGAACGGGAACTAGAACTGGCAATCCAATTTTGTATAAATACAAGTTTCCAAATGACTATGACGTTATCATGAGTGTCAAATTAAATGGCAGAGAAATTTATCGAACAAATAAGATGGTAAATGCAAAAGGCGAAAATCCCAAGCCTACAGCAAGATTTGATGAAACTTTAGTTTGGGATTACCCAACTACTCAGCGCTGGTCGTTTAATAGTCGTTCAACCATACCCACCAGTACAATTGACTCTTATCAATGGAATTTTGGTAATGGTAATACCAATAATGAGTTCTTTAGTTTTATTGAAACAGTTTATAATAAAGAAACTACCAGCAGGTCATATACTGTTCAATTAATTGTTACTGGTAACGGCTGTGCCGATACAGCTAGAAAGACTATTACAATCCCTCCAAGGTAATTTTCTTTGTTGTATATTGGTTGTAAATCTTAAAAAGCCAATATGAATAAATTGCATCTTTCATTGATTGCTATTGTTTTCTTTGTTTCATGTACAAGTAAAAAATCTCCATTCACCGAAGAAGACGGTCTCTCTGTTTTCAACGCAGACACACTCAAAAAGCATATTTCAGTTTTGGCTTCAGACGACTTTATGGGTAGGAAACCTTTTACTGAAGGTGAAACAAAAACGGTGGCTTATTTGCAAGAACAGTTTAAGCAAATGGGGCTTGAGCCTGGCAATGGTGATAGTTTTATTCAAGAAGTACCTATGGCCAATATTTTGGCAACGGCTGCTCCTAGTATGCAAGTAAAATCTGCTAAAGGAACTTTCAATTTAAAAGCTTTTGATGATTATATTATTTGGACCGATAAAACGGATTCGAGCATCAGTTTGAACAATGCAGATTTGGTTTTTGCAGGATATGGAGTTGTGGCTCCCGAATATAATTGGAACGATTATGCAGGCTTAGATGTGAAAGGGAAAGTGGTAATGGTAATGGTGAACGATCCTGGTTTTTGGATAGGAGATACCACCCTTTTTAAAGGGAAAGCAATGACTTACTATGGTAGATGGACCTATAAGTTTGAAGAAGCAGCTAGGCAGGGTGCAAAAGCTTGTTTAATCATTCACAACACAGCTGCAGCAAGTTATCCGTTTAGTGTACAACAAAATAGTTTTAATACCACCCGTTTAAAATTAGATAATAGAGGAAAGAATATTCCCAATTGTGATATGATCGGTTGGGTTCCGGAAAAAATTTCTCACCAATTATTTGCTGCTGCGGGGTATGATTCTAGTTTGTTGGTTAAAGCCAATCAACCTGGCTTTAAAGCGGTGCCTTTAGGTTTGCAATTGAGCACTACTATGAACGTGAAAGCCAGCTTCAATAAGTCGAGCAATGTAATTGCAAAAATCAAGGGAACAAAAAGACCTGATGAAGTAATTATTTATACAGCGCATTGGGATCATTTAGGCATTGGTCGTCCAGATCAATCTGGTGATTCAATTTATAATGGTGCTTTAGACAATGCATCAGGAACTGCGGGCTTATTGGAAATGGCAAGGGCATTTAAACGTATGAACGCTAAGCCTGAACGTACAATTGTTTTTTTAGCAGTTACTGCAGAAGAGCAAGGGTTATTAGGGTCTGCTTATTATGCAGAAAATCCAATTTATCCAGTAAACAAAACGGTGGCCAATATCAATATGGATGGGCTCAATCGTTATGGTAAAACCAAAGATATGGTGGTAGTTGGGCAGGGCCAATCTGAGTTAGAAGATTATTTAAAAGAAGCCATTGAAAAAGCAGGTGGATACCTTTCATTTGATACCCATACAGAAGCTGGGTATTACTATCGATCCGATCATTTCAATTTTGCTAAAGTGGGTATTCCTGCACTGTTTGCTAATAGTGGGGTAGATGTAATTGGCAAAGGAAAAGAATATGGAGAAGCTTTGGAAAATGAATATAACCGTAAAAATTATCACCAACCTTCTGATAATTATGATGCAAAAACTTGGACAGGTGATGGTGCAATAAACGATTTAAAATTATTGTTTACCATTGGCCGCAGAATGGGTTTTGAAACAAGTTTTCCAAAATGGAAAGAGGGTTCCGAATTTAAATTGATTAGAGAAAAAAGCACCAAATGATTACCAAAGAATCCATTGAAAAGGCATATGAAAAAATAAAGCCCTTTATTCATCATACCCCTGTATTAACCAATAGCAGCATTAATCAGATGGCTGGTGCAGAACTATTTTTCAAGTGTGAAAACTTTCAAAAAATTGGGGCTTTTAAAATTCGGGGGGGAATGAATGCTGCTTTAAGTTTGAGCCCCGAACAAATCAGTAGAGGGTTGGCTACACATTCATCTGGGAATCATGCACAGGCTATTGCATTTGCAGCAAAAACATTGGGCACCAAAGCTTTTATTGTAATGCCCGAAAATTCTCCCTCAGTAAAAGTGAATGCGGTAAAAGGGTATGGAGCAGAAATAATTTTTTGTGCACCTAATCAAGCAGCTCGTGAAGAAGCACTTAATAAAATTGTTGCGGAAACCGGTGCCGAGTTTATTCATCCATATGATGATGATCGGGTGATTACTGGTCAAGCAACTTGTGTGAAAGAATTATTGACAACTGTTCCAACATTAGACTTTGTTTTTACACCTGTTGGAGGAGGTGGTTTATTGTCGGGGACTGCATTGGGTGCGCATTATTTTAAACCAACTATAAAAGTATATGCTGGTGAACCAGAAGGCGCGGCCGATGCCATCTTAAGTTTTAAATCAGGCAAAGTTGAAAAAGCTCCTTATGTAAATACTATTGCAGATGGTTTGTTAACCACCTTGAGTGAACGCACCCTTTCGATAATTAGAGCGCATGTTACCGATATTTTTTTAGTAACTGAAGATGAAATAAAGTCTGCTTTGCGATTGGTATATGAGCGGATGAAAATTGTAGTAGAACCCAGCTGTGTTGTGCCTTTGGCGGCAGTACTAAAACACAAAGAATTATTTAAAGGGAAACAAATAGGTATTATTTTAACTGGTGGAAATGTAGACTTAAAAAAATTTGCTGATTGGTTTAATGATTAAAGATTATGCCCGAAAATAACACTCAATTTGATGCAATTGTAATAGGGTCTGGAATCAGTGGAGGATGGGCTGCAAAAGAGTTATGTGAAAAAGGATTAAAAACTTTGGTTCTAGAAAGAGGAAGAAATGTGGTGCACAAGAAAGATTATCCCACAGCCAACTTTAATCCTTGGGACATGCCGCATAGAGGAAAAATTCCTCCTTCTGAAGTAGCGTTAGATCCCATCGTTAGCAAATGTTATGCATATCGAGAAGACACCAAACATTTTTTCGTAAAAGATAATGAACATCCATATATACAAGAGAAGCCGTTTAATTGGATCAGGGGCTACCAAGTAGGAGGTAAGTCATTGTTATGGGCGAGGCAAACCCAGCGTTGGAGTAAATATGATTTTGAAGCGCCTTTAAGAGATGGCTTTGCGGTAGACTGGCCTATACGTTACAATGATATTGATGCATGGTACAGTTATGTTGAAAAATTTGCTGGCATCAGTGGCAATAAAGATGGATTAGATGTATTACCAGATGGTGAATTTTTACCTGCTTGGGAAATGAATTGTGTAGAGAAAATTATGCAAGAAAAAATTATGCAAGCCTATCCTGATAGACATGTAATTCAAGGTAGATGTGCGCATTTAACCGAGCCCACTGAAGAACATTTAACGCATGGAAGGGGGCAATGCATGGCTAGAAAATTATGTGAGCGAGGGTGTCCTTTTGGGGCTTATTTCAGCTCCAATAGTTCTACCATTCCTGCGGCTGAAAAAACAGGAAATTTGCATTTAAAAACCAATGCTGTAGTTGAATCAATCGTATACGATGATCAAACCAAGAAAGCAACGGGTGTTCGTGTAGTGGATGCAATTACTAAAGAAGTTACTGTGTACAAGGCTAAAATCATTTTTGTAAATGCAGCTTGTTTAAATACAAATTTAATTTTGCTTAATTCTACAAGCAATCGCTTTCCGAATGGGCTGGGAAATGACAATGGATTATTGGGAAAATACATTGCATTTCATAATTATCGGGGAAATATAACGGCACAATTTAAAGGGCCTTTAGATCAATACTATTATGGAAGAAGACCTACCCAAGTGATGATGCCTAGTTTTAGAAATGTTCTAAAGCAAGAGACCGATTTCTTAAGAGGATATATGGTCCATTTTAGTGCTTCGCGAGCAGGAAGACCAATAGTGGATGGGATAGGTGCTGAATTTAAAGAAGCAATAACAGAGCCTGGTAATTGGAGTATTTATATGATGATGCAAGGCGAAACAATTCCTAAAGAAACCAATTATGTTTCATTAAGTAAAAATGAGCAAGACCCTTGGGGTATCCCACAATTAATTGTTTCAGTGGGCTATGATGAAAATGACGAAAAATTACTTCAAGACTTTTTTAATGAAGGCAAAGCCATGCTAGAAAAAGCAGGCTGTACAAATATCAATACTTGGGACAGTAAGCAGGCACCAGGTTTGGATATTCATGAAATGGGTGGAGTAAGAATGGGTAAAGATCCAAAAACCTCTTTATTAAATGAATTCAATCAATTACACCAGTGCAAAAATGTTTTTGTAACAGATGGCGCTTGTATGACTTCTACTGGAAATCAAAATCCATCATTAACATTTATGGCATTAACCGCAAGGGCAGCCGATTATGCTGCTGAGCAAATAAAACTTGGCATATTGTAGCATTCAAGTATTACTTGAGTTCCCATAATTGTCCCTCATAATTCCAGGGCTTCAATTGAATATAATACTTGTCTGGGTCTACAATAAAATCGTACACTAAATGATAGTGTTGTTTCATGTATTGATAGAGCTTGGGTTTGCTGTAAAACCAACAAGTATAAGATGCTGGTACACCATAAAACTCGGGCGGAACATGTTGTATAGCTATTCGATCTCTGTCTTCGTCATTAAAAGCAATGTAGTCGATATACAAATATTTTACACCACTCATTCTGATCTGGTCTAGTAATTCATAAGTTTTTTCGATGTATTGAATTACCCCAGAAAAAATAATTATATCTGGTTGATGGTGTTGTAAACACTCTTCTAAAGAGTAATAAAAATGAAGTCTATCGTGTTCAAACTCTTTTCTTCCTGCTTCAACATAATTGGGTTGTTCTACAATACACCAATTTAGACTATCCAATTCTTTTAGATAATTTTTTTTGTGGTTATAGGTAGTTCCCAAGGATCCGCCAAAATCGAGAACTGTTAGTTTATTTTTATTTTTACTGGCTACCATTAATAATGTAGCCAACATGCTAAAATTCATTTTAGGGGTATCATAAACTATTCCGTCTCGCTCATAAGCTACTTCTCCATTTACAACTTTGCGGGTGGTTTCCTTAATTTTTTCTAAAATTTCATGGTCATCATAACCCTTTGCTATTTGATTAGCGGCTTCAAAGCTTTCGTAATCTCCCTTCCATCCATACTTAAAACTATACCAATAAAGGGTTTTGAATATGGGAGGGAAAAATTGTTTTAGGAGATAATGCATTCAATAAAATTAATTAAGTGAAATCATAAAATAAAAGGAAAATACAACCTATGGTTATATTTTAAGAAATAGTATTAAAATCCAGCAACAGAATCATCGCCACGTCTATCTGCGGCAGCTTCCCTAATTTTATTTGGGAGTATTCTGATGCCATCTGTACGGCCAATACTAGAGCGGTCTTTTAAGATATAACCCATTTTTTGTAGTGCTTCTTTGGTTTTGGGATTGAAATTTGTTTCAATCATAACTTCGTCTGGCAACCATTGATGGTGGAATTTTGGTAAATCAATTGCATCTCCCAATTTCATATTAAAATCAATCATATTAACCAATGCTTGATAAATTGAAGTGGGGATGGTGGTTCCACCTGGTGTTCCAATAACGATATATGGTTTTTTATTTTTTAGAACAAGGGTAGGGGTCATAGAACTAAGCATTCTTTTGCCTGGCACAATTGCGTTGGCTTCTCCACCAACTGCACCAAACATATTAGGAACCCCAGGCTTTACACTAAAGTCGTCCATTTCATTATTCAATAGAAATCCTGCTCCCCCTACTACTACTTTAGAGCCATAGCTGCCATTGAGCGTAGTTGTTACGGCTACAATATTACCTGCACCATCCACAACACTCAAATGAGTAGTTTCTTCACTTTCACTTATTTTACCTGCATTAATTTCTTTACTAATACCAGCCTTGTTTGGTGTATAATCACTCATTCTTTGTGTTAGGTAGGTATCACTTATCATTGTTTTAACGGGGACTTTCCAAAAATCAGGATCGCCCATATGTTCTGCTCTATCTGCAAATGCTCTTCTTTCTGCTTCAATCATTAATTGTACTGATTCCGGTGTTTGAAATTTCATTTTTCCAACAGGATATTTCTCAATCATCTTCATCATTTGTGCCAATAATATTCCGCCGCTGCTGGGTGGAGCAAAGCTTACTATTTCGTGGTTTCTATAATTAAATACAATCGGTTCTCTCAGTTTAGCAGTATAATTTTTTAAATCTGAATATGATATAATTCCTTTACCTCTTTCCATTTCAGCAACAATTAAATCAGCTGTTTTACCTCCATAAAACCCTAAAGCACCCTCTTTTTGAATACGTTCTAATGTATTTGCTAAATCTTTTTGAATAAGTGTATCACCTACTCTCCAACGGGTAGTTTTAAAAAAAGCGGTAGGTTGGGTACTCAATTTTTCAATTGATTCTTTTATCCCATTAATACTAGCGGCTTCTTTTTCAGTTAATACGAATCCTTTTGCAGCAATATCAATTGCTGGTTGAATTAATTCTCTAAATGGGAGTTTCGCGTAAGCATGAGATGCAAATAGTCCTGCAATTGTACCAGGTATACCTGAAGCAAGATGACCATGTTGCGATAAATTTAGTTGAGCGTTCCCGCTTTTATCTAAATACATATCTCTGGAACTTTTTTCGGGAGCAGCTTCTCTGTAGTCTATCCCAATTAATTCTCCATTGGTTTTTCTTGCAAGTAAAAATCCACCACCTCCTATATTGCCTGCATTAGGGAACACAACAGCTAATACCAATTGTGTGGCAATTGCTGCATCAAATGCATTCCCACCTTTTTTCATAATGGCTGCACCAACCATACTTGCTAGCGGGTGTGCACTACTTACAGCAGCCTGTTTAAACTCAGCTCTTTTTACAACTGCGTAATGGTATGGATCAATTTCTTTATTGGGGCCAACAATGGAAGCAACAGATTGCCCGTTCGTATTTAGCATGATGCTCCAAAATCCAAATCCTAGTAAATATTTTCTCATAAGGTAATTTACATTTTTTATCGGGTTTTCTTTCCCTTTATTCCTACTTTCATGTTTGAATAATGAACATATGAAAAAATTTTTATTTGGACTTTTCTGTATGGGGATTACAGTTGCTGCCATTGCTCAATCTGTACCCAGTCCAGAACAATTTCTGGGTTACAAAGTTGGAACCCGTTTTACGCGTCATCATCGAATTGTAGACTATGTAAAAACCATCGCTGGTGCAAGACCAGATATGGTTAAAGTAGAAAAATACGGTGAAACGAATGAAGGCAGAGAATTGATGCTGGCTTTTGTGAGTACGCCTGAAAATATGCAGAAGTTAGAGCAGATTCGTATTAATAATTTGCGCATGGCTGGTTTGGCTAAAGACAAAGCAGCTCCTCAAACAGAGAATGCCCCTGCTATTGTTTGGTTGAGCTATAATGTGCATGGTAATGAAGCGTCTTCTTCAGAAGCTTTTTTATTAACCATTCATGCACTTACTGATCCAACGAATACTCAAACCAAAGAATGGCTTAAAAATACGGTAGTAGTATTAGATCCATGTATTAATCCGGATGGAAGAGATCGTTATATTAACTGGTATAATTCTGTAGTAGGAAAAAATTACAATGCCGATCCAGCTTCTAGAGAACACGCAGAGCCTTGGCCAGGTGGAAGAAGTAATCATTATAATTTTGATTTGAATAGAGACTGGGCTTGGCAAACACAAGTTGAAACCCAACAACGTATAAAAAAGTACCATGAATGGATGCCACAAATTCATGTGGACTATCATGAGCAAGGGTTTAATGAGCCGTATTATTTTGCACCTGCGGCGGAACCCATCCACGAAGTAATTACCCCATGGCAGCGCGATTTTCAAGTGATGATTGGTCGTAATCATGCGAAGTATTTTGATCAGAATAATTGGTTATTTTTTACTAAAGAAAGATTTGATTTATTGTACCCTTCATACGGGGATACCTATCCTGTATATAATGGTGCAATTGGGATGACTTATGAGCAAGGAGGTATTAGAGCGGGTTTAGGAATTTTAAATGAGGACAACGATACTTTAACCTTAGTAGATCGTGCAGCCCACCATTTTACTACTGGCTTATCTACTATTGAAATTGCTTCAAAAAATAAAAGCAAATTATTAGCTGAGTTTAAACAGTTTTTTGATGACAGTAGATCAGGAAAAATTGGAGAATATAAAACCTATGTTTTCACTGCAAAGGATGAAAATAAAATAGGCGCCCTAAAGAAATTATTAAGTCAAAATGGAATCGAATATGGGATATTGACGAACAAAACATTTAGGGGTTTTAATTATTTTACTGGAAAGGATGATGCTTTTTCTGATGAAGGAAATCATATTGCGGTAAGTGCTTTTCAACCAAGGGCAGTAATGGCTAAAGTATTATTAGAGCCAAGAACAGTAGTAACCGATTCAAATACTTATGATATTACAGCATGGGCTGCTTCTTACGCTTATGGAATTAAAGGATATGCAGTTAAAGAAAAACTTTCTGTGAATCCAGAGACAGCAGGCACCTCAATTACTTCAATCAACAGCAACTACGGTGCTTTGATTCCTTATACCTCTTTTAGTAGTGCTAAAGTATTGGCTCATTTATTAAAAAATGGGGTGAAAGTACGTTTTGTTGAAAAGCCCTTTACTTATAAAAATAAAAATTATGATAGGGGAACATTGGTTGTTTTAAAAACAAGTAATCAACAAAATTGGTTAACAGTGGTAAATAATGCATGTTCACAATTTAACGTACAAGCTGATGCAGTAGAAACGGGTTTTATGGATAAGGGTTCAGATTTTGGTTCTCCTGATATTAAAAATATTGCTGCAACGCCTAAGGTTGCCATGTTGACTGGTGAGCAAAGTTCATCTTTAGCGGCTGGAGAAGTTTGGCATTATTTTGATAAAATTTTGGAGTACCCAATTACCCTTTTAAATGCTGTAGATATTGCTCGCTATAATTTAAAGAATTATGATGTAGTGATTATCCCAGATGGTAATTATAGAGGATTAGGGGATAAAGCAACATCAGATAAATTAAAAGATTTTGTTCGTGGAGGTGGAAAGCTAATTGCTTTAGAAAACGCAATGGCATCAATGAGTAGATCAGATTGGGGGATTAAACTAAAAGAAGCAAAGGCAGACAAAGATGTTGATTCAGTTAAAAAATATGCTGATAGGGAAAAGGATTATATCACCAATTCTATCCCGGGTGCAATTTATAAAGTGGATTTAGACAATACTCATCCGTTAGCATTTGGATATCCTGAGTTTTATTATACGCTCAAACAAGATGGCAATGTATACGAAATGATGAAAGACGGTTGGAACGTGGGCACCATTAAGAAAGATGCCTATGTATCAGGTTTTGCAGGTGCAAAATTGAAGCCCAACTTAAAAGATGGAATGCTGTTTGGTGTACAAGATATGGGTGCAGGAACTGTGGTGTATATTTCAGAAGATCCTTTATTTAGAAACTTCTGGGAAAATGGCTACTTGCTCATCGCAAATGCTGTTTTTTTAGCAGGTAAATAATCATTATCAAACTAAAAGGGTTAAGGAAAGCATTATTGCTTTATCCTTAACCCTTTTTTATGCGTTGATTGATTTCCTTATTAAGTTATATTCGAATATTGATTGCCAACATGAAGTTTCTGCCTGCCATTGGGTAATAAAAATTTTCGGTGACAACCGATCCTCCAGCAAAATAACTAAATGTATATCCGTTGGGTTCATACTTTTTATCGTACACATTATTTAATTGGAAAATCACTTGCGTTTCTTTAAGAAACTTTTTCTTCATGGTATAAATGACACGAAAATCTTGGGTATAAAAACCATTTAGTTTTCTTTGCTCGTTTTGTGTATTGTCTAGGTATTGCTTGCTAACCCACTTATTTAAAAGGCTTAATTCAAGATTTTGTATGGGGGTGAAATTGAGCGTTAAAGCAGAAACAACAGAAGGAGAAAATGAAATGTCTTTATTGCGATGTTCAAAACTGATTTGTCCTCCATTGTCAAAATCATCAATATATTCTGTGAATGATTTTATTTTATTTCTGCTTAAGCTAATATTTCCACTCATATTGAACCAGCTTTTTATTACAGCAGCTGCCTGTAACTCTATCCCTGCTCTATAACTATTGGGTATATTAGTTCTGGTATAGGCTCCAACATCGTTAATTGCACCCGTTAAAACCAATTGGTTATTGTATTTCATGAAATAAGCGGTAGCTCCTATAGAGTACGTGGTTGTTTTTCTTTCGATTCCTAATTCCCAATCGTGTAAGGTTTCATAAGTTGGTTGATTTAATAAACTTGCTTGGAAATCGTCTCTGTTGGGTTCTTTACGTGCTACAGCGTAGCTAAGATAAGCTTGCCAATTGTTTTTGTTATAAGCAATTCCGGCCTTAGGGTTAAAGAAACTAAATGATCTGTTTACCATTAAAGTAGGATTGTCACTAAAGCCATTCATGATATGTTTGACTGTTCTAAATTGCATGTCTGCAAAAACGGAAAAGTTTTTTGCAAAACTATATTGCCATTTTGCATAAATATTCGCATCATTTTTTGTGGCTGGTAAATCATAGTATCGGTATCCTGGCGGAACTGTTCCAATTTGAATAAAAGGAATGGTTCCAAAATGAATTCCTTTATACACAGACCAACCACCACCAATTGTTAGTTCATGTTTATTTTTCTTATACTGCAAAGAGATAATTTGCCCATAAAAATCATTATCCAGCCAACGTTGTCTAACTAAATTAGTTCTAGTAAAAGTATTGCCAGCAACTACCACATTGGGTAATCCGTATCTAGAAAAACGCTGATCCGCTTTATATTCCTCATAATAGCCTTTTCCTTTTGTTAAAAAGAATGCAGTATTAAATGACCAATAGTCATTGATGGCTGTATTATAAAATAACTGATAATGTGTTTGAGTATAATTATCGGTTTGATTTTCATATGGATCACCTGCTTTTTCAGTACCTGCTGGATTATTGGTGCGATCTGTTTTTAATAAACTTTCTGCTACTCCATACCATGCTTGATAAGTTTTCTCTTTCCCAGAAAACACATTTAATCTTAAAGATGATTTTTTGTTTATATAGGCTGCACTTACATAAAATGATTTTAAATCACTAGAAGCTCTATCAATAAATCCATCACTGGTTATTCTGCTTACTCTAGCATCTAAGGTAAAGTGGTTGCCAATTAAACCAGTACCAGCTTTAATTGTATGTTTAAAAGTGTTAAATGATCCAACACTGTTGTTAATCTCTGCATAAGCTTTGCTATTGAATTCATTGGTACTCATATTGAGTGTTGCACCAAAAGAACTAGCACCATTGGAGGACGTTCCAGCACCTCGCTGAATTTGAATACTATTCACAGATGATGCAAAGTCTGGGAGATTCACAAAAAAAGTCCCCATGCTTTCTGCATCGTTATAAGGAATACCATTTAACGTTACATTTATTCTAGTTGCATCGGTACCCCTTATTCTTAATCCAGTATATCCAACACCGTTACCTGCATCGGCGTTAATGACCACTGAGGGTGTTTGATTGAGCAGAAAAGGAATATCTGTACCTAAGTTGGTTTTGGTAATAGCTTCTTTGCTTAAGTTGGTTTTAGTAAAAGGGGAGCGGTCGCTAGCTCTGATGGCTTTAACTTCGAGTGGTTGAAGAAATAGTTGGTAGGGTTTCAATTCAATAATATGTACTTGGTCAAGATTAGTTGGAATACTTAAACTGCTGTTTTCATACCCGGTGCTACTAATGATTACAGTACCCGTTTTAGACACTTTTACGGCAAAAAAACCTTGTTCATTTGCACTAATCTGTCTGTTGCCGATAGTGATGGTAGCGCCTGCAATAGGATTTCGATTGCCTTGTTCTACTACTTGGCCTTTGAATGTGTTGGAACTTGTTTGTGCAGTAATCAATAAGCTTAAAAGCATGATTGCTGTTGTTCCCATAATTTTTTTCATTTTTTAAATGGTTTTAAAAATTAAATAATGGGAACAGGGAAATGCAATAGGAGAGGTATCAAAAAAAAGTATCACCTTCCCTTCGCAGGAATTACCCTGTTCAGGTTCAACGGGTATTTCTCAGCCGAAAACTTTAAAGCATTCAGCACCCCGAGGACGCCGCAAAACTAGTTTTTTCTTTTTTAATTCGATTGTAACTTTTAAATTGTTTAAACGTTTCAATACAAAATGCGGTTATGAAAAAACATATATTATGCTTTATAAGTATTTTTTTGCTGGTAGTCGGATATGCCCAAGATGAAAAAAAATTGGTATTTGATGCAAATGCACAAGAGCGTAAAGTGGGATCATTCAATGGGATAGAGATTTCCGGAGCAATTAATTTGTACTTATCTCAAGGAAAGGAGCAAGCAGTGGCAGTGAGTTCAAGTGAAGCTGAATTAATGGGTAAAATCACAACGGTTGTTAGAAACAACACTTTATATATATCCCTAGATACTAAGGGAATGAGCTGGAAGAAATGGAGCAATAATCAGATTAAGGCCTATGTTACTTTTACAGATTTAGTGAAGTTAGAAGCTTCTGGTGCTTGCAATATCAAAGCGGCAAGTAAAATGAAATTAGATGACTTAAAACTAGAATTGTCTGGCGCAAGTGATTTTAATGGTGAAATTGAGACTGAAACTATTCGCATAGATTTGAGCGGTGCCTCACAAGTAACTATAAAAGGAACAGCAGATAAAGCAACTTATTTAGCAAGTGGAGCAAGTAGTATTAAAGCATTTGATATGGCAGTAAATTTTTGTAAAATTGATGCTAGTGGTGCTTCTTCGGTTAGGGTTTTGGCTAATAAAGAAATTAGTGCGGAAGCAAGTGGGGCAAGTAGTATTCAATACAAAGGTGAAGCAATGATTAAAGATTTTAATAGCAGTGGAGCTTCTTCTGTTAAGCGCAAAACAGATTAAAGTTTAAATAATATTTGGTTGCTAAGCTTCTAGAACTTACTTTTGCAACCCATTACATCGCGAGATAGAGCAGCGGTAGCTCGTCGGGCTCATAACCCGAAGGTCGGAGGTTCGATCCCTCCTCTCGCAACAGCTTAAAGGCCCTTATGGGGCCTTTTTTTATGGAATTTATTGAACTGCCTATGATGGCAGCAAGGTGATTACCTAAATAATGATTAAATTGAATTGGTGAAAGCAGGTTTTGTAAATATTTTTGGTAAGCCCAA
>JBMLPQ010000045.1:0-3582 GCA_049242025.1 Sediminibacterium sp.
GAAAAGGCAAGGGCATTGGTGTAGAAGTAAATCAGTCAACCATGTTTGATAAAGCTGCTTTCATGCCTAACTACCAAAATGAATATGGTGGTGGTGATGGTGGTTGGTTAACTTTTAACTACAATTCAACTATGCCAGCAGAATGGCAAGCGTTAAACGGAAAGCGTTACCGCGATTTTACCGATGATGCTTCTTGGGGACCAAAAATTGATGGTTCTGAGTATATTCCTTGGTATGCTTTTATTCCAGGTCATGCTAGATCAGGAAAAACAGCCAGCTTTACTGCTCAGCCAAACAATGCGAAAGATTTCTGGAATACAGGTGTTACTTCTAATACCAACGTAAGTTTCTCTCAAAACAACGGCGCAGGTCAAAGTTTAAGAGTTTCTTATACCAACCAGAATATCAAGGGTATGTTGCCTAACACAAAGTCTTTGAGAAATACCTTGAATGCAAATTTCTCTATGGAATTGGGTAGCATTTTCACCATTGGTGCAAACTTGACTTATACCAATCAGTTGATTAGCGGTGAATTCAGTGATGGATACGCGAACAACTCATCTGGTAACTTTAGCCAGTGGTTCCACAGAGACCTAGATATTAATATCTTAAAAGAATTGTCTGGTCTTAGAACTCCAATCGGAACTATTCCTTCATGGAACTTCCGTAGAAACCCAGGTTCTTGGAGTGCAGCTGCACCACAGAACAGTGTTTGGGCTGGTAACTACTGGTACAATCCTTATTCTTATTTCGAAAATATTGAGCGTAACCAACGTCGTGATCGTTTATATGGAGACATCAATATGACCGTTAAGTTTTCTAAAAACTTAAAGTTCAAAGGTAGCATCCGTAAAGATCAGTTCAACGGTAACGTAGAGAATATTGATCCTAATATTCTTCAGTCTTCTGGAGGACAAACTGGTTTATTAGCTTCTTACGGAACCAGCAATACAGTTAACAACGAGTGGAACTTTGAAGGTATTTTATCTTACAATAATACATTCGGTGATTTCGTAGTATCTGCAAACGTGGGTGCTAACCGTTTGAATATTCGTAACAGAGCAGTTTCAATGAATACTAACCAAGGATTAAACGTTCCTGGTTTATATGCAATTGCTAACTCTAAGGCGGTTCCTTCTATTTCAAATGCAAGATCTGACCAACAAGCAAATTCATTGTTTGTATTTGGTGATGTAGAATACAAGAAGTTCTTAAGCTTTACATATGCTGTACGTAACGACTGGTTCTCTACTTTACCTTCTTCAAATAATTCATTGTTGTCTCCTTCAGTAGGAGGTGCATTTGTATTCTCTGAATTTACCAAATCTGCTTTGCCTTGGTTAAACTTTGGTAAAGTGTTTGGATCATGGGGTAAGAAGCCTAAGACCTTAAACCCTTATGCATTAAACCTAAACTACTCAGTTAACCCTTTATTATGGGGATCTAATTTCTTAATGTCTACTCCTGATGGTTCACCTGATGCAAACCTACGTGGTGCATTAACAACTACTTGGGAAGCAGGTTTAGATTTACGTTTTGCTAAGAACAAAGTACGTATGAATCTTACCTACTATAACGAGAACAACAGAGACGAGCCTCTAGGTGTAACCGTATCTGGTGTATCAGGATTTACTTCTCAAACCATCAATGCTGCATGGGTTAGCCGTTCAGGTCTTGAATTGGAATTGGGTGTAGATATCATGAAGAAGAAAGACTTTAACTGGACAGTAAGTACTACTGCAGCCTACTTGTTAGACAACAAAGTAAGAGCGTTGGCTCCAGGTTTAACCAGCTTTACTTTAGCAGGTGGTTCTTTCGGAACTCGTTTTGCACGTGCTTTCCACTTTGTGGATCAGCAGTGGGGTATGCTAAGAGGTGGTGGTATCAAGCGTAATGCAGATGGCCAACCATTAATTACTACCAACGGATTTAGTGGAGGTTTAGGTTGGTATCAAAATGATGCAACCAAAGATTGGGGTTCAGTTGTTCCTAAGTTAACTGGAGGTTTACAAAACTTCTTTAGCTACAAGAACTTCAATTTGGGCTTAACATTTGATTATCAATTTGGTGGACGTTTCTTCTCTTTATCTGAGCAGTGGGGAACTTTCTCTGGATTGTTAGATGAAACAGCAGGATTAAACGACAAGGGTAATCCAAAGCGTGATCCAGTTTCTGCTGGAGGTGGTGTTCGTGTAACTGGTGTTGATGCTAGAGACGGAAGAACTCCAGTAGATGTTTATATAGATGCTTATGATTATTTCCACCAGTTTTACTACCAGCAAGTTGCTGAACCTTTCGTTCACAAATTGTCTTATGCTAAATTGCGTGAGTTAAGCTTAGGCTACTCTATCCCAACCAACAAACTAGGGAAGTTTGGTAAATCAATCCAAGGTGCTTCAGTTTCATTAACTGCACGTAACTTATTCTTCATCTTCAGAGACTCTAAGAACTTTGACCCATCTGAAATCAGTGGTGTACAAGGGGAAGATGGTCAAATGCCAGGTGCAAGAACAATTGGATTTAACGTTAAGGTATCATTCTAAAACCCTAAAACAATTATCATGAAAAGTATGAATATTAAAAAAGCTGTGCTGTCGTTAGGGGTTTGTGCCACACTAATGGTAGGTTGTAGCAAGGGCATTAATGAATTCGGTGATATCAACCGAAATCCAAATGCAACAACCGTTCCTATTACTTCAGCATTATTAACCAACGTACTAGCTGGAATTGGCGGTAACGTTTGGGGAAATGGTATCAACACAACTGCGGGATTATACGCGCAGTATATGTCTGAAACCCAGTACACCGACATTTCTCGCTATGCTACCACTACCTTAAACTGGGATGGTTTCTATGCAGGAGCTTTGTACGATTTACAAAATATCATCAATACGAATACTGATCCTGCAACTGCAGCATCAGCTGCTCAATTTGGTGCAAATGCCAATCAAATTGCCATTGCACGTATTTTGAAAGCGTATTATTTTGCTGTATTAACAGATGCGTATGGTGATATTCCTTATTCTCAAGCATTGAAAGGCAATGGTACCATTCCTTACGATAAGCAAGAGACTATTTACCCAGCATTAATTGCTGAGTTAAAAGCAGCTAATGCACAGTTTACAACTGGAGCAGCGGTTCAAGGCGATATCATGTATGCAGGAAATACAACCAAGTGGAAAAAGTTTGCAAATTCTTTAATTGCAACTTTAGCATTACGTATTTCTAAAGCAAACCCAACATTGGGTAAAGCAGAATTTGCTGCAGCGGTTGCTGGCGGCGTAATTGATGCAAATGCAGACAATGCTACCATTACCTATCCTGGAGGAAACTATAACAACCCTGTGTATGCTTATTATGTAATTACCCAGCGTTTTGACTATGCAGTAAGTGCAACTATTGCAGATAAGTTAACTGCACTAGGCGACCCTCGTATTGATAAGTTTGGTAATAATACTAAGGGATTCCCTTACGGATTAACCAGAGCAGATGCATTGGCTTGGCAAACAACCAATCCTAGCTTTGCTTTCTTACTTGGCTATACAGGAACTCCACAAACCATGCCATTGAGCTTGATTTCTG
>JBMLPQ010000046.1:0-6515 GCA_049242025.1 Sediminibacterium sp.
TCAAAACGTTCTACTAAACCAGGCTTGCTTCTGTGCTTCTTGGTAAGTGGACTCATTTCAACAGGGTAGTCAATAATGAAAGTTGGTTGAACATAAGTATGCTCGCTGGTTGCCCCAAAAATTTCATCAATCAACTTTCCTTTACCTATGGTTGGAGGCACGTCTATTTTTAATTGCTTACATACCTCTCTTAAGCCCGCTTCATCCATTTCACTTACATCAATACCAGTATTCTCTTTGATGGCATCGTGGATACTGATTCTTTTAAAAGGAGCTTTAAAGCTGACGATTTTATCACCCAACTGAACATCGGTTGTCCCGTGTATGGTTAATGCTATTTTTTCAAACAGTTGTTCGGTTACTTCCATCATCCAGATATAGTCTTTATAAGCAGTATACCACTCTAAAACGGTAAACTCAGGATTATGGGTTCTGTCCATGCCCTCATTTCTAAAGTTGCGGCTGAACTCGTATACCCAATCAAACCCACCTACAATCAATCGCTTCAAATACAATTCATTCGCAATCCTTAAATAAAAGGGAACATCCAATGCATTATGGTGAGTAATAAATGGACGAGCTGCAGCACCACCGGGTATTGCTTGTAATACTGGCGTGTCTACTTCAATGGCACCTTGTGCATTTAAATATTCACGAATGGTATTGATGATTTTAGTCCGCTTTACAAATGTGTCTTTTACATCTGGATTGATGATCAAGTCGGCATAGCGTTGACGGTAACGAAACTCGGGGTCTGTTACTGCATCAAAAATATTTCCTTCTTCATCTCGCTTTACAACGGGTAATGGTTTTAATGATTTAGTAAGTAAGGTGATGGTTTGTGCATGCACAGAAGTTTCTCCTGTTTTAGTTACAAATGCATAACCAGTGCAACCAATAATATCTCCTAAATCTAAACCATGTTTAACCACATTGTCCCAAAATGATTTGTCTTCTTCAGGACAAATATCATCACGCTTAACATACAACTGAATGATGCCTTTGCTGTCTTGTATCTTGATAAAGAAAACCTTTCCTTTATCATTGATGCTCATAATTCTACCTGCAACACAAAGATTGGTAAACTGCTCTTTCGTTTCTTCGGTATAATTATTTTTAATGTCTGTAGAGAAACTATTCACCGGATACAACGGTGCAGGAAACGGATCAATACCTGCTGCTTGCAATTTTGCAAGCTTCTCTCTTCTAATCATTTCCTGTTCGGAAAAATGTACTTCGCTCATAAATTCAATGTTGTAATTAGTACAAAACAAAAGTCTCGCAGAAGCGAGACCTTGTATATGGATGGGTTAGTAAGTACAGGGAAACGCATTTCCCTACACAATATTAAAAAGACTTTTAACTTATTCAAAAATTTTTTTAAACAATTTTATTAACATTTTAGTTCCAAATGTGAATTCAGCAGTTTTTTCTTACATCAAATTCGAAGTATTCTAATCAAAATAATTTGTGCTTTCAATCCTGAATTATTTTTTTAATTCGATGAAACATTTGTGAATAAAGGGTTTCAGCGGATTGATTTTATTTCTTGTTACAGAAATTAAATTAAATTATGTAGCAGAATATTCATTTTTGGCAATAAATTTTCCGCCGCGCTCATCAAAAAAATATTTTCGAGAAAGCACATCATATTACCTTTATTCACCAATAAATTAAGCTAAATGAAGTTTCCATCACCAGTATCCGTTTCTTGGATGTCCACTTTTATAAATGCTACAGTCGCAGGAAATACCAGTGCGTCCATTTTAGGCATTAATGAAATTCATAAAGTAGAGAAAGGAGATTTGGTATTTGTTGACCATCCAAAATATTATGATACCTGTTTAAATAGTGCTGCAGATTTTATTATTATCAATACAGCAGAAGTAACTATTCCTTCGGGAAAAACTATTTTTATTGTTGCTGATCCCTTTGAAGCATACTTAAAAATTGTTCAACATTTTAGTCCTTTCATTCCAGCAAAAGAATCAGTTGATTCCAGTTTACAACTAGGAGAAAACTCCATTATCATGCCCAATGTATTTATTGGAAAAAATGTTGTGATAGGAAAAAATTCTATCATTCATCCTAATGTTACCATCCATGCAAATACCCAAATTGGAGACAATGTAATTATACAATCTGGATCGGTCATTGGAGGGGATGCTTTTTATTATAACACTAAAAAAAATAGACCTGTTTGGTATAAAAAAATGTTGAGCTGTGGTAATGTAGTGATTGAAGATGATGTAGAAATTGGAACAGGATGTATGATTGATCGGGGCGTAACCGCAGAAACTAGAATTGGGCAAGGAACAAAAATTGACAATATGGTTCATATTGGCCATGATGTAACAGTAGGAAAAAATTGTTTGTTTGCTGCGCAAGTTGGAATAGCTGGTGGTACCATTATAGAAGATGGTGTAACACTTTGGGGCCAGGTGGGTGTAAGTAAAACATTAACCATTGGTGCCAATGCAGTGGTATTAGCACAAAGTGGTGTTCCCTCCTCATTAGCGGGAGGAAAAACCTACTTTGGCTATCCAGCAGAAGATGCTTCTCTTAAACGAAGAGAACTGGTTTGGATTAAACGTATTCCTGAATTATGGAAAAAAGTAATGGAATAGTTAGTTTTTTAAATTAGCATGATTAGGGATATATGGTTCTTTCCTAAGAATGCTTAAAAGATCTCTTTCTAAAGACACAACTGGGGATTCAATAATTCTGCCAATCTCTTTGTTTTTTTCATAAACAATTAGTGTAGGCACTCTTTGAATATTTTTACCCAATTCCTCAGCTTGCGGACTTTTTTTATACATGTCAAATTCATTGCTCACGCATACAATACCTAGATTACTGGTATCAAACCCAGCTGCTTCTAATATCTTCAACATTCTTGGTACTTCCCATTTGCTATCTCCACACCATGTGCCAAGGAATATGTCAATTTTCTTTTTCCTCAATAAAGGTTTAATGGAATCTAAACGCTGGCTATCAATTATATGGGCGCTATAGTTTTTTTGAAACCAACTATTGTAAGGTTCAACCTTAAATGCGGATATACTACATCGCCCCAATAATATGGGCGTTTGATCAGAAACGCTTTTCTCAAAGTTGATAATAGGTGTACTTATTTGAGCAGCCAATGGTTCAGCTAATACGAATGCGCAGCAGCAAACCATTAATACAATGGTATTTTTCATATAAAAATTGTTTGAATAGTAAAAAAATAAAATGGTTACTATTAAACAATTGGAGGGCGAAATTGACTATCAGATTGGATTTTAGGTAATACACATTGATTGGCTGGTAATTTGAAACCAGCTTTATCTGTTTTGGGTTCCGAAAAAATTACCAATGGAGTTAATACAAACTGCCATTCTGTTTGAATAGATACTAGAATTTTAACAGTATCTTCTTTTGATGGCAATTGAATAAAATTTTTTATTTTACTACAATCGCAAAAAAATGGATCAGTATTGGCTATTAATTGGAAAGAACAGTCTGTATACGCAGCCATTTTTACCAATGAAGGTGTGTAAAGCGAAAGAAATAACAATATGGCCAATAGAATTTTCAAACCAAATATTTACTTCAAGTTATACTTTTTTGTCAATTCGCCACAAATTCGATTTATAGATTCAGTTAATGGTGTGTAAGTAAAGCTTGGAAATTCCTTCAATAATTTTGAGTTATTAAAGCTAACTTTTGCACGAGCGGTTTTAGCAGTTTCCTTCGTTAATAAAGGGTCTTTGCCGCTGAAAAAAGCTTTGATGGCTTCTAATCTCCAAACAATTCCAGCTAATAATGGGCTTACTTTTTTATGCGGAGGTTTTTTATGAAAGGCGGTTGCAATCAACCCAAAAATATCTTTATAATATGCATTATGCCCGCTCAAAATAAATCGCTCACCATTGATTGAACTATTCATTAAATAGACCATTGCATTTACAACATCTTTCACATCTACAAATCCACTCATGCCTTCTGTGTACCAGGGGAACTCATTATAAGCAGATTTAAAAATACCCGATGATCCGCCTTCCCAATCTCCGTTCCCTAAAATAATTACGGGATTTACAACCACAACAGAAAGCCCTTCACTCATTCCTCTCCATACTTCCATTTCTGATAAGTATTTGGTTTTTCCATATTCACTGTTACTGGTTTCTGGGGTCCAGTTCATGGTTTCGTCAATTGGCTTATCTTCTCTAATTCTTCCTAATGCCGCAACTGAACTTACAAAAAGCAATCGTTTTACTCCTTTGTTAATACAGGCGTTTACCACATTTGCAGTTCCTTCAATATTGGTATGCTGCATTGTTGCTTTTTTTGCTGGATTAAAAGACACTACCGCTGCACAATGGTAAACCTGATCCACTTGATCCATGGATTCTTCTAGCGCTACAATATCCAATATATCTCCTTTAATCCACTCTACACCTGCTGTATTTTCAATTATTGGGATATTATTTCTATACAATGCTTTTACTGAGTAACCGGCATGAATAAGCTGCTGTAGTAAATGGGAACCAACTAGTCCCGATGCACCAGTTACTAATATCATTGTTCGCATTTATTACAAGTTCCGCTGATAACCAAATCGGTTTGAGCAGCTTTAAAACCCTTTGGTAGCTTCACTTTGGGCACACTTACTTCATCAATACAATAAGTAGTACCACAATCGTCGCAAATAAAATGCACATGGTCATCATGATGATGTCCTGCAGCACATTCATCTTTACAAAGTGCATAGCGAACTGAATTATCTGAAGTGGGGATAGTATGGATAATTCCTTTTTCAACAAATGTTTGCAGTGTTCTATAAATAGTTACGCGATCAAATTCATCACTGCTTTTTTGTTCAATATCACCATGTGCCAATGCATTACCTGTTTCCCAAAATAAAGAAAGGATTTTCTTTCTTGATTCAGTTATGCTTAGCTGGTGTTTTCTTAATATGTCTGTTATTTTAGCGTGCATCAATGTTACTATGGATTATTATTAAATATACCATTTACAAAATTGCTATTAGCAGATCTTTCTTGTAGTAATTCTTTAATGTCTTGCTTTAGTTTTTCTATCTCCTCTTTTTTTAGTCCATCGTAAATTTGTGAGCGAACTTTTCCATCCTTATCTACTAAGGCAAAAAACTGGGTATGGATAAATTGGTCCTCAATTTTGTCAACTGTATTCTTAGGGTCATCTAATAAGTAAGCACTTCTAGCAATTTGGTATAAACTATCTTTTCTGCCTGTTACCATTACCCACTTTCTGCTATCAATTTTTAAGGAATCAGAATAGCGCTTTAGTCTGGGAACTGAGTCTGTTTCTGGATCGCAAGTATGTGCTAAAATCATAAAGTCGGGCTCAGACTTAAATGTTTCATAAATCCCCTTCATATTATTGTTCATCTTAGGACATATCCCTTTACAGCTGGTAAAAAAATACTCAACCACTGTTACTTTACCCAACATATCTCTATCATTAAAAGGCAATCCCTCTTGGGTAGTAAATTGAAATGGCTTAACATAACTAATTACTGATAATTTTCTTTTCCATTTATCGGTACCTCTGAATAGGAAAAAATAAAAACCACCCAATAAAACTAAAAAGAATCCTAAGTACACCAATACTCTCTTGCTCATAGTCTAAATTATTTGGTAAAGGTAAGACAGATTTACAACAAATATTTTGCAACAAAGTTGCATTGTTGTAGTTTTGTGCTAATGAAGATGAAAATCAATTGGGACGCATTGGGTATTGCTACTTCTATAGCATGTGCTATCCATTGTGCCTTATTGCCCCTGTTTTTGAGTAGTTTACCATTATTTGGGGTCAATATTATTGAAAATATTCGTTTTGAATATTTCATGATTTTGTTGGCATTTGTAGTGGGTATATATGCATTATATCATGGATTCAAAAAACACCATCATAGCTGGTGGCCAATTGGATTGTTTACTGCAGGAATTTTATTCTTGTTTATCAAAGTAAATTTTCACGACTTTGAATTAATCTTACTTATTCCCTCTTTGGGCTTTATTGTAATAGCGCATTATATAAATTTTAGACTTTGTAGAATTCACGACCACGCCCATAAGGATGATTGTGCGCATTAATTGAAAAACGCTATCTTTAAGTACAAAGATTAAGTTTAATGAAAACGACACAACTTCAATTTGGTTCAGGTAAATGGATAGTGGATAATATGCCCTCAGATTTTCCAGCCGAAAAAGCGCAATTAGTGCTTGTTTTTGGTTCAGGAGCGTTAGTAACAAGTGAAGAATTATTTAACCAAATAAAATCAAAATTTTCCCAAGCAGACATTGTAAGTTGCTCAACAGCAGGAGAAATTTTGCACAGTGAGGTGTATGATGACTCTGCAGTTGTTACGGCTATTTACTTTGAAAAAGCAAGTGTAAAGTCTGTATCATTAGAAATCAATAAAAATGTAAACAGTTTTGAAACAGGTAAGACTTTAATGGGTCTTCTTAAGCAAGATGACTTGGTAG
>JBMLPQ010000047.1:0-1379 GCA_049242025.1 Sediminibacterium sp.
AACGAAAATTAGCTTCCATGTATTTGGAACAGTTAAATGATCAATTCATTTTACCAGTGGTTCATCCTGATTATTTTGACGTATATCATATATTTAATATAAGACACCCTAAGCGGGATGCGCTTAAAGAATATTTGTTGAAATTGGGTATTGGAACTGAGATACACTATCCTGTTGCACCCAATAGGCAAAAAGCGATGGCTTATTTATTGGGTACTCAGCATTTTCCTATTTCAGAGGAAATTCACAGCACTACATTAAGCTTACCCTGTTCTTCTTGCCATACCGAAGCCGATATTTCCATGGTGATTGACGCTTTAAATGCATTTTAGTTTGGTAGAATAGTTTTATTTACTACCTTTGCCGCCCCAAAAGTTCTTTTTTAAAGAGCGATTGAATTTGGGAGTCCCGATTAAAATCAGGACGCTATAACCAATAAATCAAATAAAATGGCAAAAGAAATCTCTGGCTTTGTGAAGCTGCAGGTGAAAGGTGGTCAAGCCAATCCTGCGCCTCCAGTGGGCCCCGCACTCGGTTCTAAGGGTGTGAACATTATGGAGTTCTGTAAGCAGTTTAATGCTAGAACTCAAGATAAAATAGGAAAAGTTGTTCCTGTTTTAATTACTGTTTATACAGACAAATCTTTCGACTTTGTAATCAAAACTGCTCCTGCTGCTGTTCAGTTGATGGAAGCTGCTAAGATTCAGAAAGGTTCTAAGGAAAGCAATCGTCAAAAAGTAGGTAAAGTAACTTGGGAACAAGTTGAAGTTATTGCTAAAGACAAAATGTCTGACCTTAACGCATTTACATTGAATAGCGCTATGAGCATGGTTGCTGGTACTGCACGCAGTATGGGTATCACTGTTGATGGAAAAGCTCCTTGGGAAAACTAATTTATTCACCTACTTAACTAATTCAAATGTCAATTACTAAAAAAAGAAAAGTAGCGAACACGAAGGTGGATAAATCAAAAGTTTATTCTCTTAAAGAAGCTGCTTCACTCGTAAAAGAAATTAACTGCACTAAGTTTGACAGTTCAGTTGACTTACATATCCGCTTAGGCGTTGATCCTAAGAAAGCCGACCAACAAGTTCGTGGTACTGTATCATTACCTCACGGTACTGGTAAAACCAAGAAGGTATTGGTGTTGTGTACGCCTGATAAAGAAGCGGCTGCTAATGAAGCAGGTGCAGATTATGTTGGTTTAGATGAGTTCATTGCTAAAATTGAAAGCGGATGGGTAGATATTGATGTAATCATTGCTACTCCTGCTGTAATGCCTAAGATTGGTAAACTAGGTAAAGTACTAGGACCTCGTAACTTGATGCCTAACCCTAAAACTGGAACCGTAACCAACGATGTTGCTGCTGCAGTAAATG
>JBMLPQ010000048.1:0-1083 GCA_049242025.1 Sediminibacterium sp.
TCATCACTGTAGCTAGTATGGGTCTCTTTAATGATAATTCAGAAATATTCATGGGATGTGGCTGCTTCTTCTATTTGATAATTTCACTCAACTGCTTCACTGAACGAACTTTAACAGGTTGCTTTGGTCTAACAAATAAAACACCTGTAACCACAATACTATCTCCAGGCATTAACCCTTTAGTCACTTCTACGTAACCAGTACCTCTTACTCCTGTTTCAATGTCTACAAAAACACCTTCCCCGCCTCTAACAACAATAATCTTTTTGGCTCTTGCTTCAGGAATAATAGCATTAGTAGGAACTAGAATACTGTTCTTATTCTTTCCAGCTTGTAAAAATACTTTTACAAATGTACCTGGAGCAACAGGGCTTCCATCTAAGATTGCACGCACTCGAAGATTTCTTGTAGTAGGATTAATTTGAGGATCAGTAGCAATAATTGTTGCCCTTCTTTTTTGAGTAGACTCATTGGTTTGAACCTGAACAGCAGATCCAACCTTAATCATATTTGTATAAAATTCGGGAACATTAAAATCAATTTTCACTTGATCTACTTGTTGCAGTGTAGTCAAAGTAATTGCTGGAGTAACATAGGCACCAGGGCTAATTTGTCTTAAACCAAGCACTCCGGTAAAAGGCGCTTTGATAATTGTTTTATCAATTTGGGCTTGTGTAACGGTTAAATCTGCTTTTAAACCATTTACTTGATTAAGCGCCAAGTCATATTCTGATTGATTAATGCCATTAACAGCCAATAATTTTCTTAAGCGTTCTTCCGTTTTTTGAGCCATATCTAACAACACTTTGGTTTTAGATAAATTGGCTTGCAAGTCTGCATCATTAATTCTTGCTAGGATAGCACCTTGAGTTACCCTGCCCCCATCTGGAGCATTGAGCATGGTTAATCTTCCACTTACTTCAGGATTAATATTGACTGTTTCCATTGGAATAATAGCACCATTCACTTCCACATTATTGTCAATATTGCCGGCACCAGCTATTAAAACGTCTACAATGGTAGCAGTAGGTGCTTTAGATTTTCCATCGGCGTTCTCTTTTTTTTCTTCCTTGCACGAAAATA
>JBMLPQ010000049.1:0-1824 GCA_049242025.1 Sediminibacterium sp.
ACGTATGCCGCCCTGGAAAAATGGGCGGCAGACGAGTTTAGGAGTGTGAATGGTCAAATAGAAATGTTGATTGATCAGTCTTTGCGAAATGCTGGTAGAAAAAAAGATGTTATTGCTGTCAAACCTAAACCCAAGAAAAATAGTTAAATGAAAAGACAGTCCTTTTTGCAAATGGCAGGAATGGGATTGATGGCCCTGCCGGCATTAGCTACAGCTGCTGGAAATAAAAATAAAAAAATAAAAGTTCCTCCCTATTTAAAACCAGGGGATACCATTGGTATCACTTGCCCTGCAGGTTTTTCATTATTAGAAACCATTCAGCCTTCGATTGATTTGATCCAAAGCTGGGGCTATAAAATTAAACTAGGAAATACCATTGGGAAGATGGACCATACTTTTGGGGGAACCGATGCAGAAAGAGCAGAAGACTTTCAGCAAATGATGGATGACCCCAATATTAAAGCCATACTATGTGCAACAGGCGGATATGGTGCTGTTAGAATGGTAGACTTTTTAGACTTTAAAAAAATGAAGCAATCACCCAAATGGGTCATTGGTTTTAGTGATATCACTGTCTTGCATAGCCATTTGCACCAAGTAGTGCATATGGCAAGTTTGCATTCAAAAATGTGTGGTAGTTTTCCCAAAGATTGGACTACTGCCGATGAGATTCAACAAGCAACCATTTTATCCATTAAAGATGCATTAGAGGGAAGAAAACTCAACTATCCATCCATTCCAGTTGAGCATAATAGAATAGGAACGGCCAAAGGAATATTAGTAGGGGGTAATTTAAAAATTCTTGAGAATTTGAATGGTTCGGCTTCCATGATCAACACCGATGGAAAGATTTTATTTGTAGAAGATGTGGGTGAGCCTTTATACAATATTGATCGAATGTTTTGTAATTTGTTACGATCGGGAAAGCTGTCTAATTTAAAAGGATTGATTGTAGGGGGCTTTAGTAATATTAAAGTAGACAATCCTGCAGTCCCATTTGGAAGAGATATTTACACCATCGTTAAAGAAAAAGTAGCGGCATTTAATTATCCGGTTTGCTTTGATTTTCCGGTCGGGCATATTAAAAATAATTTTGCATTGAAGTGCGGATTGCCTCATGAGTTAATTGTAGAGAACAATCGTGTACTGCTAACTGAAATGTATTTATTATGAAAAAGCAACTATTATCAATTCATCACTTCTTTGTTGCTGTTATTTTAATGACCAAAGGGTTTGATAAAATTCAACATCATCACAGTTTTATCGGATGGACAATTCTATTATTAGGTATAATCATTTTGATCTATTTTATTTTTATAAAAAGCTCAAAAAAACCACACTCATTGTTGGAATTAATTATACACCTATTTGAAAGTATTGCTTTATTCTTAACAACCTATGTTTACTTTCAAGAAGGTAAAACTTTGTTACCTTATGTCACTTTAATTGCAGGGATAGGGTTTCTAATTTCAACTTTTATTCACTTAAAAAGGCATAAAAAGTAAAGAACCACTATGATTAAGATTCCACCATACCTAAAAAAAGGAGATACCATTGCCATTACATGTCCTGCGGGTTATATGGAGAAGAAGAAAATTGCAACCTGTGTTAAAACCCTTCAGCAGTGGGGCTTTCAAGTGACGGTTGGCAAAACGGTTGGAAGTAAGTCTACCAATTATTTTAGTGGTACAGATGAGGAACGCAAAGATGAATTTCAGGCTTTATTAGACGAGCCCTCCATAAAAGCTATTTTATGTGGTAGGGGTGGATATGGCGTTACTAGAATCATTGACCAACTTAATTTTTCTACTTTTAAAAAAAATC
>JBMLPQ010000050.1:0-4043 GCA_049242025.1 Sediminibacterium sp.
TAAGTACACGACTAAAAACAACCATATGAAGTATTTTTTCTCCTTGTTGTTAAGCTTTGCAATCTTTTCAATTGCAACTGCGCAGGATTTCAAGAAAGTTGAAACAGCTGTTTTATTAAACAAATTTGAAGACGCTAAAACAGAGATTGATAAGTCTTTGGCAGACCCCAAAAATCAATCTAAACCTGAAGGTTATTATTGGAAGGCAAGAATTTATGCAGCTTTATTTAAAAATGAAGCAACTAGAGCAAAGTATCCAAATGCAGTGGAAGATGCGCATGCAGCCTTTAAAAAATATGCAGAGTTAGAGCCAAGTTTAGTAAAAGCGAAAGAAAAAGGACCAGATGGATATTTTGATATGTATTCTACTTCTTTCAATTTAGGAATCAATAGTTTTAAAGACAAAAAATACGATGTTGCTTCAAAGGAATTTGAAAAAGCGGTAGTATATAGTGATTATATTTTTAAAAATAAATGGGCTAGCTCTCAGCAACCATTTGATACTACCTCCATTTTATATTGTGCATATTCTTTCCAGAATGCTCAAAAACAAGATGATGCGGTTAAATATTATATCCGTTTAGCTGAAAGTAAAGTGACTGGAGAAGGATTTGCAGATATTTATAAATACCTGATTGATTATAATACAAAGAAAAAAGATAAAGAAGGCTTCGAGAAATATCTTGCTTTAGGTAAGGAAGTATATCCTGCTGAAAATTGGGAAGATTTTGAAATTGACTACATCGACCAGAATTATGATTTAGCTGGAAAAACTGCATTATATGATGAATTAGATGCAGCAGGTAAATTAACTGAAAATAAATATTTGCAATTTGGTGATGTATTTGTTTCAGTTCGTAACAATGAAGGAGTAGATAGTTTGACCACCGATAAGTACAATCGCAAAGCAATTGATGCATTTAAAAAAGCTTACGGTAAGAATAATAATAATGCAGTTGCAGCTTTTAACGTAGGGGTTACTTATTATAATTTCTTCAATTTGGAAGATGATAAGTATGCTGCTAATATTAAAAAATTGCAAGAAATCAACGCCAATAAACCAGTAATTAAAGATCCAAAGAAAAAAGTTGCTGCTGAAGCAGAACACAAAGCAAAAGTGGATGCAATCAAAAATGCAAATTTAGTTATCGAAAAGAACGCAATGGAGATTACTGATATTGCTGCTGAGTGGCTTACCAAGTCTTATATGATTTTGAAGGATAAGTCTCCTCGTACAAATACTGAAAAAAGCGTAATCAATAAATCAGTTGACTTTATTGCCAATATTTATTATTACAAAATGAATCGTGTAAGAGGTAAAGATGCCAAACTGTTTGATCAGTATGAAGCCAAGTACAAAGAGTTTGATGGTTTACATGCTACATTTAAATAAATTATGCAAATCCGTACCCTAATATTATCACTATCATTTGCGAGTATCTTGTCTTGTTCCACTAGTAAAAAAGAAGGAGCAGTTGAAGATACTTCGCAAATGACTAATGAGCCAACCGTTAAAACGGAACAGTTGATTACTGGATATGAAGTCATCTGGGGTATGGATTTTTTACCCAATGGGGATTTACTATTCACTGAAAAGAAAGGGAAGTTGCATCGTAAAAGCGGGGATAAAATCACCGAAATTACTGGTCTTCCTACTATTAATACCAGCGGTCAGGGAGGTTTATTAGACGTTCGCGTATCGCCTCAATTCAATAGCAATGGATGGGTATTCATTAGTTATGCTGGAAATCATCCTGGTGGCGGTGGAAGTTTCAATTTGATGCGTTTTAAATTAGTAAACGACCAAATTACCGAACCCAAAATTTTATTGACTTCCAATTCGGCAAACACCATGACCGGCCATTATGGAAGTAGAATTGATTTTGATGAAGCGGGAAATCTTTTTGTAAGCGTTGGGGAAGGAGGAGCTACCAGTTATGGAGGAGCCAATTCACCCAATAAGAATGCTCAAGACGTAAATAGTACTTGGGGCAAAGTACATCGTATTACCCAAGATGGGGGCATACCAGCTGGGAATCCTGTATTAACAGGAAATTCATCGCCCACAACCGTTTTCAGCTATGGACACCGCAACCCACAGGGCTTGGTGTATAATCCATTCACCAAAGAGATTTGGGAAGCAGAACATGGACCCAAAGGGGGAGATGAAGTGAATATTATTAAAGCAGGCAATAATTATGGTTGGCCCTTAGTTTCATACGGGGTTAATTACGATGATAAACCAGTTTCTGCAAGTCCAACAATGGCGGGCGTTACCGACCCTGTTCACAAATGGGTACCATCTATTGGGGCATGTGGAATGGCATTTATCACCGATAAAAAATTCAAAAGCTGGACAGGCAATTTATTGGTTGGAGGCTTAGCATTTCAATTTTTAGCACGCCTTGAAATCAAGGACAACAAGGTAGTAAAAGAACACAAACTCCTAGATAAAGTAGGCCGCATTCGTCATGTGCGCCAAGCACCTGATGGTTCTATTTATGTTTCCATAGAAGGACCTGGTAGGATAGTAAGATTGGTGGCGGAATAAAAATTATTTAAATGCCCCTCAAGAATTACTTTATCCTGTTTTTTTTATTTGCACCACTTCATTTTTTTGCTCAAGAACAAATAATCGTTGTTAAAAATGGAGTGCCTCAATTTTCAATTATCTTTCCTAAGAAGCCAGCAATTGCTGAAGAAGAGGCTGCGCAATTATTACAATCAACAATTACAAAAATGGCTGATTGTGAATTAAAAATTCTAGATAATAATCAGACAAACAGCCTAAAATCAATATATATCTTTCCTTCAGAATTTATTGATGAATTTAATTCAAACGAGACTGTTTTAGCCTTTCCACAAAGCCTCAAAGTACATCTTAGCAGCGAGTTTGAATTAAAGCGAAAACAACTTATTGATGATGCATTTTTAATTGCTACGCATGAAAATAGTATTCTGATTGTATCAGGCGGAAAGAAAGGTTCCATTTATGGTGTTGTTCATCTACTCGAAAAATATTTAGGTTGTAGAATGTATGCGCCCAACGCTGAAGTATTTCCCCGAATGAAAACAATTGCACTGCCCATTTTAACTGAAATGGATAAGCCAATAAATCAGCTTCGAATTGTAAATGGAGATTTAACTCAACAACATTTAAACTATCGAAATTGGCAGAGGCTGAATGACCACAATGAAGAATTTGCAAAAGGTTTTTATGTGCATACATTCAATCGATTAGTGCCATGGGAAACCTACTTTGAAAAACACCCAGATTACTTTGCATTGATGGGTAATAAACGAGTTATTGATCAACTATGCCTGACTAATTCTGAGGTATATAATATAGCAGTTAAAACATTAAAAGAAGAGATGACCAAACAGCCAAACAAAAAATTATGGTCTGTAAGTCAAGGGGATAATTTTTCTTATTGCCAGTGTGATGCATGTGCTAAAATAATTGCAGATGAAGGATCACCAGCAGGGCCAGTCATTCATTTTGTAAATAAGATTGCAGCTCAATTTCCAGATAAAATTATTTCAACATTAGCATATCAATATTCACGAAAAGCACCGAAAAAAATAAAACCCGCGAGTAATGTTCAGATAATGCTTTGCACCATAGAATTAAATAGGAGTAAAGCCATCATAAATGACAGCCTTAGTGTTTCTTTTCTTAAGGATATAACTGACTGGGGGAAAATTAGTCAGAATATATATTTATGGGATTATACAGTCAATTTTTCACACCATATTTCACCATTCCCCAATTTACATACGCTACAAAAGAATATTCAGTTTTTCACCAATAACAATGTAAATGCACATTTTCAGCAAACTAATGCAAGTATTGGTCATGAGTTTTCTGAATTGAAAGCATATTTAATCGCTCGATTGTTGTGGAATCCAATGGTTAATGTGGATTCGGTTATGACAGATTTTTTGGACGGCTATTATGGAGCAGCGGGTAAATACATTGAACAATATATTTCTAAACTCACATCTGAAATTCAAAAAACAGGTGAATGGTTAGATATTTATGG